>CAYVGO010000036.1:0-23340 GCA_964450725.1 uncultured Muribaculaceae bacterium
AAAGATAGACGCAGCAACAGATACATTTAATGATGATATCTTGGACGTAATGGATATTGCCATCATTTCATCAGCCTTATCTGCAATATCGGTTGATATTCCTGTATCCTCTCCACCCATAATAATGGCTAATGGTCTATTCAGTTTTTCATGAGAGTCTGAAAGTTTACCTGATGCTTTTTCGCTTGCTCCGATAATGTAAACCCCACTATTGCGTAGATACAACAAACTATCTTCAATATTGTCCACTCTGCACAAAGGAAGAAAAGTCAGTGACCCGGCAGATGCTTTAATCGCTTCAGGATTAATTTGTGCTGAACCTTTGGTAGAAAATACTAACCCGTCAACATCAAAACACGCCGCAGAGCGAGCAATAGCACCAAAGTTACGAATGTCCGTAACTCCGTCTAAAACCAAAAATAATGGATCTTTTCCTGACTCAAAACACATGCTCACCAATTCTTCCAGTGGTTGATATTCTACTAAGGCTGTAAAACCGACAACTCCTTGATGTACGGATTTTGTAAGGCTGTTTAATTTCTCTACCGGTACATACTGTAAAGGAATACGATGTTGATAGGCTAATTGTTCTATATTTTTTATCAGTGGACTTTTACTGTCTCTTCGGATTAAAATTTTATCGAAAACTTTGCCACTTTCAATAGCCTCTATAATTGGATGTATTCCAAAAATAATAGGAGAGGAGTTGCGTTGTGATGTTTTTTGGGAAGAATATTTATGATACATACTGTGATTAAAAAATAAACCAACTCCTTATAAAGATAAAGGAATTGGTCTGAAATGATTGATTTAAATACTTGTTAATTTCTTCTCATGTAAATCATAATATAGTATACTAATTGTGCTAAAGAAGCTAATGCTCCTACCACATAAGTATAAGCTGCCGTTTTTAATACAGAGATGGCAAGTGGTTGAGTTGTTGTACTTGTTACATTGGCTCCCTCTAACCAAACTACCGCTCGACGACTGGCATCTATTTCTACCGGTAAAGTGATGAAAGAGAATAAGGTTGTTAATCCAAATAAGATAATACCAAATAATAACAAATAGGGAAATGTTTGCAGTAAAAGAATACCACCTAAAAGTATCCATTGCAACCAAGAAGAGGTAAAACTAACGATAGGAACTAATGAAGAACGCAAGTTTAACCATTGATAAGCCGTAGCATGTTGTACAGCATGTCCACATTCATGGGCAGCAACAGCCGCGGCCATAACATGTTTTCCGTCATATACTTCAGGGCTTAGTGCAACAGTTTTATTGATAGGATTGTAATGATCACTTAAGAATCCTTGAGATCTAATAACTTTTACGTCATAGATACCTTCCTGTTTCAACATTAATTCGGCTACATCTTTTCCACTCAAACCTCTTTCTGTCGGATACTCACTACCTTTTTTAAACTTAGACTTTAATTGCCATTGAATAAGAAAACTTATCAATGCAAAAACGATAAATATAATGTAAGGAATTGCCATAAACTTTGATTCTATAAAATTACATTAACACTATTTTGATTAATACTCCCACAAATCGTGTTCAAATTCCATGATTTCTTTACGTATTCTTTCAGATTCCAACAAAGAAAAATATCCATTCGTTGTATAACTAGATATAGGTCTATTATTATGAAGATTAGATTCCTTAAAGATGTAGGAGTCAAAACGGCGCTTATTAAAAATATCATCTAAAGATAATTGTGCTGCATCATTTTTTGGTAAATATGCAGGAGTACGTGCTAAAACCGGACGTGCTTCATCATAATGTACCCAAAAAAGTTGCTTACGAATAACTTCTCCGTCGTCATCACCATCTCCAGTATTTAAGGTTTTTCGATACACTCGGATAGGGCATAATCCTACAATTCTTACCATCAACTTAGAATAATGTCTATCAAAAAACCAATCTTCTTTAATCATTAAAGATTGTACTTCATCCCATCGATATTCTCCGGGTATAATAATCGTTGTATCTCCGGAATCATCTAATTTTCGTCGTGTTTCTTGAATGTCACCCGCGCCAAATTTTTCGCTTAATCCCTCAGGAGGAAGAATAGTTGTAAATTCATCATCTTCATCTGCATCAAATGCTCTAATTTCTGATTTCCGAATTGCATCAACCAACGTTTGTACTAAACTTTTACGCAATTTTATTTCTTGTGTAGGATAATACAATGATTGATTTACTTTTTGACGTAAATCTACCATTCTCCAAATACGTTTAGACCATACTACATCGGCTTCTCTAATGTAGGGATAAGGAATAAAACCTCTCTTTGTAATATTTTCACGTTTAAATAACCCATCTACAGCCAAACTTTGTTTTTCTTTTAACGGTTCTTTTCCGGGTAATGCGGCTTTTTGAGTAGTTGTGTCAACTTTTGTAACGGTTCTTGTACGTGTTGGACGTCTACGACTTCTAGATATTTGACTGAATGCATCTTGAGTCAAAATCATCAAACACATTATGACACATAAAGATGATAATAAATGTTTTACTTTCATACGCTCTTATTTCTTTATTTTTTACTTTACGGTAAAAACCAAATCACTAAGTTCTACTGTACGACCGTCAGGACCTTGTGCTTTAATATCTGTAATAGATACTTTACCATTAGTTTGTACCTTTGATAAAATAGATTTTTGTTCATTTGTAAAAGCCATTGAAGTTGAAGAAGCATCTCTACTAAAACCATCTACTACAGCAGATACTGTAAAACCTTTCACCGTATATTTTGCTTCAAAATCAAAGTCTGCCGGCATTGCAGCTCTTAACCCTTGGGCTGATGAAAATTGTCCTTTTGTTGCTACTTTACCTTTGATTCCGTCTACTTCTGGATTTGGATTGGGTAGATTTTTGATGCGAAATATTTTTTTTCCTAAGTTACTCATTCGTCCATTCATTTCTGCCAAAACCGTAATCTCACAACTATTCCCATCCAAAGGTTTTAGTACGTATAAAGCACCTTTATCTTTCTTTGTATTGGCATTAGTAACTTGAATTTGTACTTTATCATCTGGAACTCCTCCGGCTGAAACTTCAATAGGATTATCAACACCTCTATAAAATACATTCATTTTTGTAGGTGAAACAACAAAGTTTGGTTCGGCAACCATATATTTATGTACAAAATCATAAGATTTATCTTGAATGCTAATAGTACCTTTAATTGTTTGCTCTCCAATATTATTACACACAGTGGAATAAATACCTCTACCATTTTCAACTCTGAGAGATGAACCTCCAATTCTCACAGATGGCACCAATGTTTGATCTGATGCAGCTAGGAAAATCTGAGCTTTAAATTCTCCTCCTTTTAAAATATAATCACCTTGAGATATTACAACTGGGTCGAATCGATCAATTTTTACAGTCGTGGCATCAGTCATTCCCCAGAAATAATTCAACATATCTGACTCAGCATTCAAAACATCAACCTCTATTTTGGTCAATAGAGGCATTACTCCAACAAGAGGCATATCTAGAAACATAGCTCTATACCATTCTTTTGTTTGGGCTGCATCAGTTCCAGAAACAACATCATTAGTATCAAACATATCTTTAAGAGTTTTCTCCAACTGCACAGTCCTATCTTTAAACTTTGGAGATTTATCTAACATTGCGATAAGTTGATCTCTATAGGCATTAATTTTTTCTTGCAAGATAGGGCCTTGTGGGTCAGGTCGAGTGAGCGCTAATCCCTCCACCAATAATCTACTTGGAGCATCTGTTTTATCTTTTGATTGAATTTTAGATGTGATAACATTTCCGTCTGGAGTAATGGCACCATTCTCCAAAGCAATAGCCTCTCCATCACCTTCTTTTACCAAATCTATTTTTAAATCTCTAATGAATTTTAATAAGTCTTGAGACGACTGACGCAATTGTTTTGCTTTATTCAACCAAGGGCCTATTCTTTCTGGATTTTCGCTATATCCTTTTTGAAATTGCCTTTCTTTGTCGTTATTTTTTTCAGACAAAGAACCAATCGTTCTCAAAAGTCCTTCATCCATACTCACAAAAGCATTTAAAACTTCTGCCGATACATTTAGTGCCAACATTGCCATAAGCACTAAATACATCATTCCGATCATTTTCTGCCTCGGAGTTTCTTTTCCACCTGCCATATATAATATGATTTAGTTGAGTTTATTTAATCCTTATTTTTTCTTAGAATATGCATTGATTGTTAGAAGCATATTTCCGTAGATATTGTTAAGTTCATTCAAACTTTCACTCAGTTGAGTAACTCCTTTTCTAAATTTTTTAGTCTCTTCTGAAGAAACTTTTACATCTTCAATGAAATTTTGTATTACACCATGAAATGCTTCATTTTCATTTTCCAAGCGACCTAGTTCTTTAATTTGCAATTCTTGTGCCACTGCAAAATTACTCATACTCTTATTGAGTACATTTAACTGCTTTTCAAACTGAGTATTACCATCTTTGACAATGGACAAATGTTGATCTAATTCTTTTCCAATTTGTTCATAGGTTTCACTAAATTGATTTGAAGCTCCTAATATTATATCTACTACTTTTTTCCCGGAGTCAATTAATGTGTTTGTTGTTTTCTCGCTATAAGTGATAACGGATTGTGCTGCAGTTTGATAACTTTCAGATAAAATATTAGCAGATTCAGTCAGCACCTGTGTCGATTGTTCATAAGAATTTGAAAATTGCTTAATCGTACTAGACGCTTTTTTCATAGTGATATTCATTTCACCAGCAGTTTCCGATATACCTGATAAAGAAGAAAGTTCCAATGCTACATTTGAAAAAGCATTGATTCCATCAGCAAATTTTGATGTATCTATGTTTCCAACTGCCGGTGCAACAGCATTTGTAGAACTTGGCGGAAATTGAGCTTTTACAGAAGGGTGCTCAGAGTGGTTATCTGCTAATTCTGGATATACTTTTGTCCAATCCGGGTCTAGGTGGACTGTATCTAAAGTTGTTAGTAAAAATATTATAACTTCCACTCCCATTCCTATTGGCAAAATAATACCAGCTCCAGGATAGTGCATAATTTTAAATAAGGCACCAACAATTACAATGGCCGCTCCAATACCATTGACATATTTCATGAAATTTTTCCAAGGAAGTGTATCTGCAAAACTTTTTTTCTTTGACATAATAGTAAAACAAATTAGGATATTAAATTAAAATTATTATCTTCCGATGTATGAACGAACACATCGAAAACCAATATATGATTTTGTTGTATCTTGATATTCAAATGTTCTTGCCCCATTTTGAAGGAAATAAGCAATATCTTTCCAAGAACCACCTTTAATAACCTTACGCTTCATGGAGATGTCATCTCCTTGTTTTGCATCGTAAGTGTAATTGGGATTAAGATTATTAACAAAAGAATAAGCATCTTCACTGTAAGCACTATTTGTCCATTCGGAAACATTACCAGCCATGTCATACAATCCATAATTATTTGGAGGGTAACTTCCTACAGGTAAAGTACGAGTACCTCCATCTATAGAATAACGTGCTCTTAAAGGTAAAAAGTTTGCCAAATAACAACCTTCTTGATTGAAAGTATAAGGTCCTCCCCACGGATACATTTGTTGGTCTAAACCACCACGAGCAGCCCATTCCCACTCTGCTTCAGTAGGTAATCTGTACTCATGTCCCTCAGGAGTCTTGGTTCTTTGTGCATAATCTTGCATCATTTTTGTTCTCCAATCACAAAAAGCACGTGCTTGTCGCCAATTAACTCCAACAACAGGATAATCATCATAGGCTGGATGTGCAAAATATTGCAATGCAAAAGGTTCATTATATGCGTACTTATAATCTCTAATCCAGACTAATGTATCAGGGTAAACATCCACAGATTCTCTCACTACAAACAATGAGTTGTCAATTTTTTCCATTGCGACTCCTCCGGCGTTAACTACATTTCCAGCACCTTCCTCTTCATTTTCTCCCTCTTGTGGTTGTGTCGCATCTGCTACTACATCCGTCACAACTCCGAGTGTATGTATTTTTAAAGCACTTGCTCTTTGATAATCAAACCATTGATAGTCATATTGTAACTTATCTGTACGAATAAAACGCTTACGAGCAGATGGAGATTCTTCTTTTTTTAAATACATTTTATCCAAAGATTCTTTCATGTCTGGATCTTTTAGATCTATTTTTTGCTTCCAATTGATTAATGGTGTAGGTAACGTATTCCCTAGTTCGTCTTCAACAACTAAAAAATCTTCATTTGTTTCGCCCAGTGTTCTGCGAGATACAGAATCGAAAACATATTTTATAAATTGCCTATACTCATTATTGGTTACTTCAGTTTGATCTACCCAAAACGCATCTACAGACACTGTTGTCAAATTGGCGTTCATGGAGTATAAAGCATCTTGATCATTCAACCCCATGTTAAAACTTCCTTGAGGTATCAACACCATACCAAAAGGTGGTGTTTCTGACCGCATAACAAATCGGCCTTGCACACCAATTAACTCTCCTGATTGAACCAATCCACCTCCACATGAAGAAATGAATATAAAAGATAAAATTAAAAATACTGACAAAGTATAATTCCGTAATTGCATAAAAAAATATTTTATAAATATCTTAAACTTTTAAAGTTTTTCTTTTGTTTCTTCCAAAAAGATTCAAATGAATAACTAACTAACAATTCTAAAGTACCCCCAGTTAGACCTGCTAACTTTGATATTGGATATTCGTACATTAAACCTATATTACATCGACCAAATAATCTCATTCCTAGTTGTAAACCTAAAGCTTCTTCTATTCTGTAAGAGAAGGCTCCCCAAAATCGATTAGCATAACTCACTTCTCCGGCTATTAAAAAAACTGGCCTCCGAAAGGATGTAAAATCAACTAACAAACTTGGAGTCACTATTAATTTACGTTCTACATCTAAATTTAAAGGAGATTCCGCGTATACAAAAATATTCATAGGTATAAACGATTGATTATCTACTTTTAGTATACGAGGGTATGTTACATGTAACATACCAACTCCTACTTTTAAATTAGGCATCTGATAATCAATCCCTAACGATAAATCAAAATTTCCTGAAGATTGTTCTTTTTGAGTCGGGATAGCAGGGTCATTTAAATTCCCCCACTGTCCAACATCAGTTAGCCCATAAGATATAAAGCCTAATCCAATACCTCCAGAAAGTTGCTTTTCACTATCAATTTTATGTTTATAACTATATATTAAGTTTCCTTCAACCTTGACGTAGTTACCTATTGTTTCTGTTTTGAAAATCAACCCTCCACCATGTTTAGTACCAAGTATTTCTATAGGTAAATCTCCAGACAAAAACCATGATGTAGGTGCACCTTTATACCCCATGTACTGAGAGCGGAAAAGCAAATTTACATCAATCATTTCATGATTTCCAACTTCAGAAGGAGATACAACTATCGGTATTTTTCTATATTGTGTAGGCGGTTTTACTGATTGCCCTATTGCCAAACATAAAGAAATCCAATTTAGAACAATCGCCAAACAAAAAATGTATACGTAATTATTTCGCAAAGGTAGTATAAATTTAGTGTATATCAATATTAAAAAATGCAAACAAAAAAAACATAATCTACTTTAAATGTTGAAGTATGTTAATAGATTTCTAACTAATTATATTACGCGTAAATCGTATATATTTTAACTTCATTTTTGATTGTATTTTTTTAAATTCCATAACCATCTGTCAGACAACTCACCTTTTATTGTTTGTTGATAATCTTCTTGTAAGCAAGGTATATATTGTTTTGAACCATTTATATCGTCTAATTCAATCCACCAGTGATTGGTTATTCTATTTTGATAAAAATAAATAGGTGTGGTGTACAAATCAATATCAACAATATGTTTATTGTATATTTCTGTTGATAAAAATGAATCGCCATCTATTCGATTACTTAATCCATCATAACTATACCATAAAACTTCAGCAAATAAAGATGCATCATTTTTTACTAATTTTTCTATTTCAAAATTGGTAAAAATCAAAGATTTTAGGTTTTTAGAAACTGTTGCAAAATAGACTAATTCACATAAGTTTTCACTAAATAATCCATTAGGATTACAAATAGTTGTTGCTGTAAAGTCAGCATAACGAATCACAGACATATCTACCGTTAAGCAATGGACATGTCTTAACAATGGTTCTGCTATCTCAATATTGTTACGTAAAAGACCCAATCGAAGAGTTTCTATGTAATTCTGAGCATAGTAAATTAAATCTTCTGGATTAGTTTTATGGGTTTGAAATCCTAATATTGATAGTGTATCAAATTTTTCTTTACAAATTATTTTTTTTACAGTATGAATAAGATTATTCAACGTAATTTCAGACTGATTTTTTACTGCAATATTATTGGCATGATGAATAATTATAGCTTGATTGCGTAAATGAGATAATAACGTATGTAATTTATTAAATATAAAGCCCCAATGAACTTCAGGACTAATAATAATAGGAAACAATTTATACGTAAATATTTTTTCTGCCAAAAAGTATAATTTTCTTTCCGTATCTTCTCTATTATCATTGTCATAAATATAATCACCCAAGTCAACCAACTTTATTTTTTTCTGGGAAACATACAGTGAGTAAAATTTTTGACGAAAAGAGTCATAGTTTGAAGAAGTCTTATTACTCTTAAAAGTGACCAGACATGCATCAAATTGTTGTAACCATTCCCATTCAAAGTCTTCTTTTGCTATTGAGATAGAATGACTTATTGTATTGATATTGTCTGATTTTATAAATTCAATCTGTTCTTTTTTTAATGGCACCAACAGTGTATTATAATTCATGTATATATTTTATTTGTAAAATCTAACACCACAAAATAATTTACTTCTTATTCTTCAATGTGCTTTTAGAGTTTTTTTTCTTGATAGGTTCTTTTTCATTGGTTTTAGAGATAATCTCAATGCATTGTTCTTTTGTTAAAGACTGAGGTTCAATTCCTTTAGGTATTTTATAATTTATACCATGACTATGGATATATGCGCCGTATCTACCATTGAGAACTTGAATCTCTTCAAAGTTGAAGATTGTTTTTTCACTGTCCTTTTTTCTTTTTTGTTCGATTAAGTCAATAGTTCTATCTAATTCCACAGTTAATGGGTCATCTACATTTTTTTCTAAAGATATAAATTTTCCATCATGTTGTATATAAGGACCAAAACGACCAACTGCCACTTTGACTTCTTTACCCTCATACTCTCCTACAACTCGAGGTAAATCAAATAATTTAAGAGCTTCTTCGAGAGTTATTGTATTAATAGATTGATTTTTGCGAAGGTTTGCAAATTTTGGTTTTTCAGTTTCTTCAGAAGTACCTATCTGAACAAGAGGTCCATAACGTCCTATTCGTGTGATTACCGTATGACCGCTTTTACTGTCTTTTCCAAGTATTTTTTCTGCCGTTTTAGGACGTTCTTCAGATAATGATTTTTCGATATTTTTATGAAATGGCAAATAGAACTTGTCAATCATTTTTCTCCAATCTGTGTTCCCTTCTGCAATATGGTCAAATTCGGCTTCAACGTTTGCGGTAAAATCAAAATCCAATACATTTTTAAAATGTTCGACCAAATAGTCATTAACAATCAACGCAATATCACTTGGAAATAATTTTGCTTTTTCTTTTCCTGTTATTTCTGTTAATGCTTTTGTTGTTATTTTATCTTTTGCTAACAATATTTGTTCATATTTTCGTTCTTCTCCTTCTCTGTCTCCTTTTTCGACATACCCTCGTTGAATAATTGTTGAAATGGTTGGGGCATAAGTTGAAGGGCGTCCAATACCAAGTTCTTCTAAACTTTTTACTAATGCAGCCTCTGAATACCTTGCAGGGCGTGTAGTAAAGCGTTCTGTTGCACTTATTTGAATGTATTGCAACTCTTCTTTTTCATTCAAAATAGGTAATCGCTTATTTCCTTCTTGAGAGTTATCTTCTTCTAAAGATTCAAAATCATTCCATAAACGCAAAAAACCGTCAAATAGCAAAACCTCGCCTTCTGCATTAAAATGCTGCTCAGCATTACTTACATTGATATTAACTACGGTGCGTTCTAATTTTGCCTCACTCATTTGGGACGCCATAGTACGTTTCCATATCAAATCATATAGTTTTTTTTCTTGTGTTGTTGTTCCGGCAGCATCTTTGTTCATATAGGTCGGTCGAATTGCTTCGTGGGCTTCTTGTGCACCTTTTGCTTTTGTTGTATATCGACGAATTTGTAAATACTGTTCACCAAATTGGCTTACAATATTACGTTGCAAGTCCTGTAATGACTCCTCTGATAAATTCACAGAATCTGTACGCATATAGGTTATGTGTCCGCTTTCATATAAAGATTGAGCTAATCTCATGGTTTGGGACACAGAAAAACCAAGTCTTCTTCCGGCTTCTTGTTGTAGGGTTGAAGTCGTAAAAGGGGCTGCAGGAGTTCTCTTGGAAGGTTTTTTTTCAACACTTTTTACAATAAAGGATGCCGATAAACATTTTTCCAAAAATTGAGTTGCTAATTCTTGAGTAGGGAATTTAACAGAAAGTTCTGCTTTGAATGGTTGTTTTAAGTGATTCGAAAATTGTCCAATGACTTTGTAAAAATTACTGATTTTAGAAGATAAAATCTCCCGTTCTCTTTCAACAATCAACCGTACAGCAACAGATTGTACTCTTCCTGCAGAAAGTGATGGTTTAATTTTTTTCCATAATAGTGGAGATAATTCAAAACCAACCAACCGATCCAAAACCCTTCTAGCCTGTTGTGCATTAACTAAATTATGGTCTATTCCACGAGGGTGTTTAATCGCATTCAGAATTGCATTTTTAGTAATTTCATGAAATACAATCCGTTTTATTTTATCTTGCGGTAACTTTAATTCATCTTGCAAATGCCAAGCAATGGCTTCACCTTCACGATCTTCATCGGAAGCCAGCCATACAATATCTGCTTTTTTTGCCAATTGGCGTAATTCATGAATAATTTTAATTTTGTCATCTGGAACAATATAATGCGGAGTGTAATTATTTTCAATCTCAATTCCCAAATCTTTTTTAGACAAATCTCGGACATGACCGTAACTCGACATTACTACAAAATCCTTACCCAAAATATTTTGTATTGTTTTAGCCTTTGCTGGCGACTCAACGATAACCAAATTCGAACTCATAAAACCACAACTTAAACTTGTTTTTTTGCAAAGTAAAAAAATATAAATCGATACTTTCTATATTTAACTTTTTTTAATACATATTAAAAACGTTGATTATAATTGGCTTTAGTGATACTTATGCTACATTTGAACACAGAAAAATACCAATATTTTTACCGTAATCTTATCAGACTATTTTGATTATAATTTTATAGTTTCCATTTCTTTTCCTATTTTTGTATCAAAATTTAAAGGCAATGAAAAATCATCTATCTCAAAGAATTAACTTATTGGAAGAGTCGCAAACCATGGCGATGAATCAAAAAACAAGAGACTTGCAAAGTCAAGGATTCGATATTATTAACCTTACTGTTGGGGAGCCGGATTTCAATACTCCCGATTATGTAAAAGAAGGAGCAAAGAGTGCAGTAGAAAAAAATTATTCTTTTTACACCCCGGTAGACGGTTATCCAGATTTGCGAAAAGCCATTGCCGAAAAGTTTGCGACAGAAAATCATTTGGAGTATGCTCCTGAACAAATTTCTGTTGGAAACGGAGCAAAACATTCTTTATCTAATATTTTATGTTGTCTTGTAGATAACGAAGATGAGGTGATTGTTCCTGCGCCTTATTGGGTAAGTTACGTAGAACTAGTTAAATTATATGGAGGAAAAAATGTCATTATTGATACCAGCATTGATAACGGATTCAAAATTACACCACAGCAATTAGAAAGTGCCATTACTCCAAAAACAAAATTATTAATACTATGTTCTCCATCTAATCCGACAGGAGCCTGTTATTCAAAAAAAGAATTAGAATCATTGGCTAAAGTATTGGAAAAACATCCGAACATTTTTGTTTTATCAGATGAAATCTATGAACATATCAATTTTGTGGGTAAACATGAGAGTATAGCACAGTTTCCGTTATTAAAAGAAAGAACAATTATTATTAATGGTGTTTCAAAATGTTATGCGATGACCGGTTATCGTATCGGGTATTTAGCCGCGCCATTATGGTTAACCAAAGCAATATCAAAATTACAAGGTCAACAAACTTCGAATGCTTCGTCAATAGCCCAGCGTGCAGCATTTGTTGCACTGACTCAAAAATCAACTTTTAAAGAAGATATGCGTAAAATATTTTTACGTCGTCGAGAACTTATGGTAAAAGGATTAGAATCAATCAAAGGTGTTCGTTTTATGATTCCGGATGGAGCATTTTATGTATTTCCAGACATTAGTTCATTTTTTGGAAAAACAGATGGAGTAACTACGATTAAAAATGATATGGATATGTGCTTGTATTTATTAGATAAAGCGTTGGTCTCTACAGTTCCAGGAGGAGCCTTTGGTAACCCTAATTGTATAAGACTATCTTATGCGACATCAGACGAAAAGTTATCAAAAGCATTGAATCAAATCAAAGAATCTTTAGATAAATTACATTAATATCGAGTTAAAAAACATAAAATTAGTATCAAATCTATAAATATATATATACTTTTGTAGGTAATACTTTTTATGGAAGTATAACTTGATTTTGGAGAATAAGTTTTTATATGACAAAAAAAATACACAATTTTAATGCCGGACCTTCAATACTACCGGATTCTGTGTTGAAAATTACCGCTCAGGCTGTATTGAATTTGAATAATAGTGGTTTATCTTTAATCGAAATATCCCATCGTTCAAAAGATTGGGAAAAAATCCACAATGAATGTATTGCTTTATGGAAAGAATTATTGAATATTCCGGACGGTTATAGTGTTTTGTTCTTAGGTAACGGAGCCAGTGGACAATTTGGCATGGTGCCTTATAATTTATTGAATAAAAAGGCTCTGTATATAGAAACTGGAGTTTGGGCAAAAAAAGCGATAAAAGAGGCTAAATTATTTGGAGAGGTGGAGATTATCGCTTCTTCGTCTGACAAAAACTTTAATTACTATCCTTCTTTGCCTGTAATTGACTCATCTGCAGATTATTTACATATTACCACAAATAATACTATTTACGGAACTGAAAGTTTCACAGATATATCTTCTCCCGTACCTTTGATTGCCGATATGTCCAGCGATATTTTGAGTCGTCCAGTTGATGTTAGTAAATACGGTTTGATTTATGGAGGTGCACAAAAAAATGCAGGTACTGCTGGTGTAACTTTCGTCATTATAAAAAATGACATCTTGGGTAAAGTCAATCGACAGATTCCAAGCATGTTAGACTATAGATTACATATTCAAGAGAATTCTTTATACAACACTCCACCTGTTTTTGGAATATTTGTTATGTGTGAAACGTTGAAATGGATAAAATCCTTGGGTGGAGTAAGTGTTATTCAAAAAATGAATACAGAAAAAGCAAAAATACTTTATGATTATTTAGATCAATCAAAAATATTTATTGGTACGGCAGAAAAACATTCACGCTCAATCATGAATATCTGTTTTGTGATGAAAGAGGGTTACCAGAACTTGGAGGAAACTTTTTTACAATTTGCCAAGGAGAATGGTATGATTGGCATCAAAGGACATCGATTAGTTGGCGGTTTTAGAGCCTCTTGTTATAATGCATTACCAAAATCTTCAGTAGAAACCTTAGTTCAATGTATGGAACAGTTTGAAAAACAATATACGCACTAAAAACTATTTATAAAAACCTTAAAAGAATTATGAAAATATTAATTGCTACAGCCAAACCCTTCACTCCGGTAACCGTAAATATTATGAGACAAATCATGATAGATGAAGGATTTACCGTTCGTGTTTTAGAAAAATATGATAACTCTGAAATGCTTTATCGTGCCGTTGAAGATATTGACGGTATTATTGTTCGCAGTGATAAAGTGACCTCTTTATTGCTAGATTTTGCAAAAAATTTAAAAGTCGTTGTACGTGCAGGATCAGGTTATGATAATATTGATGTTACTAATTGTACAACGAGAAATATTGCAGTCTTAACAACCCCCGGACAAAATGCCTTAGCCGTAGCTGAATTGGCATTAGGGATGATGATTTTTATATCACGAAATACTTTTCTTACCGGTACCGGAAATGAATTGTCTGGAAAAGATTTAGGATTGCATGCTTTTGGAAATGTAGGTCAAAAAGTAGGTCAATTAGGTAAAAACATGGGTATGAATGTGTTTGCTTATGACCCCATGTTACGTAAGCCAGAAATGAACAGAGTTGGGGTGAAAGTCGTAAGTACTCCGGAAGAGTTGTATCGAACTTGTCAATATATAAGTTTACATTTACCGGTTACTCCTCAAACGTATCATTCGATTGATTACAACCTAATGTCTAAAATGCCTAAAGGAGCAACATTAGTGAACACAGCACGTAAAGAGTTGATTAATGAAAACGATTTGCAACGAGTAATGGAAGAAAGACAAGATTTTCGTTACATTACCGATGTAATGCCTACTTGTCATGAATTATTGGCAAGTAAATACAAACATCGTTATTTTGCAACTCCCGGTAAAATCGGAGCTGAAACCCATGAAGCAAATATTAATGCAGGCGTGGCTGCAGCAAAGCAACTCGTAGCATTTTTGAAAAATAATGATAAAACATTCCAAATTAATTTAGAACAATAAAATTGATTCTGATTATGTCAAAAAGGCTGTTCAAAAGAGCAGTCTTTTTGTTTTACACAGTATTGTAATTATTATTGATATTGACGTCAAAACTTTCTGCAAATTCAAAAATAAAAATATATCACTCACTTTTTAATCACTCAAACGATGAAAAAAATATTTTATCTCTCTTTACTCTTTTTTCCTTTTCTTCAAAGTTGTGGATACAACACAATGGTAAGTTTAGATGAGCAGGTGTCTTCATCTTGGGCACAAGTAGAAAATGTTTATCAAAGACGTGCCGATTTAATTCCAAATTTAGTGGCAACAGTAAAAGGTTATGCAAAACATGAGCAAGAAGTACTTACTGCAGTTACTGAGGCACGAGCAAAAGCAACACAAATGACCATTGACCCAAAACAACTTACTGAAGAAAATCTGCAAAAATTTCAATCGGTACAATCTAATGTAGGTAATGCTCTTTCCAGACTTTTAGTTTCAGTAGAACGTTATCCAGAACTAAAAGCCAATGAAAACTTCAGGGATTTACAAGCACAAATTGAAGGTACAGAAAATAGAATTGCAGTAGAGCGTAATAAATTTAATGAAGCAGTAAAAGCCTATAATGCTTATATTCGTTCTTTTCCCCAAAACATAATTGCCGGATGGTTTTCTTTTGAGAAAAAAGCCTACTTTGAAGCCCAAGAAGGTAGTGATGTGGCACCAAAAGTAGAGTTTTAATTATGCCTAAACTTATTACTCTTGAGGAAAAACGAACGATAGAGTTGGCTATTCACCAAGCAGAACAATTAACTTCTGCTGAAATAAGAGTTCATTTGGATAGTCATTGTAAAATAGAGCCGTTAGATAGAGCGGTAGAAATTTTTAAGACTTTAAAAATGGACAAAACCGTACAAAGAAATGGCATTTTGATTTATATTGCTATAAGCGATAAAAAAATGGCCATTATAGGAGATAAGGGAATTGATCAACACGTAACTCCGACTTTTTGGGATACTACTAAAAATACAATGATAACCTACTTTGTAGAAGGAAAACTTGTAGAAGGTATTATTGCAGGTATTCAAGAGGTCGTTAAGGTTGTTGAGCCTTTTTACAAACCCGCCCCAACGTATATCAATGAACTTTCAAACGAAGTAACAGAAGGTAACTGACATGACAAAAAGACTCATTACACTATTTGTGATTCTACTCTGTGCAATATCTCACGCTTGGAGTATTCCTCAACAGCCTTATCCACCAAAATTAATTAATGACTTTACAAATACTTTAAGTTCTATAGAGCAACAACAATTAGAACATTTGGTTGTTGGTTATGCTGATACGACATCTACTCAAATTTGTGTGGTTATTGTGAACGATTTAGAAGGACAAGACAAGTCTCAGTATGCTTATCAAATTGGAGAGACATGGGGAGTTGGTGGAGGAAAGTTCAATAATGGAGTGGTCATACTCATTGTTCCCAAAACAAAAATGCAAAAAGGAGAGATTTTTATTGCTACTGGTTATGGTGTAGAGGGTGCTTTACCTGATGTTACGTTGAAGAGGATTATTGAGAATAGTATCATTCCGTACTTTCAGCAAAATCAATATGCTAATGGGATTTATAACGGTATTTTATCAATTATTACAGCGCTAAATGGAGAATACCAACAAACTCCAATATCTGAAGGCTTACCGGCAATAGGCATTATTATTTTTATCATCATTGCGATTATTATCATTGTTATTATCAAAAAAAATGGAGGTAACAATATTGGAAGTCAAGATAGTAATCACAGTGGATTACCTTTATGGCTTATTTTAAGCATGATGGGTGGTGGAAGCGGAGGACGTGGAGGTGGTAGCAGTAGTGGTGGTGGTTTTGGAGGATTTGGCGGAGGAAGTTTTGGCGGTGGTGGTGCCGGAGGAAGTTGGTAATTTTACTGTTGATACATACTCACTGCGAGTAGCATCCATTTTATGACAGATAGATTATTTTTGTTGTGTCAAAAATCGTGTACTTTTGTACATGATTTTAAGCGTAAAAATATTTACACTGTTCCATTTCGGCATGCGTAGTTTTTTGCTTGGCTTTATGCTTTTGTTGAGCATTTTTGCAGTCGCACAAAACATGACACAATCCCGTAAAATCAGTATCACTCCCCATTCTGTAAAAATTACATTAGATACATTACCTATATTTCCTCAATCTGTAGTTATACGTTCTAATGGTCAAACAACTTCTCCGCACAGTTATCAACTCCATACGTTAACATCGATTATCATTGTTGATACGTCTTTATTATCCCAACCATTGGAGATATCTTATCGAGTTATTTTACCAGATTTGGGGTTGCCTGTTTTCAACAAACAACATTCAAACTACTTAAGTACAGATAGCGCTTTACGTAATATTCCAAAAGCAGTTTACAGGACTCAAAATATCCAAAGAAATCCGACATTACCAACAAAAAGCCCGACACTGGATTATTCAGGAAATTTGATGCGAGGTTTTATGGTTGGTCAAGATGGTAAAACGGCTTTAAATAGTGCACTCCACCTTCAAATATCGGGAGAGTTAAAAGAAAATTTATGGTTAACAGCTTCTGTCTCAGACCAAAATTTACCACTAAGTCCTCAAGGCAATACAGCATCTCTTAATGAATTTGACAAGATATTTATCAATTTAAAGACTCCGCACTGGTACTTGGAGGGTGGAGATATTGTGGCAGAAAATAAACATAGTTTTTTCAGTAACTACAGTCGAAAGGTGTTAGGAATTGGAGGCGGTGGAAAGGTTGATGGCTTTAAAGCATTCATCAATGCAGGAGTTAGTAAAGGTAAGTTTACAAGAAATAAAATTACAGCCATAGAAAATAATTCCGGACCTTACAGATTATCAGGAGAAAATGGTCAGCCTTATATTGTGATACTATCGGGTAGTGAAAAGGTTTTTATTGATGGCGTTTTATTACAACGCGGTTACGATAAAGATTATGTGATTGATTATCAAACAGCAGAAATAAAGTTTATGGCGGGTATATCAATTACAAGATTTTCTCGAATTACGGTAGAGTTTGAATATACGGAAAGAAGTTATGGACGTTATGTCGTGATGGCAAACAGTAGTTTTCAAATTCATAAAAAAGTCTCCTTGTACACCGATATTTTTATGGAAAATGATTTGAAATCTCAACCTACAGATCAAAATCTTACAGATGAAAATCGTTATTTTTTATCTACATTAGGGAATCAAACATGGTTAGCCACAGGCTCTACTGCGCAAAAAGTAAAATATAATGCACAGGAAATTCTCTATAAACAACGTGACACAACTGTGATGACTGAAACTTACACAATATTTTATTATGCCGAAAATGACACTACACCCGATTTATATAGAGTAAGTTTTGTTTTTACCGGAGAAAACAAAGGAAATTATGTATTGGCAAAAAATGCTGTCAATGGACAAACTTACCAATGGGTGGCTCCTAAAAACAAAGTTCCTCAAGGTAATTATGACCCTCAAAGAACAATAATAACACCGAAAGTTAAACAACTGTACACCATCGGTACAAATATTACATTGGATTCATTGAGCAAGTTAAATGTAGAATTATCTCTGTCTAACAATGATCAAAACACCTTTTCTACATTGAATAATAATGAAAATGTCGGTTTTGGTGGGAAATTAAATCTGACGAAACATTTTACAATGAATCGTCGACATAGCATCATTTCTCAAACAGATATTTTATTGCATACTTATAACTTCAATACTCCTGAAAGATTTTTACCCTTAGAATTTTTTAGAGAATGGGCAATGACCGATCTACTGAACCAGTCATTTCAACATTACCGACAATCTGTAAAATATCTTTTCAACAAAAAGTTTGACGTGGTCATTGGAGGTGCTTATCTGCAAGTTTCTGATAGCAAAGGAACTTTTATACCGGAACAGAAAATATCACAGACTGCAGGCTACCAATATTGGGTTAAGAGTAATTTCGACTTTTCTTGGATACAAATTTCAGGTGCATGGTATGATACTCAAATAAAAAGTCTGATTCGACAAGGACAGTATCGTAAAGCAGATGTTGT
Organism: uncultured Muribaculaceae bacterium; assembly: GCA_964450725.1. Classification (GTDB taxonomy): domain Bacteria; phylum Bacteroidota; class Bacteroidia; order Bacteroidales; family UBA932; genus CAYVGO01. Next base: position 18,879 of record CAYVGO010000036.1, read on the forward strand.
TTTAGACTTCAATCGATTCAAGTTTTTAAATTATAGTTTATCGGGAGAATATGAAGAGCGAGTGGTTATGTGGAATGGCGACAGTTTACAGAGTGACAGTCGAAGTTTTTGGAGAGCGGGGTTACTGATTAAGAATAAAGATACAACACTGTTTTCTACGCAGTTGAAAACAACAATGACCATTGATAACATTGCTTGGAATAATCTTCTTACTCCTTATTCTAAAAGTGTAGAAGCAAAGTGGAATAGTCGGTTATTACAACGTTATTTTACTATAGGCTTTCAGACGACTTATCGCTATTTGAATGTAAATCCAGATATACAAACCACCATTACACCTTCACACTATTTTTCGGGGCGCATCAATACCAACTTTTTTTTATTAAAGCGCTCCTTAGTTTTATCTGCAAATTATGAATTGGCAAATGTCTCTACTCCCCAGTTTTCTTATACTTATATTGATGTAGGGCCGGGTCAGGGAATTTATACATGGATAGATTACAATGAAAATGGTATAAAAGAGTTGGGTGAATTTGAAGTTTCAAAGTTTGAAGATGAAGCTCGTTATATAAGGCTACAACTTCCGACGAACCAATATCAATCATCTTATCTCAACAATGGCGGTATTACTTTGAATTTTATACTTTCGCAATTATTTACTCGTACGGAGGGTTATCAAAAGATTTTATCTCTTTTTTCTCTTTCATCTTCCATTACGAGTGAGACGAAAACTGCAAAAGTAAATTTCAATCCATTTCTCTACAAAGCAATTGATGATACGACCTTGCTTGAACAACAAACCAGTTTTGTCAATCTTTTGAATTTTATTTCTCCATCTCGAAAAGTGAATGCAAGCGCGGGATTTAGATTAAACTCATCAAAAAACCAATTGGTCAATGGAGTTGAAGGAACTCAAGGGACGATTTACAGTTTGTCTGTACGTTATCTCCCTATTTCTCAATTACAAATTTATACAGAAACAGAATACCGTTATCAGAAAAATTTTTCACAATACTTTACTCAAAGGAATTATCTGTTGAAAACTTTTCAAACCAATAATGGACTTGAGTATCCGTTAGGAACTTTTGTAAAGAATCGTACAGAATATCGCTATAATTATCATAATGCTACCTTACAGTCAGCCAAAACTCACCGTATTGGAAATCTTTTGACCGTCAACATTACCCGTTCAAGCGCAGTTCCTGTTGAGTTTAATTACGTCTTTAATACTTATGTCGGAGAGCCTAATGCTGTATTGGGTTATCAGATGTTAGAAGGATTGGGAGTGGGAAGTAACTATATTTGGAGAATTGGGTACCGACAACTATTTCGTTCCGGTATAGAGGTAAATGTACAATATAATGGTCGTAAAATTCCTAATCTTTCTATACAGCACAGTGGAAATATTGAAATGAGAATACATTTTTAAATTGTCATCATACTCTTTTCTACAAATCTTGTCTAATGTAGATAGTTCATCCGACCTCTCTTAGTTATCTGAAATCACACAGCAACTGTTTGAACAATCAATAAATCGAATGAAATTCGAAAATAAAATTAATAAAATAGTTGTATAACTAAAAAAGTAATCATATCTTTGTTCTATAATTCAAAACATCCAATAGAATGAAGCAGATATCCACAGATTTAACCCGCGCCGAATTAGAGGTTATGCAAATCATTTGGGAAAAAGAGCCGCTTTTTTTAAACGAGATTTATGACTGTTTTCCTGAGAGTGAAAATCGTCCGGCGTATACAACCATTTCCTCATTCATACGTATTCTTGAAAGAAAAGGATATATTTCACACAAAACGTATGGAAAATCTCATCGCTATTTTACCTTGGTGAGTAAAGAAGAATATACCCACCGTTTTATGCAGAAGGTAATGAGTAATTTTTTCAATAATTCGCCATCTCAACTTCTCTCATTTTTTGCAGAAAATGGGAACCTTACTGCTTCGCAATATGAGGAGTTGAAAGTTGTGGCAGAAAAAATATTAAAACAATAACACAATACTCTATCCGCTATGTTCTCACAAGGATATCTCATAGACTCGCAAATATGTATAGGACTGTTCTACATATTTTATCGAGTTTTTTTAGAGGGCAAAATAACGCATTACTATGCTCGTGGTTTTTTAGTAATGATGATACCGGTAGCCTTGATTTTACCCCTTATAAATCTTCCGTTATTACCTTCCGTAAAAACTTTTGTAGCACAAATAGAGAGCGTCAGTGTGGGCTATGAAATTATTGAAAACCCGGTCTCCTCTTCTGTCAATTATTTATTAATAGGATACCTTATTGGTGTGGGATTAATGATAGTTTGGTTGTTGGTCGGTGCAGTGAATTTGATTATGCTTTTACAAAAAAGCCGTGCTGAGCGTATTGACGGATTTCGGGTAATATTTACTCATCAGAGAATTACAGCATATTCTGTCTTTAACTATATTTTTGTCAATGTTACATTGAAAAAAAGTACTTTATTACAAGAATTATTGGCACATGAAGAGTGCCATATTCGATTACGTCATACGTTTGACCTTTTATTCATCTCTATGGTTAGAGCAGCCCTTTGGTTTAACCCTTTAGTATGGCATACCTCAAGGCTTTTGCGGCAGGTGCATGAATACCAAGCAGATGAAAATGTTATCAATCAAGGATATTCTAAGTACAATTATATCAACCTATTAATTTTATCAGAAGCAGGCATAAATCCGGAATTTGCCAGCCCTATGAGTTATTCACTAACAAAAAAAAGATTAAACATGTTAGCAAAAAAAGAAAAAGTAAATGGTCGTAAACGGCTTATACTTACAATCCCACTATTGGCGATAATGATTATTCTATTCTCGCTCACACGAAGTACTGCTAAGCCCACCGAACCAAGGCCTTCTGCAGTTGAAACTACTGATACCGTATTGATTGTTGGATATAAATCTAACGATAATGTTAGCCCACTAAACTCCGACACCATATTTGTTGTTGGATATGAATCAAAAAAAGAACCTAAAGATAAGATGCGTGAAATGGGAGTTACAAAAATTACCTATAAAAATGGAGGAGAGCCTAATCAACCCTTGATTATTGTTGATAACAAAGAGTGGAACAAACCAATGGACGACATTAAGCCCGAGATGATTGAATCAATAAGTGTACTCAAAGATGAGAGTTCCTTAAAGGTTTATGGTGAAAAAGGTAAAAACGGCGTGATACTTGTAACCCTCAAGGAGGGAGTCAAACAAGATGATGTATTGAGAGTCAGAATTGCTGATCTTTCACAAAAACCTCTCTATATTGTTGACGGCCAAGAGTGGAAAACATCTCTTGACGGCATTAAACCGGAGACCATTGAATCTGTGAGTGTACTTAAAGATGAGAGTTCTTTGAAGATTTATGGTGAAAAAGGTAAAAACGGCGTGATTATCATTACGCTCAAAAAAGATGAGAGCCAGGATAAAGGTGTTGTGCTTGCTGAAGCCGAAGTGATGCCCAAGTTTCAAGGTGGAGAGTCTCAAAATTTTTCAAAATGGGTTATGAACAAAATAAAGCACCCGGCATCAACTTCAGCATCAATCAATAATATCCAAGGTACTTTGTTAGTAAGTTTTATTATCAATCAGGACGGTAAACTTATCAATGCAAAAGTAGAAAAAGGGCTTCACGAGGATTTAGACAAAATGGTACTTGACATTATCAAAGAGTCTCCACAATGGACACCGGGAAGAGATAAAGGTAAGTTAGTGGGCGTTTCATTTAAGTTGCCTATCCGTTTTATGTTACAATATTTGTAGCAACATTTAAGATGAAGAGTGTTACTTTGTTTGATAAGGTAACACTCTTTTATTATCTACTTAGACAAAAAGAAGATATAAACTTGAACAGGGATTGTTAGAGTTCACGATATTGCTTCGAAGATAAAACATTCGACCTTCATAGTAGGATATCCCCCTCAAACCATAGGACGTCCTATCTTCAGAGTAGGAAATCCTCCCTACAATGTAGGACGTCCTCCCTTCAGAGTAGGAAATCCTCCCCAAAAGATCCGATAACCTCCATTTTTACCCCGACAACCTCCTCAGAACGTAGGACGTCCTCTCTTTTTGGTAGGAGGACCTCCTCAGAACGTAGGACGTCCTATCTTCAGAGTAGGAAATCCTCCCTACAATGTAGGACGTCCTCCCTTCAGAGTAGGAAATCCTCCCCAAAAGATCCGATAACCTCCATTTTTACCCCGACAACCTCCTCAGAACGTAGGACGTCCTCTCTTTTTGGTAGGAGGACCTCCTCAGAACGTAGGACGTCCTCCCTTTTTGGTAGGATGACCTCCTCAGAACGTAGGACGTCCTCCCTTTTTGGTAGGATGACCTCCTCAGACCGTAGGACGTCCTCCCTTTTTGGTAGGATGACCTCCTCAGAACGTAGGACGTCCTCCCTTTTTGGTAGGATGACCTCCTCAGA
>CAYVGO010000037.1:0-4932 GCA_964450725.1 uncultured Muribaculaceae bacterium
AAAAAAATTTGAATAGCCCTTGTGTATATGACATGGTAGTTATTACAACGAAGTTATTTCCGATGGAAAGTTACTTTTGACTCTAACAATACGTTACCCGGTATATTACCAGCAAAAATCTTCATACTTTGATACTGTTCTTCTGTAATTGCTTTAGTGCCATAAGCATAGTCTAAAGACTCTCCAATCGTCATTTCCATAATCGTGAAACTAACTTGTAAAGTACTTTTTTCTAATTTTATAATATCTAATGTTACAGTTTCTTGATCAGTTATCGTAGTTAATTTGTTGTCTATTTTTTGATAAGTTCCAATTTCGATTTTCCCAGAGTCTGTTGTAATATATTTACCATCTGCAGTAAACTCAATAGTGCTAGGTTCAAGATCTTCTGCGGTTATGGTTTGTGGCTGTAAAAAAGTTCCAAATTGAGCTGCGAGAGATTGGTTGATACCGACAAGTTTGGGTGTTATGGTAATTTCTTTAGTCTCCCACACTCCAACAAGAGAAGGATCATCTTTTTCACATGAAGTAAAAAGAAAATTCACGGCAAGTAAAAGAGCCGTTGATAAGAATAGTATTTTTTTCATAGTCAATTAAATTTTAAGAATTAAAACAGTACAAAGGTATATCATTTTTATTCATTTACAAAACAACTAAATGTTAATATTAATATCTATCTGATATACCTTAAAGTTATTTGTGTTTCAAAGTGTACTATAAAAAAGGCATATAAGTCTCTTTTCTCTCTAAAGAATTTTCTTTTGTTTCAAATGTAATAATATACTAGTAATAAAAAAATCCCGACTATAATACATAATCGGGATTTTACATTCAGAGTAAGAATTATTTCTTAGTCTCTTCTTTCTTACAATCTTTCTTGTCTTTCTTACAATCTTTTTTGTCTTTTTTACAACATTTTTTGTCAGATTGTTCTTTAGTTTGTTCTGCTTTTTTTTCTTCTGCAGCTACAACAAAAGAGGACGTTGCCACTAAAAGTGCGGCGATAAATAACAATTTTTTCATGATAAATATAATTAAATTAAACAATAAAACTTCACTTTACGGCTTTTAAACTTAAATCTAAACTCTGAATACTGTGAGTCAGTGCCCCCACTGATATATAATCTACTCCACAACGTGCATAGTCTCTGATAGTGGTTTGAGTAATGTTACCTGAAGACTCTAAAGGAATACGATTTTTGACTAAATCTACGGCTTTCTTTGTATTTTCTATAGAGAAATTATCTAACATAATGCGAACAATTTTATGTTGTTTATGTTCTTGACAATAATTCATCACTTTTTCCAAATCATCTATCGTTCTAACTTCAACCTCAATATCCAAAACTTTGTTATGCTTATTTAAATAACTCGTTACATTTTCTATCGCCTCTATCACTCCTCCTGCAAAATCAACGTGATTATCCTTTATCAAAATCATATCAAACAAACCCATTCTGTGATTTACTCCTCCACCCCAAACTACTGCCATTTTTTCTAAGACTCTCATTCCTGGTGTAGTTTTTCGAGTATCCAACAACTTTGTTTTTGTTCCTTCTAACAACTTGACATATTTTGCTGTTACGGTGGCGATACCACTCAAATGTTGCATAACATTAAGAACTAACCTTTCAGACTGTAATAATGCGATTAAATTTCCACTTACATAAAATACAATATCACCTTTTTTTACGGCATTACCATCTTTTATCTTTACATCTATGACCGTGTTTTTATCTATTCTGTGAAAAATCTTAGAAGCCATTTCTACTCCTCCAATAATACCATCTTCTTTGACTAAAAGTTGCATTTTTCCTATTTGGTGATGAGGAATTGTTGACAATGATGTCCAATCTCCATCTCCAACATCTTCTTTAATTGCCAAATCCAACAACGCATCAATATATTGCTCTACAGACATATGTATTAATTTTGAAACAAAGGTAGTAATATTTATGGATATCAATTCATAACAAGACAGACAATAATAATAAATAAAACTAAGAACAAGTGCCGATTATCATTTGCATGTTTTTTTATATACTCCCCCGACCTTCTTTATAAAAAAACTCTAACAAAATCAAATCATAAACTTCTGTTCCAATGTTAGTAACGCATTTTTAATTTCTAAACCTCCGGCATAACCTACCAAATTACCACGAATACCAATGACCCTGTGGCAAGGAACAATGATTGGTAAAGGGTTTCGATTATTGGCATTTCCTACTGCTCTGACTGATTGAGGGCTTCCAATATATTCTGCCACCATCTTGTAACTCCACGTTTGTCCATAAGGAATTACCTGCAACGCCTGCCATACCGATTGTTGAAAAGGTGTACCTTCCGGAAGAACCGGCACTGTAAATGTCTTTAATTGTCCTGAAAAATAAGCTTCTAACTCGTCTGAAAGTTGCTGAACTATCGGAGGGAGTACTGTAGTCTTTTTGGGTGAACAGACTTTACTGCAAAAAGAAATGTTGGTAATGGCTTGTTCGTTAAAGTCTACCGAAAGCCACCCAACGAGGTCATAATAAAGATAATTCATAAATAGGCTCTTTGTTGATAAAATTGATTGGTTAAAACTTTGTAATCTTCACTGTATGTAAATTGATCTGTTCTTATCGCTAATATCGGTAAATGTAATGTTGTCTGTTTTTCTTTACCCACACTCAATAATATTCTATGTGGATTAGAGTCAGTAAAGGAGGTTACGGCTTGTTGTTTTACAATAAATAATCCCAACGTTTTACATAATATTTCTATAATTTCGAGATACTGAAATGGCAAAATGACATAAAAAAGTCCTTGTTCTGATAATAATTTTTGTACACCCCCAAAAAGTTCTTCAAAAGATAAAGCATGAGTATGTTTTGCTTGTCTCAGTACTGCATTTTTTGACAATAATCCTGACCGGTAAAAAGGCGGATTCGAAATAATAATATCAAATCGGTCGTGTGTTTGTTGAAAATCTTGAAATGACGTTTGTACAACCTCAATAATATTTTTAAATGGTGATGAGTATATGTTTTTACGGGCAATTTCTACGGCTGCTTCCATATTATCAATCGCCGTAATGTGTAATGATACTTCTTGCTGTGCCATCATAAGCGTTAATAATCCTGTACCGGTTCCTATATCCAATGCCGTCTTACAACCTTGTGGATTACACCATGCTCCGAGTAAAACACCGTCCGTTCCTACTTTAAATACTGACTTGTTTTGTTCTATGATAAACTGTTGAAATGCAAATTGACTATCAAAACTCATTTAATGTTACACTTTTTACAAAATTACAAATTGTTTGGATAAGAATCGACCACTTTTACTTTTCAATACAAAACCGTTACCGAACCTTTTTTATGGCGTATTTCCCCATTACTGAATGTAACCTGAATCGCATAAAAATAAACTCCCTCCGTAACAATACTGCCTGTATTGTTTTTGCGCCCATTCCAACCTTCATGACCATCAAAGTACAAATTTCCTTGAGTATCATAAATTGTCAACCTGAAAGTGTACTTTACAGGGGTTATCGGTTCAAAAATCCCCCGCACTTTGCCCGTTGATGAGTTCGTTTGCGAATCATCGACCCGAAGAGCATCGGGCATATAAAATTCTGGCTCAACTGCAATATCGTTATTTCTTATGGAAACCATAACATTATCAGCATTGCTGCAAATAACATTATAATTACTTTTAAAAATGTAATCCTGGTACTGTCCGTTATTGAGAGGGTCAATATAGATTGTATCTGTAATACCGGAGGCTAACTGTGCAGGATAAGGTGATATTCTGTAAATGTCAAACAATCCGTTATCCGGACAAATATTTGGCGAAACATGTATGGAAAAACCTTCAGGAAAAGCCTTAATGACAGGCGAAATCAGTGTTACTGTATTACTTTGAGACACTATCATATCACATTTATTTTTCATAACAATACGATATGAAACAGGTAACGGATGATGGTCTTCAAATTTACTATCAGTAAGGTTTTCTATAGTTTTGAGTACCCTAAAATCGTTACTTCCTATGCTGTATTGTATTTCAAAATTACGATAAGTTGTTTGAGGATCTATTTGAAAATAAAGTTGTGTCTGAGTGGGAAGATGAATGGCTGAATCTATTTTAAAATACTCCGGTAAACGTTCTGCATCCATTACTTGTGTAATTCGGTTACTTTGGCTTGAATCTATGGAGCCGTTACCATTGTCGTAATAAGCACGAATAAAAAAATGGTATTGTCGTACCGAGGGTGTTACGGTAAAAGTATATTCTGTATTTGCCAGTTGATTTTTGGCAAGTTGAAAGTCTGCAAGGGTCAATGCCTCTTCCGGAACATTAACGGCATACCAAACAGCATAATGAGCCGTAAAGTTGGTAATTGTATTTTCGGGTTTAAATTTGTCAAACTTTTCTACTTTACTCCACTGCAATCGTATCGTAGAGTTGCATTCCTGAAAATCCGGGGGATTTAAAAACAGTGTGTTTAAATAATCGGTTTGAGGACTATCAGTATTACTCCCACCAAAACCGTGGGAACGAAGTGTATATTTATGAGATTCGGTATATTGAGATATTGTTCGAGAATAAGTAGAAACTGTATTGGTAACACTTGCCACAGCATTAGTCACTGGATTTTGATTGACATCTTTAATTCGCTCATAGATAGTATAGCCGCTAACCAATGATGATGACGTTTTACTTAACTCCCAAAACAACGTAACGCGTTGGTTGGTTAAGTCTATGGAAGTTCCTTTAAAATAGGGTGGTTCAACTTGTGGGGATGTTTGTGAATACACAAACGTAAGTTGCAGTAACACTGCTAATGACAAAAATACTTTTTTGAGACTTGCGGAACTTCCGCAAATGATAAAAATACTTTTTTGAGGCTTGCGGAACTTCCGCAAATGATAAAAATACTTTTTTGAG
>CAYVGO010000037.1:5032-9435 GCA_964450725.1 uncultured Muribaculaceae bacterium
AATACTTTTTTGAGGCTTGCGGAACTTCCGCAAATGATAAAAATACTTTTTTGAGGCTTGCAGTAACTCTGCAAATAACAAAAGTACTTTTTTGAAGCTTGCACAAGTTGAGCAAATGCAAAAAAACATTTTTTGAGACTTGCTCAACTTGTGCAAAGAGAAAAACTTTTTGTTGAAAACTTGACCTATGCCGACAAATGGAGATTTCACTGATTGATTAAGAATTATACTCAAACAAAATTGTTTTGCAAAATTAGTAGGTCGCAATGTAAATATGTTGCGTACAACGTCTCAATCCTAAATAGTAAAGAAATAATTTTGCAGCCATCTGTAATTCTGATGTTGTATGTAACACTCTACTTGATTGTCTGAAAATCTTCCCAACACACCTCCATTCAATATAAATACTTTTATTGAACTACTAATTTTTTCACAATGCTTCGGTGCTGTTTTTTTATTTTTACAAAATAAATACCCGGTATAGGAACATCAAAACTTTCCACACTTCCTGCATTATTTTGAGAGGTAAAAACAACTTGTCCCATAATATTGTAACACATTACGACAACTGGTTCAAATGTTTCTACAAAGATTTGATGATTACGACTATATATCATTGTTCTATCCGAAAAATTATCAACATCGGTTGAAGTGTCTTCTTCAAAATCTACTTTAACTTCGGTATCAGAAGCAATATCGGGTAACTCCAACTCATAGCTCGCAGGAGTAAAGATTATATTAGATTCTCCGCTGATATTTTTCAAGATTATTCTTTTGATTTGATAACCTTGATTTGGGGTTATTGTTAACCTAAGAGTTGCTCCTTCGTCAACAAAAACATCCGAACCGTTCGGAGTTACATTTCCACCCGAAGAATATTCTATTTTAATATGATAGCGCTCTTTGAATCGTGCCACTAAATTTCTATCAGCAGACACCGTAAAAAAATATGAACTATTGGTTTCAACAATCACTCCGTTTTCTTCCCACCCTTCAAATACATATTTTTGAGAAGACGATTGAGCAGAAAAATGTACTGCATCTCCTTCTAAAACAAGTTTACCTTCTGCCCAACCAGAGGCATCTACATTATTAATAGAACCTTGTATTGATATAGCGTCTACCAGATGGTTAGAAGTAATTTTAATGTTGTAGGCACTGCGTTCTTTGAATCGTGCCTCCAAATGTCTATCGGCCGATACCGTAAAAGAATATGGATTATTTGTTGTAATTACAGTTCCGTTTTCCACCCATCCTTCAAATACATATTTTGCATCGGAAGAAGTTGCCTGCACACGCACCACCTTATCCTCCAAAACAGAATTACCCACATTCCAACCTGTCGCTTCTACCTCGCTAATAAACCCTTGTATTGATATGGCACTTGAGGTGTAATTGGAAGTAACTTTAATGTTATAGGGTGAAAGGGCTTTGTCTGTAAAAGTAATATCATCAGTAGCATACATAATTTTAGGTTCAGTACCTCCGGATGCCCACTGAAAACCGGAAGCCAAAGAAAATTCTACCTTTGAACCCAACCACACTGAATCTTTGACCGTTTGTCCATGGGTTTTCACTGTAATTGCTGATGATGGATAAGTAAAAGTTACCTTCCTCACCATAAAATTCATGATGGGATAACCATCGTTGAGTTGAGTGCACAGCAACCAAGGCTTTGGGTCTTGAGTATCATTCAGTAAATCCACAAAACTTTGGGATTTCATATCTTCAGAAGATTTTGCATTGACTACAGTACCGGTATTGTTATCTGTATCTATATCTCCATATCCTTGTAGGGTGATTGCAGAATCGTAATAAACATTTTTAAAATTTATACCTCTATCTGATTTTGGCGAAATTCCAAAATCGGCAGTTCCTCGACTGTAAGAATAATCAATGTTTAAGGTCGTCCCATTTGTAGTATTTAAGTTTCCACTAATACCTCCGGTAACGGCAACTGAGGCTGTGCCGCTTTTAATATCCCCCATATTCATACAGTTTTGTAAATGTTCGTAATTACGACCTATAACTCCTCCAACCTCTATTTTTTCAGTAACAGAAACTGGTGTAGTTGCAGTTGTAAGTACTTCACCGAAATTACCTAAAAACCCAATTTTGTTAGGATTTTTACTTTTCCCGATTATTCCTCCAACATAACTATAAGCAGAAGAAATTTTCCCAAAATTAGTACATGCAGCCACAGCACTCTCTATATTAGGTGTCCTACTGTTAATATCATCATAACCAACAATCCCTCCTGTGTAGAAATTTCGGGTTACCGTCGCATGGTTTATTACCTCTCCATAATTAGTACACTGCAAAACAATTCCATCCCCGGTATTTCTTCCGACAATTCCACCAATGCCATTTTCTGTGGTATTATAACCGCTAGGTAGGGGTATTGTACTTGTCGCCTCAACTTTTGCATAGTTGTGACAGTTGTATATTAAACCTTGATTATATCCAGCAATAATTCCGCAATCTTGAAAATCCGAAGTTACGACTTCACCACTTTCAATGATTAAATTTTTCACCTTCCCTGTAACTCCGATATCTGCAAACAAGCCGATTCCCCCTCCTGTCGGTGTTTGATTATTAACGTCCCTAATCAAAAGTCGTTTGATTTTATAATTTCCCCCATCAAAACTTCCTGAAAAATGATCATATCCACTTCCAGCACATCCCACAGGGGTGAATGGGTGATTATTCAAATCAATATCATCAATCAATGCAAAGTATTTATTTTCATAAGCCAAAAGATCACCGGTGTACAATAAATATTGGGCGAAATAAGCAAACTGTGCTGCCGTTTTTATTTGATACGGATTTTCTTGCGTACCATCTCCTGACTCAAAAGAGGTAGCAACTGAACCATCCCAAGGTTCTCCGGCATAGGTAAATAAAGTAGTAGAAAATGTTAGTAAAAAAAATAGGGTAATTTTATAAAAAGGAATTTTCATAGATAAAACAAGTTGTTTTTTATATATAACGGACAATTACAAAAAATTATTGCGTAATTAGTGATTTAATTGATATTACTTGAATAGTTTGAATTACTGTAACTCCGTATAAAAATCGGCTTCGTTTGCCCACTCTTAAGATATTATTTCTTTTGATAAATTAGCATTCAAAATATCTAAAAACTCTTCTGTATATAAATAATGTTCGCCGTGCTTTACATTATTACCATACAATGAAACAGCCAAATCTTTGGTCATTTTTCCTGACTCTACGGTCTCTACACACACTTTCTCAAGGGTTAATGCAAAATCCATCAATTCTTGATTGTTATCCAATTTTCCTCTAAAGTGTAATCCTCTTGTCCATGCAAATATTGAAGCAATTGGGTTAGTACTTGTTGGCTTTCCGGCTTGGTGGTCTCTATAATGTCTTGTAACCGTACCGTGTGCTGCTTCGGCTTCAATTGTTTTTCCATCGGGTGTTACCAATACGGAAGTCATTAATCCTAATGACCCAAATCCCTGCGCTACAGTATCACTCTGTACATCTCCGTCATAATTTTTACAAGCCCACACAAAATTACCATTCCACTTCAACACAGAAGCAACCATATCGTCAATCAATCGGTGTTCGTATGTAATTCCGATTTTATCCATTGCAGACTTAAACTCTGTGGCGTAAATTTCTGCAAAAATATCTTTAAACCGACCGTCATAGCATTTTAAAATCGTATTTTTGGTGCTGAGGTATAACGGCCATTTTTTTTGTATTGCCATATTAAAACAAGCTCTGGCAAACCCTCTTATAGACTCGTCTGTATTATACATTGCCATGGCAATACCGTCGTTTTCAAAATCAAAAACATTTAAAGTTTCACTTTGTCCGTTCTCATGTTCAAATACTAATTTCAACCTGCCTTTTCCTTGTGTTTTTAATTCTGTGGCCCTGTATTGATCTCCGTGTGCATGCCTTCCGATACAAATAGGAGCCGTCCAATTGGGAATCAATCGAGGTATATTTTTAGCAATAATGGGTTCTCTAAAAACAGTCCCGTCTAAAATGTTACGAATAGTTCCATTCGGACTTTTCCACATTTTTTTTAGATTAAACTCTTTAACCCTCGCTTCGTCTGGAGTTATGGTTGCACATTTTATACCAACTCCACATTTCTTGATCGCTTTTGCTGCTTCAACGGTAACCTGATCTTCTGTAGCATCTCGATTTTCTACTCCCAAATCATAATATTGAATGGGTAAATCAAGGTAAGGCAAAATCAACCTTTCTTTAATAAATCGCCAAATAATGCGGGTCATTTCATCGCCGTCCATTTCGACAACGGGCTGGGTAACAGTAATCTTTTTCATACATCAATATATTTTAAGTTGTTATTTACTTATTCAATATGGTTTATTCTTTTCAGCCACCGTTCGGAAGAAACTCTT
>CAYVGO010000037.1:9535-15931 GCA_964450725.1 uncultured Muribaculaceae bacterium
CCGCATTCATAGAAACTCTTCCGCATTCATAGAAACTCTTCCGCATTCATAGAAACTCTTCCGCATTCATAGAAATCCTTCCGCATTCATGGAAACTCTTTCGCTTTCAATTTTTACGCTTTTAATTCTTTTGATGTAAAAGGAACAAACCATGTCAAGAAAAATGCGGGAATAGAAACAAATAGTGCAATCAAGAAAAATATCTGATAACCTACTTGTTGATAAATCCATCCGCTTATCATTCCGGGTAACATTACTCCGAGATTCATGATTCCAGATGCAAAAGCATAGTGCGACATTTGATATTCTCCCGTAGCCACTTCTTGCATCATAAACAAAGTCAATCCTACAAACCCAAAGCCATAACAAAAATATTCCAACACCAACCCCGAACCTATAGTCCACAAATTATCGGGCTGATAAAGTGCAAATAAAAAGTAAACAATAAAAGGAATATTGAAAATACAACATAATGTAAAGATAGTTTTTTTAAGTCCGAATTTGGCAATAAAATACCCCCCGAGAATAGAACCAACAATAAATGCAAGAGTGCCAAAAGTTCCATAGATTAAACCTATCTGTTCATTATCAAGCCCCAATCCACCTTTATTTTTAGCCGCTTTTAAAAATAGAGGTACCATTTTTAAGGCAAAGCCTTCTGTAAAGCGGTAAAAAACAATAAAAAGAAGGTAAAAGAGAATGTGTTTTTTTGTGAAGAAATCTTTAAAAACTACCCACAGAGATTTCAAACTTTCATTGAATGACAGTTTGTTTACAGACTTTGAACCTGTTGGTAGTGCAAAATAGTGATATATTGACAAGCAAACCAATAGTAACCCCAAAATCGTCATTATAATCATCCAAGCGTAAAAAGCGGCTTTATCCGGATGTGTTGCTTTAAAATACATTATAAGTTTTCCGGCCAACCACACTAATCCGCCATTGGCTAAAATTTTTGCCAAATTATAGAATGCTCCTTGCCAGCCTATATATTTTGCTTGTGTTTGCTTATCTAATGCTGTCAGGTAAATTCCATCTGTTGCAATATCATGAGTTGCTCCGCTAAAAGCAATGACAGCAAAAATGGCAATCACAAAAGCAAAAAAATCGGGAATTGGGAGGCAAAAGGCTACTAAACCAAAACAAATCCCGGAAATCATCTGAGTTATTAATACAAAGAACTTTTTAGTTCTATACAACTCCAATAAAGGACTCCAAATTGGCTTTAATGTGTAAGGTAAAATAAGAAGTGATGTACAAAAAGTAATACTGGCTTCACCAATTCCTAAGTCTTTTAACATAATTACGGCAACCAAAGACAGGGAAACAAAGGGTAGTCCCATCGCAAAATAAACAGACGGTATCCAGAAAATCGGATTTTTGGCAGATTTGTTCATAATGATTATTAAAAAGGAACTACAAAGATATATTATTTTTTAATACAAACTCTATCTCTGCTTAATATGTAAGATAGAAAGTTGACAATAGAGTAGAAATAAAACAAATAAACCCCGCCGAAAAGCGAGGTTATAAATGTATAAAACATTTAGAATACCTTATTACGCGAAAAAGGCTTTTACTTCTTCATTCGGTATAATCTCTTCTACAAAAGCATAAGAACCGCTTTTGGGAGACTTTACCATTTTAACGCATTTTGTTCTGTTTTTTGCTGTGCTTTTGTCACCTTTAAAACTTGCCACTACTTTCTTTGCCATATCTTTTAAATGCTAAATTATTTAATTTCTTTATGAACGGTTACTTTACGTAAGTAAGGATTGTACTTTTTACGTTCAATTCTTTCAGGATCATTTTTTTTATTTTTGGTTGTAATATAACGCGAAATTCCGGGTACTCCCGTTTCTTTTTGTTGTGTACATTCCAAAATAACCTGTATTCTATTCCCTTTTTTCTTTGCCATAACTATGATAATTTGTTGATGGTTTAATATGTTAACAAGTAACCTTTTTTCTTGGCTTGACGCAGAGCCGCAGCAAGTCCGTTTTTATTGATGGTACGAATACCTCTTGTAGAAACTTTGAGTGTTACAAAACGTTGCTCTTCTTCCAACCAAAATTTTTTGATTTGCAAGTTAGGTAAAAACACTCGTTTTGTTTTAATGTTAGAGTGCGAAACGTTATTTCCTCGTTGAAGCCCTTTTCCTGTAATCTGACAAACTCTTGACATAATGATAAAGTATATTATTTCTGTTTTGGGCTGCAAATATCGCTATTTTTTTTCGGCTACACAATTTTTTCTACAAAAAAAACGTACTTTTGTGTTTTCAATCCTCTTCCATTCAAAGTATAATACAATGATTACAAATAGTATAAATGTAGAATTTATAACCATATCAAACTTGTCTGATTTTCAAGAAGAATACCGTAATTTGATACTTGAATGCGAAAAAATTCTACAAAAAGCATACTCTCCTTACTCTCATTTTCAAGTTGGTGCAGCGTTACTTTTGGAAAACGGTCAAATCATTACCGGTAATAATCAAGAAAATGCGGCTTATCCTTCCGGATTATGTGCAGAACGTACGGCGTTATTTTATGCCAAAGCACAATTTCCGAATCTTGCCATAAAAGCAATGGCTATTGCCGGTGGACATCAAGGGATTCTAACTAAAAGTCCGATTTCTCCCTGTGGGGCTTGCAGACAAGTAATTGCCGAATATAATGCTTTACAAAAACAACCGGTTACTTTAATTTTAAGAGGAAATGATTTTTCTTATCTTATCAATAATAGTAATGATTTATTACCTTTATCTTTTACATTATAAATACTAATGAAAAAACATTTAACCACAAAATAGACTATAGAACTATGTGGTTGCTAAAATAATTACAAATCAATGAATGAACTCATTAAAATTTTGAAGCGGTTGCGAAAAGAATGTCCTTGGGACAAAGAGCAAACCAAAGAATCTTTACGACCCCTAACCATTGAAGAAACTTATGAATTGTCTGAGGCTATATTGTCTGGCAACTTCAATGCAATAAAAGAGGAGTTGGGAGATGTTTTACTCCACATTTTATTTTATGCCGAAATTGCTGAAGAAGAAAATAAATTTACATTAGAGGATGTTTGTCATGCTCTTTCTCAAAAACTTATCTATAGACATCCACATATTTTTGGAAATGTTGAAGTGAAAAACAGTAGTGAGGTGGTTGACAATTGGGAGTTCTTAAAATTAAAAGAAAAAGAGCGACTAAAAAAAGAAACGGGAGCATTGTCGGGTGTTCCTCAAGGTTTACCCTCAATAATTAAAGCCGACAGAATACAACACAAAGCGGCAGCAGTAGGATTTGATTGGGAAAATCGTGAGCAGGTTTGGGAAAAAGTAAAAGAGGAAATTGAAGAATTTGAAGAAGAATGTAAAATTGGAAATACAGATACAATGGAAGAGGAGTTTGGAGATGTCTTATTTTCACTTATCAATGCTGCTCGGCTTTATAAGATTAATCCCGACAGCGCGTTAGAAAAAACTAACCGTAAGTTTATTCGTCGATTTAAACGGCTGGAAGAAGCGGCAAAAGAACAGAATAAAACCTTAAAGTCAATGACCTTAGAAGAGATGGAAGGTATTTGGCAGGCTGCAAAAGAGAACTAACCAATAAAAGACAGAGATTCATCAGCCTAAATGACCCCAATACCATAAAACATGATACCTCATATTGAAATTATAGATTACGACTACCCACTCCCTCCATCGGCAATACCTTTATATCCTCCGGATGAGCGTGAAAACGCAAAACTACTACTTTATAAAAATCATGAGATGGCAGACTATAATGTAGTGAATATTCCGGATTTGTTACCTCATTCCGGATTAGTCATTTTCAATAACAGTAAAGTATTGAAAGCCCGGCTTTTTTTTCAAAAGTCAACCGGTGCTACGATTGAGGTTTTTTGCTTAGAACCTTTACAACCATTAGAATATCACCTTGCATTGTCGGCAAGAACAACATGTAGTTGGAAATGTTTGGTGGGAAATTTAAAACGATGGAAATCGTCTGATGAATTAACCATTACAAAAAAAATCAACGGACAATCTGTTACACTGTCTGCACATTTAAAAGAACAAGCAGCCAATACGGTGGTTGTAAATTTCACATGGGACAATCCTCTCTTTTGTTTTTCCGAATTACTTGAACATATCGGCAATATCCCCCTGCCGCCTTATTTACATCGAAAGACAGAACCCATTGACATCACCCGCTATCAAACTACATTCAGTCAACCATTAGGCTCTGTTGCGGCTCCAACAGCAGGACTACACTTTACGCCTCAACTAACCGAAAAAATAGCACAACATCAGACATTAGATTACATCACGCTGCATGTCGGAGCCGGAACATTTCAGCCCGTTACCTCAGAAAACATTGCCAACCATAACATGCACAGAGAATATTTTAATGTTCACAAAAGTTTGTTACAACATCTGTTATCTCACAGAGGAAATATTACTGCCGTAGGTACCACATCGGTCAGAACCTTAGAGAGTCTTTACTGGTTAGGCGTAAAAGTATCTACTGGGGCTAAACCTTTAATGATAGAACAGTGGGAGGTTTACCAATCTCTGGCTCAACATAACATAACCGTCGAAAATGCTATTTTTGCATTATTGGAGTACCTTGAAAAGAATAAACTTGAGACTTTGGAAAGTTATACTTCTCTCATCATTGTACCCGGATATTCATTTAAAATCGTATCACAAATTATTACTAATTTTCATCAACCTCAAAGTACGTTACTATTATTGGTATCCGCATTTATTGGAAAGCAGTGGAAAACACTCTATCAACATGCTTTACAAAGCGGTTATCGATTTTTAAGTTACGGAGACACTTCATTGCTTTTTTCTCAATAGACTTTATGTTTCACATTCAAAATGAATACAGATGAGTAAAACCAAAAAGAAAAAAAAGAACCATGATGCTCAACAAAAAATTTTAGCGGCACAAGCCAGAAACGAATTTAAACGAAAATTACAGGAGTTTTGTCCTTTAATTGACAAAAATGCCTATCAGTTGCTTTCTGACGTGGATATTGAACTTATGTTTATCACCCGTCCAAGACCTTTCCTTGCTACCACAGAAGATAAAAATGTCCCTGAAGAACTTTTGCGGTTTATTGAAAAAGACATCAATCTCTATATTGATGCTACTACCATCGAAATCTATGAGGGTGGCCCTAAAATTACTTACAGGCAATACTTATTCGTTCTGAATCCCATACAGGTTTTAGTACATAATTCAGATCCGGAAAGGAAAAAACTGAGGGAAACATTCGATATTATCATGAAAGACTACAAAATAAAGTTTGCCGAAACTTTAGTAGAAGTCTTTGATAAAGGGAAATTCATAGGCTTAATGTATAGTGATTTTTTCACTCAGTTTTATCTCTTAACAGTGAAGACCGGAATTATTGAAGGTTCTGCATCTAAAAGATGGAATAATACCATTGTTGTTCAGACAGAGCAACCGGTATGGAAAAATATCAATGTCGGTGCCGGAAAACGATTGGCGGCACGTGTAGGTTGGGGCTGTGGTAAAGAAATGTTATGGATGACCGTAAAACCTTCGAAATTACGAATCAAAACTACTGACAACACACCCTTTGATGTCTATATGCAGCAGCACGCCATCAACAGATTCTATGAACGTATTGGTGGAAAGTACCCTGAGCAGATGAATCACAGTATGATTATCTCCTTTTTTCAATTAAAAATACTGCCCACTAAAGGTGGTAATTTTTTGCTGGAACATCGGATTTATAACTTCAAAGCCGGATATTTTCTGGCTTCAATTCACGACGGAGTATTGCTCATCCGTACTTTTTTATTTATTACGCATAGCGGAACGCCCGAAGGGAAAAAACTCGCCGAAATGACCGGACTTAAAAAGTTAGATCAAAAATACTTCTCATTTGATAACTTACGTACCTTTGCCAATTCTGATATTCTTTCCAATGAAGAAATAACAGAGATGTTTATTGGTGCCGGATGTACAGATTTATTAGAACTTTGTAAAATGATACGCACCCAGAAAGATTTTTGGGAAATATCGGACAGAGAAAATCCTTTATCTGAAAAAATCTTAAAGTATATCAAAGACGGAAAACAAGAAACCTCAGATATATTTGAAGGAATAGATGATTAAGTCATCATCTTGTGGGTGAATGCAATCCAAAGGATAGCCCTCTTCTTTACAGGTTTAACTTTTGAGAAAATACGTGAAACTCAATAAAATATTGGTACGCCATAACCCTAAAACGGCTGTTTCTTTTATTTTCGCAATACAAAAAGTGATATTTTACTGCGCACTATAACCGCCCTATTGTAAAAGTGATATTTTACTGTATTCTATAACTTCTCAGACAGAAAAGTGATAT
>CAYVGO010000037.1:16031-23225 GCA_964450725.1 uncultured Muribaculaceae bacterium
TACCTATTATAAAAGTGATATTTTGCTGTACGCTATCACTATCTCATTTGAAAAGTTATAGCATACCGTA
Source organism: uncultured Muribaculaceae bacterium (assembly GCA_964450725.1). Classification (GTDB taxonomy): domain Bacteria; phylum Bacteroidota; class Bacteroidia; order Bacteroidales; family UBA932; genus CAYVGO01. The sequence goes on from CAYVGO010000037.1 coordinate 16,102, forward strand.
TCCTATAACTTTTCAGTCAAAAAAAGTGACATTTTACTGCATCCTATAACTCACCTACTGAAAGAGTGATATTTTACTATATTTCATCACTTTTATTGTAGAATAATAAGAACTTTCGTTCATTTTCTATAATATACTCTATCTTTAATTATTTGAATTTTTGCTTGCAGTTGCTTTCCTGAACTATCAGGACAGTTTCCCATAATCCACAGGGGATATTCTAAACCATTATTTAGATAAGAAGGTTGGCGGTATGCTTTATCTAAGATAAAATAACCATTACGTTGATAATACATGATTCTCCGAGCCGCAATTTCGGTATTGTCAGGTTCCACTTCAAGCAATTGCTCTCCTTTTAATGTTTGGGCAACCCAAGTTAAAACTTGTTGACCAATTTTTTTATTGCGCATGGTGGCAAATACGGCTAAATGTTCAAGAAAATAGAAATCGTCAAATTTCCAATATACAAATAGACCCGATAATTCTCCATCGCAGATTACATCGTTAAAGTACATTCTGGATTCTGTGGGCAATAAATTCTTTAATTGTTCTATTGTGCGTCTTTCCTCCGGCGGAAAAGCCTCTTTATAAAGAGCAATTAATGGTTGAAAAGAGTGGTGGTCAGGATGAGTAATTCTGTTTAAAGTAATCATAGATTATTCTTTTTTATTGTTATAAAAATCAAAGGGATGTTAGATACGGGCGTTTGCCCCCATATATAGAGAGAATTTTACTACCTTTGCGGCTTTATTATAATATTTTCATTATGTTGGTTGGTTTTGATGCCAAAAGATTATTTTTTAATTGGAGTGGATTGGGAAATTATAGTCGATCAGTCGTTCAAGGGTTGACAAATTATGCTCCGGAAATCAAAAAGATATATTTCACCCCAAGATTTTCTATTGATAATGTTTTATACCTTCCCGAACAAGACGAACGTATTATTACTCCTAAAACTCACATCACTCAATATTTCTCAGGACTTTGGCGAAGTTTTTTAATGGGTAACAGCATTATAAAACAAAATGTAGATGTTTTTCACGGATTAAGTGCAGAACTTCCGTTGAATATAAAAAATCGCAGCCTGCACAAAGTTGTAACAATTCATGATTTGATATTCTTACGATTTCCGCACTTATATAGTAAATTTGATGCTTACTACTATAACTTTAAGTATAGAAAAAGTGCCGAAATTGCAGATACCATTATTGCCATCAGCCAACAAACCAAAGAAGACATTATTCACTTTTGGAATATCAAAGAAGAAAAAATCGTAGTACTTGAGCAGCCTTGTAAATCCATTTTTTACACTAAAGTTGAGACAGAAGAGAAACATCAGGTACTTCGCAAATACAATCTTCCTTCAGAATATTTACTTTGTGTCGGAACTATTGAGGAACGTAAAAACGCACTGGACATTGTACGAGCAATGGTAAACTTTAATATTCGTATTCCCCTTGTTCTTATCGGAAAAAGAACGCCTTATTTTCAAAAAATCATGACATTCGCCCAGTCTCATGGCTTTGAGCAATACATTATAGCTTTGAAAAATGTACCCGATGAAGACTTACCTTCGATTTATCAATCTGCAGCCATTTTTTTATATCCTTCAATATTTGAGGGATTTGGCATTCCTATTGTAGAGGCAATGTACTCTGGTGTTCCGATTATTACATCGACAGAAAGTTGTTTACCTGCCACAGGTGGAAAGGCTTGCCTGTGTGTAAAGCCCGATGATATAGAACAAATGGGCACAACCATTGAACGACTGTTAACCAACCGGAGCGAAAGGGAGAGGCTTATTAATCTTACGACATCTGAGAAAGAACGATTTAATCCAGAAAAACTAACCCGCCAATTAGTTTCTATTTATACTCAATAACCAAAAATCAGGGACAATACTCTACGACTCTTGGCATTCCCAATTCTACAGCCCGTTGCCAATCTTTACAAGCATTCTCCAAGTGTTCTGAAGTTATTTCTTTAATATTTCCTCGATTAAAATAAATTTCAGGACATTCATTATCCAATTCAAGGGCTGTATTATAAAGTGCAATAGCTTTGGAATAATCTTTTTTACCTACAAGTACATTGGCTAAATTATTATAGGGGTAACTGTATTCCTGATCTATAGCGATGGCTGAAAGGAAGTCGGCTGTAGCCTCCATATCATTGCCTTGTTCCATGTAAGCAACACCACGTAAATTATAAGCATAAACGTTTTGTGAATCTAATCGGATGACTTGACTATAAGCATTGATTGCTTTAGAATACTGACCGATGACATAAAAGTTAACCCCTTGATTAAGGTAGTAAATTGGCTGTGGATTTATCAATATTGCCACCGCAAAATCTTTTGTTGCAAGTTCGTCTTTTTCTTGGCAGTGTAAGATAACTCCCCTGTCGTTATAAGCCTTGTCAAAATTATAATCATTGTCAATACACTTTGTCAGATAAAGATAAGCACTGTCGAGTTCACCATGCTCATATAAATAAGTTGCTTTAGAGTAAAGCATCATTGCACTGTGAGGATACCTCTTTAAACCTTCTTCCAAAGTTTGTAATACCAAGTTTTGATAATGATGTTTCTTATATATTTCCGCAACTTTTACAAAACCTTTCGGAGTATCATTATTATATTGATTAAAGTGTTGGTAAGCTTCTATTGCGGCACGATCATCTTGATGTATTTCGTGCAGTTGCCCTTGTAAAAAATAAGCCTCGGCAAATGTATTGTCAATTCGTAAAATATAATCTAAAATTCTTTGAGTTTGTCCATAATTCTGCTGTTCAAACTCATGTAAAGCATCTTGGTAGGCTATGTTTAATGGTTTTTGAGCAAAAGAAAAGGAAGAAAAGAGGCAGAAAAGAAAGAATAAATAGAGTGTATATCTTTTCATAGGTTAACTATTATATATTGAACAAGGTATCCAAAAAACTTTTGGTCGGCAATGCTTGATAAACCTGATAATGCAAAACAACAAACCATCAATCTGTAAAAATCGGTTTATGCAATCTCATTTACACCCTATCTGTTTTTTGAATACCTTGTTAACTCAGCATTTTTTCAACGCTGATAACCAATTACTGCAAATACTCTTTTAATAGGACCCCAAGTCTTCTTTTGAGGCACTGAAAGTAAGCGGCGCGGTATAACTACGTTTATAAATTCCGTTTCCAAAAAATACAGACTTTCCATCTTTACTGTCATATAAAAAAACTTCTACCTGGTTCCTTCCGGAAGGTACCCAACTGTCGATTTCCAAATTAATAAAACCGCGGGAATAAGTACGGTAATAAGGAGCATTGTTATTTGCCGTGTAGTCATTATGTCTTAACGTAATATGAACGGTATCACCTGTTTTACTTTTAAATCCTACTGCATTTACAAAATGACGTGTTGTATAGTCATAACGCGTATAAGCAAATTTTGTCATCAGATATTTACCACTAAATTGCGCTGATATGTTGTATATGTTGGCATTGCCTATACTGTCTTGTTCTGTTTGTGTCAAACCGGCGGTATCAATAATATTTTTGGTCAAAATTGAATCAATCCAATATAATTCAATATCAAAATTGGGTTCTGCATTTTTCAAAATATTATATTCTACATAAACACGCTTATTATCATAAGATGAAAGTAAAGAATTTTTCACCGTCAGGGTATTGTTTTTGTCGGTTACAATCTTAGCAACACCATCTACTGAGGTCAATTGACCATAACTGTAATAAACTACAGGAGGATCTTCTTTTTTACACGAGAAAAAAATAAACGATAGAAGTACACTGAATAATAAAAACTTTTTCATACGTAAATAATTTTGATTAATACTGTGAAATGCTTGTTGTTTTGGCATCATATTTTCCACAAAAATAGAATAAAACCTCTATATTTCAAAAATATGATCTCTTGAATAGCGGATGAAAAGGAGTAAATATGGTAACTATATTAGATTTTTAATTGATATTTTCTGAATCAGCATTCAAATTATACAGTATTGTGACTCAGGAAGAAATTCAAGTTATTTTTCTCTTTAAAGAACTTTTTTGGTGTATATCTTAACCAATCTAAGATAAGAATAAGCATTAGAACTAATTTCTTTTTATCAATCACACCATATGTGAATTACCAATTTCCTAATGCTGCATTAAAAATATCATCTAAAATCATTTTCAAAATCTCTTCATTCAAACTCGCTTGTACTGATTGTAAATCAAGACTACTGTTATAATCTGCATACTGAGAAAAAGATTTATCATAGTTTTGTGCCGGGTCTTTTTCATTCGTGAATTTCACACGTATTGTAATAGTAACCCGATTTTGAGCTGCAATTTCATCAGCCTGTATCGCTTGAGGAGTAATAGTATAATCACGTATCTCTCCTTCAAACATCAAGTCTCCCTCCTCAGACTCTTTCAGCTTAGTTGTGGTCAACAGTTTCCTTTTTAAACCTTCTGTCACATCATTACTCAATGTTGGCACTACTAATGTCGCCATATTAGGAAAATATTTAACGGTAAATGTTTTTACTTCCGGCGAGATTGATATACCGGTAAATGAATACTTAATACTACAACCAAAAGATAAAAATACCACTAAAAATACATACAAAGATTTCATCTATTTCTATTTTTTTGCTACTAAACTTGTTTATAATACTTGTAAAACTTCGCCGAGAGCGCTACCCTACTCTATTAACAGACAATTTTAATTTTTAAAACGAACTTAAATTTTGTAAAACCGGAACTTGTGAACACTTTTAAGGTACGCAGTATCAAACAATGTTCGCACTGCGTACCTTAATATTTTCTGTTACTTTCTTACAACAAGTGGTAACATGGCAAAATGACACAATCTGTCGAATCCAAAAACCGACAAAAATAATACATTCGCTTAGTGATAGCCTTACTTTATATACAAAAACTTAGTTCAATACTCCCAACTTTTTCCCGACAGTACAGAAGGCTTCAATGGCAAATTGTAACTGTTCCTTCGTATGCCCTGCGGACAACTGCACTCTGATTCTGGCTTGCTCTTTAGGAACTACAGGGTAGTAAAAACCTACAACATAAACTCCCATAGCCAATAAATCTTCTGCCATTTTCTGAGACAAACGGGCATCATATAACATAACAGCACAAATTGCAGATTGTGTAGGCTTAATATCAAAACCTGCTTGTTGCATTTTCTCTATGAAAAATTGAGTGTTGCCATGTAACTTATCTTGTAAAACGTTACTTTCGGTCAACATATCAAATGCTTTTACTCCTGCTGCTGCTACCATTGGAGGGATAGAGTTGGAAAATAAATAAGGGCGAGAATGTTGTCGCAAAATGTCTACAATCTCTTTTTTTCCTGTCGTAAATCCACCAATTGCTCCACCAAATGCTTTACCTAAAGTTCCTGTAATTATTTCTACCTTTCCCGCTAATCCATATAACTCCGTTACTCCTCTTCCGGTTTTTCCGACAACACCGGCAGAGTGCGATTCGTCAACCATAATCATGGCATTATATTGCTGTGCCAACTGATAGATACGGTCTAAAGGTGCAACATTGCCATCCATGGAAAAAACACCATCGGTTACAATCAATCGAAAACGGCTACTTTGCGCCTCTTGTAAACATTTTTCCAATGCATCCATATCGGCATTAGCATATCTGTAGCGCTTGGCCTTACACAATCTTACACCATCTATAATCGAAGCATGATTCAAAGCATCTGAAATAATAGCATCTTCTTCTCCTAACAACGGCTCAAAAACTCCGCCATTGGCGTCAAAGCATGCGGCATATAAAATTGAATCTTCAGTTTGAAAATAATCGGCAATTTTCGTCTCCAACGCTTTATGAAGCACTTGTGTCCCACAAATAAAGCGAACTGAAGACATGCCGTAACCATATTGCTCTATGGCAGCAGTTGCGGCTTGCTTAAGTTCCGGGTGGTTTGAAAGTCCTAAATAATTATTGGCGCAAAAATTGAGAAGTTTATTTTGCGTAGTAATATTGATTTCTGAAGATTGCGGTGTGGTAATAATCCGCTCGGTCTTATATAGTCCGTTATCTTTTATTTCTTGAAGTTTACTTGAAAGGTAGTGTTGAAACTCTTTGTACATAAAGGGATTAAATTAATCTGAATTATACTTCTTCGGCTAATATTTTCTTGGCTAAATGGAGTAAAGTGGGATCGTCAAAAGTGATTAAGCCTCCATCGGGTCCTTGTTCAAAATGAATACCTACGGATGAGCCGGTTCTAAAATTTTCTCCACCAAAATAATTGCGAACAGTTTCAATTGGGACATTCAAAATATTTGCCATTTTCTGCATGCTGCCATTGGGTAAAGAATCTTTTAGTTTACGTAACTGATTAAATGTAATTGTCTCCATAACTATATGTGTTTATATAAAAATAATGGTTTAAAATTACTGCTTTTTTCCGACGCTAAAAAAACAGCTAATCTTTTTTACCTTATCTTAACAATTATTTAAAGCTCTATATACCCTGTAATTCCTATTGGATATGTGTATTTTAAAGGATAGGACAAGGAAAGGGTTGTCTATGACAGCATTAAATCATTTATTGTTTTTTACACAAAAAATATCGTCAAAACGCTACAGTAAAAATCTGAAAGAAGATGGTTAAGCAAAATAATGAGGACTTCAACTGCGAAAAAGGGATGAGAAAATAATTAGATTTTAGCTTCTATAAGCAATTCTGAATAAATAAAATTGTAAAAAAGTTATATAATGTTATTTTTCGTTATCTCTCGATGACAGAAAGTCAGTCTATCAAAGAGAAGAGTAAAGTACTTACTCTTATAATATTAAGAGAAGAAAAAGAGATGAAGTATTTAATGAAATTAGCTGATTTCCATCAGTAGGCTCATGTATTTAGAGGTATTGTGCTTGTTTTTTGTTTTTTAGCTGTATACCTTTGCCGAATTGTTTAGTGCTGTTTTTATATTTATTTTAAGAAGATGAGGGTTTTGTTAGCTTTAAGGTGTAGTTATCTTTTGAGGTAAATAATGACACTACTGTTTTAAATGGATTTCTATAATCTTTAATTAATAAACTTAATTGCTTATGAAAAAAGAATTACTTTTTATTGTGTTTGTTTTTAT
>CAYVGO010000038.1:0-9304 GCA_964450725.1 uncultured Muribaculaceae bacterium
TTATAAAATTCAGTATGCAAATTTAGTAATAATTTACTTGAATTAGGCACTTTTTAAAATGTCAGGGAATTCTTTTTGACTATAACTCCGGATTCGAATATTTCGTTTTATACAAAAGAACCAATACATTCTGATTAGGCACTCTTTGCTCTAATACCCTTTATTTTGCTTGAGATTTTTACTTTTGGCAATCTCGTCAGAAGGAATGGGAAAAACATGATGTTTTGTCGGGTCAAAAACCCGAGGTTCCCAAATTTGTACTTCTGTAAGGGGTAGAGGGTTGGTATTTCTATAACCGTGTAATGGTTGTGCATAAATATCTTTTGCGTCTCCCCAACGTACTAAATCAAGATGTCGGCTGGGTTGAAACTCATAAGCCAGTTCACATCGACGTTCGTTTTTTAATTCTGTTTTTGTAGCATTGCTGTTTTCGGGTAATCCTGCCCGTTTACGAATTTGGTTTAATAGAGATTTAGCCTCTCCATTCCCTTCTCCTTCTTTCCAAATCAAGGCTTCGGCTTTCATTAACAATATATCTGCATAACGTATCAGCGGAATCGATAAGTCTGTAGATGGATTATTTCCACTCGGATTTACAGTCTTGCCCACGCAATCTGCAGTTTTGAAAGGGCTCATCCATTTTCTGAATGTCATTCCGGAAGTACTTGAAATGGCAGGTGGGTTAACACCCCAAGTCCTCAATATTCCTAAAAATGTAATGGTATCACCGGGTATAATAATGGTGGCCTCTCGGCGTTTATCACCCGATTCATAGGCTTTATATAATTCTAACGTAGGTTGAAAATATCCCCATGTATTGTATTCTCCCCATCCTCCGTTTTGGAATCCCATACCGGGGAATTTAGGTCCGTCAACTTCCGTACCCGGTATTGAGTAAATATATTCAGTGCTGTAGTTTTGAGCAATTTCAAACAGTTGTCCGTAGTCAGGATATAATTCACGTTTACTTGCTCCGGTGAGATTCATTATTTTATCACACATTTCTATTACTGTTGTCCAATACTTGGAATCATATTGTGCCGCATAGAGAGCGGCACGGGCTGCAAAAGCCCAGGCGGCAGCTTGGTGAGGACGACCGTATTCACTTGTTGGTAAATCTCCAAATGGAACTAACATTTCGCCCGCTTGTCGGAATGACGCAATAATGTAATCATAATTCTCTAAAATAGAAGCAGGGCGAGCGACATCTAAATTTTCGATAGGAATATCGGGGGTTACTATCGGTATTCCGCCATTTTCTCTGTTATCTCCGTACCAAGGCGCTAACCAAAGGTAGGCAAAACCGGTATAAAAATGAGCCTCTGCCACTGCAATATTTTTTGACTCTTGACTAACATTCATGTCGGGAACATAGCGTAAAATATCATTGCATTTGGCAATGAGTTGATACATAATCGACCAATTGTCTTTGACATCGCGACTGTTATCTGCCGTCATTTGAAAATTTTTAATCTGATCACCCTGCGCTTGAGTTCTTCCGGTTACTAAATTATCACTACAATTTTCAAACCACATAAAGCCTCTTCCGTCAATTCCTTCACGGGCTATCCAGAACGTAAGTGCATTTCTTGCATTGACAAGATCTGCTTCCGTTTTCCAGAATTTAGCGGTGGTAGATGCTCCGTAAGGTTCATGTTCCAAAAAATCTGAACAAGAAATATTGAGTAATAATAAGGATATAAAGATGTAATATAATGTTTTCATGGTTTTGATTTGATTAAAAGTTAAAGTTTAAACCGATAGTAAAACTTCGAGCAACAGGATAACGTCCTCCGTCTAATCCCAAGTTTCCGACCTCCGGGTCAAATCCTGTATATTTGGTAAAAGTTAATAGATTCTCTCCGCTGGCATAAAGTCGTAAAATAGAATTGGACAGACCTATTTTACTCATGATAAACTTAGGAAAGGTATATCCGATAATGACACTTTTAAGTCTGAGATAACTCCCGTCTTCCAAGTAAAAATCAGATAATCCGTTGTAATTTCCATTGGGGTCATTGACCAACGAAAGTCGCGGAATGTTTGACCCTTGATTATAATTCCATGAGTTCAATACATCGGCTAACATGTTGTTTCCTTGCCCTCTTCCGTTCAATCCCATTTGTTTAAATCCGTTGTAAATCTTTACTCCTGATACCCCTTGAAAAAAGAAGTTGAAGTCAATACCTTTCCATGACAATCCGGCACCAAAAGCATACGTTAGTTTGGGTAAATAACTTCCGAGAAACTGTTTGTCATCATCATTGATTTTACCATCGTTGTTATAATCTACATACTTCAAATCTCCGGCTTTTGCATTGGGTTGAATTTTGTTAGTAGTGCCGTCAGCATTTATCCACGTATAACTATCCACTTCTTGGTCTGACTGAAAAATACCGTCAGTTTGTATTAAGTGGTAAGAATACCACGGTTGACCTACCTGAGAGCGCAAAGGTTTTATAGAATTGACACTGTTATCATGTTGAAAGTATTCTCGCTGTCCGATGTCAAGTACTTCATTATAGATTGTACTGAGATTAGCATTGGCATTCAATTGTACTTCTCCGACATTTTTATTAAATCCAAGACCAAATTCCCAACCTCTGTTCAACACTTTTCCGACATTTCCATAAGGTTCTACAGCAACACCTGCTGTAGATGCCATAGGAATTTGTTCTATCAAATCTTTGGTTAACTTGTTGAACCAGTCTATGGATAAGGTAATGGTATTATTCCACAACGCAATATCTGCTCCTGCTCCCGTTTGTTCTGTGGTTTCCCATTTCAGATTTTTGTTTGAAACGGTCGATTGATAAATTCCCCTGACAGGATTATCTCCGTTGATACCTAAGAAAGTATCCCAAGGTGAAACAGATAAAACTACATTATAAGAATAACGAGGTACTAAATTTACATTTCCTATTTGCCCCCAACTTGCTCTGAGTTTAAAGAGATTCACTACAGATTTTACAGGTGAAAAAAACTCTTCGGACGAAATTTTCCATGAGCCTGAGAATGCGGGAAAATAACCGTAATTGTTAGAAGAATATAATTTTGATGTAGCATCACGACGTAAACTTGCCGTAACAAAATAACGGTCATCATAAGAATAAGAGGCTCGTCCGAATATTGAAATTAACGATTCTTCCCAACGGTTTGCTTCAGGTTTGGTTTTCGACCAATTAGTAGCATTTGTCCAAATTTGAGAGTACTTGTCTTCATTGACATAATCGTATGTATATGTTTTGTTGTCAGAAAATGTTTCATATCCCATAGTATAACCCACCATTGCACTGAAGTGATGCTTTTCATTGAAAATATCGGAATAAGTCGCAATAGTTTCCCATATCCATTTAGGATTCCAATTGGTATAAATATTTAAAGAATTTTCTTTTGACGTTAATCCTATTTCAGGGATTCTGTGTGAAAAAACTTCTTCTCTTCCTGTGTTTAAGGAATACGTAAAGTCAGAATTAATGACTAATTTACTGATAGGTCTGATATTGAGAGAAGTTGTTGAATAGAGTGCAATATTGGGTCGTTGTTGTGTAAGACGATTTAAAGTTGCTACAGGATTACGAATTTCTCCCGGCCAATTGACCGTACCGGACGCAAAGAGCGGAACCGTACCGCCATATAAATGTTGTCCTGTTGCGGGGTCTAACACAGGATTGCCATTACGATCATATTCATATACTGTTGCTGATCGAGGATAAAATATTGCATTAATCAATACCCCTTCATGACTTGTTGAATTGATATTTCCTTGTCCGTTGGTATATTGAAAAGTAACTTTTTCTGATAATTTTATCCACTTGTTGACTTGAAATTCAAGTCCTAACTTACTTCCAAACTTTCCGGCAAAAGTATTGAGCAAAATTCCTTGGTCATTATCATAAGATACGGAAGCAGAACCTTTCAAAAAATCATTTCCGCCGGAAATAGCAAAAGCCAAATGGTCTGAAGGAGCCATGCGGAAGATTTCATTGACCCAATTCGTACGGGTAGTTTGTCCGTAAGGGTAAATTTCAGGATTGACATGAGAAGGAATTGGCAGATTATTCATTGTATAAGCATCGGTCATCACTTGATTATATTGTTCTGCCGTCAATGTTTTGGGTAATCGCCATGCAGACTTAAATCCTCTGGATAAATTAACATCTATTTTCATTTTTCCTGTTACGGCTTGTTTGGTTGTAACGACAATTACTCCCCCAGAACCTACCGTAGCACCATAAATTGCCGCCGATGCCGCATCTTTTAAAACGGTAATAGACTCGACATCTTCAATATTAAAAATACCTCCGGGTACACCATCAACAACATACAATACGCCATCACCATTTCTTGAACCCCGACCTCGAATTAAAATATTATTATTGGACAATGGATCTCCGCCGTTAGAGGCTACCGTAACGCCCGAAATTCGTCCTTGCATAATAGAAGACATTGACGAAGGACGACTTTTAATACTTTGGTCAACCTTCACTGTTGATACCGCCATAGATAAATCATCTTTACGTGTCGAACCGTAACCAATCACTACTACATCGTCAATCAATTCTGCATTTTCAGACATCATTACATTCATGTTTTGTTCTGCAGGTTTTTCAATATCATTGTATCCGATAGACGAAAATTTCAACATCTTTCCTTGTGGAACATTGATAGTAAAGTTTCCATCAGCATCGGTTATCACTCCTTTTGTTGTTCCTGATTCAAGAACAGAAACTCCGACCAAAGATTCACCATTGACATCTTTGACCGTTCCTGAAATTTGAGCAAATGAAGATGTTGAAATAATTAAAGTAAAGATTGAGGTAAATAAAATAAACTTCTGTTTGTGATTCATAAAATAAAAAGTAAAATAATGTTATAGAAAGTAATTTATTTTTAATCACAAAAGTAGTATGGTCTGGTTACGAAAAAATTACAATTCAAAGAAGATTAGGTTACAATTTTATATGATTAGAATGTTGTTATTCCGACAGTATAAATAAAAAAGACTCCACTAAAATTAGTGAAGTCTTTTTTGAAAATCAGAACAAGAGTATATTCTCTCTTGACTAAAATATTTACCAGTTTAAAATCTTAAAGAAGTCATATTCCTCAGGATTTGGCAAGTATGCTTTGGCGGCTTGATAATCTGCGGGTGTAATATAATGCAACGCATTTTTTACGACAGATTGTACTCTTTGTGAGTTTACATTCACCGTACGAGGTGGAATTTTTCCGGTTTTTGGGTCTTGTAAATCTTTTAAGAATAAAGGATTTACATCTCCGGCAGCATCAACGTAAACCATACAGCCCTTATCTCCTTGTGTAAACAGTTTGTGTACTCCAAAACCTAACAAAGAGCAGTAAACAAGGTCGTAAGCAATCGGCGTATTACAACGTACTTCATAGCCAATTTCTACCGGACGACTTTTTACTTTTAGTTTTAAACTCTTTACTTTGTTTTCTAACATTTCATTGAAGATGTGGGCTTTGGAAACTTTTCCGAGTTCCGGGTGTCCATGGTCGTCGTAAGAAAAAATAACGCCGGATTTTTTAATTTCCTCACTGCTTAATTCATGAAAAACTCCCTCAGAAATCATGGCTGCCCCATACTCAATACCCATCAGTTTTCGTTTTACGATAGAAGAAACGACTAAGTTTACTATTTTCTCACAAGTAATTTCAGTTTTATTGAACATTTCAGGAATAACAATCATTGGATAATGACATGCTGCTCCTATTCCGAAAGCCAAATGTCCGGCAGAGCGTCCCATTGCCGCTACAACAAACCAGTTTTCGCTCGTACGGGCATCTTCATAGACCGTTGTACCGATAATTGTTCCTTGCGCTTTGGCTGAGTGGTATCCAAAGGTGGGTAAGTTGTTGGGTAAAGGGAGGTCGTTGTCAATAGTTTTGGGAACATGAATATTGGCTATCGGGTAATTTTTTGCTTCCAAAAATTTGGCAATTCTGTTTGCCGTAGAAGCAGTGTCATCTCCACCAACAGTAACCAATAGTTTGATATTATTTTTCTTGAAAAAGTCTAAGTTGAATCGCTTTTCAAAATCTTCGTCAGTAGGTTTAAATCTACTCATTTTAATGGCAGAACCTCCACGATTGAAAATTGAATCGGCATATAAAAAGTCAATATCTTGAATTTGTTGTTCGGGAGAAAATAATCCGCTGTAGCCGTGATGTAATCCAATAACTCGATAACCGTTTTGTAAAAATACTTTGGCTACGCTTCCTACGACCGTATTCATTCCCGGTGCGGGGCCGCCGCCTGTCAAAATTGCAATTGCGTCTTTCATATAATGATTAAATTTAAATAAATAAAAGCGTGCAAAGGTAGAGATTTTATTGCAAACTACAACATTGACGCTTTGATGATTTGTTCTATTTGCAATTTATTATTTGGCAAATAATTGGTTGCTATATCCCAAATAATTTCATAATCTATTCCATGATACTCATGGGTAATTTTATTGCGTAGATAATACATTTCTTGCCAAGGAACTTCTGGATAGTTGGTTTTGATTTCTTCAGGAAGATTTTTAGAGGCTTCCCCGATGATTTCAAAATTTCGTATCACAGCATCTACGGTTTTATAATCTCTTTTAAAGCCAATAAAATTATATCCGGCAATATATTCTTCAATTCTGTTTATTGAAAGAATAATGTCGTCTAAATACAGTTTGTAATTTCTATTATTTTTCACTTATAAGTATTTTACAGAATTCAGAATACTTTGTTTTATGTGGGTTTTCAAAGCATCTTTTGTAACTAAATCTATTTTCCGTTGAAAAATTCTTTCTAATTCTATTTCCATTGTGAAAACCTTCCAGCCAATAGGTTTTGAAAATTCCACCAAAATATCAATGTCACTTTTTGTACTAAAGTTTTGAGTTAACAAAGATCCAAAAATCCCAATAGATAAAACGCCATAATCTTTTTCAAGTTTAGGTTTTAAACTGATTAGTTTTAGTATAATTTCTTCAGAATTGGACATGGTTATAATCATGTAGAAAAATAATGAACACAAAAGTAATGATTTTTTGAATATTATTTCATTATCCTTAGGGTTCTTCTGTGTTTCGGTTTCACGCTGTAAGTTTTTATAAGCAGATGAAAAAAGTTTCGATGAAAGCAGAAGAGTTTCTGTGAATGCGGAAGAGTTTCTGTGAATATAAGGTTATTTCCTTTTTGAAGTATCTGTAATATTTACCTTTTGGGCTAAACTCGATAATACTTGAAAAAGAAATAACCGGTTTCAATATAAAACTGAAAATTAAAAAATTGTCCAGCGTAGTCCGATGTAAATTTTTCTACCCATTACCGGACCCCAAAGTACAGTAGCATCAAAATCTTGACCGAAAGGACTGTCTGAATGTAAAATAGCATGAGGCTGTATGAAGTTCAACAGATTTTCTGACCCTGCATAAATATCTAAATTGATAGCCTTGAATCTTTTGGTGATTTGTGCATGAAGTAGCGAATAATAAGGAGAGTAAGTTTTGTAAGGATAATCTTGCGGCAGTTCTGATGTGTGCGGTAATTTTGTTCTTCCGTTCAACAGATAGGTTATATCAAACTGCCAACTTCCGTTGAAGATTTCATAAGAAGGATTGACTAAAAGTCTGAAAGTATTGACTAACGGTTTTTGTTGTAACTGCTGCCGGTAGGTTGTTTTGATGTCATTCCAGCGTGCAGCAGCATAAATTGTCAGTCCTTTAAGAAATTCTGTTGTAATGTCTAACTGATAAGTATTTGAATACGATTTTCCTTCTAAATTATAAAAATAAACAGCCCTGTTAGATTGTGTAATATCTACAATTAACTGATTTTGAAAATCGGTACGAAAATATTCTCCACTCACCGTAATGTATTTGTCATGATTAAAATCTTTACGATAAACTACATTAACACCATAATTTACCGCTTGCTCAATGTTGATATTTTGACCGATATAAAACTGACGAGCACTGGCTAAGAGTGAGAGATTGTCTGCTAAAACATTCGGAGAGCGATAACCCATACCTGCTGAGGCTCGGAAAGTCAAACCCTTTACTATTTCATACTTTACATGAAGTCTTGGCGTTAATAATAACCCGTATTTACTGTTATAATCGAATCTTATGCCGCCAATTACCGTTATATTTTCTAAAGGTGAATAAGTATATTCCCCAAAAACTCCGGCAACGGTTTCTCGTTTAGGAATATAAAATTTTTCGATTTGCAGTGTATCTAACTGTTCTGTAATTCTGTCGTAGTTAAAAGATAATCCTACGCTATATTTATGTTGTCGGCTCTCTCCGATTTCATTTTGAAAAGTAGAGTTAAAGTAAATGTTGTGCTCCTGAGCATCATAATACTGACGACCAAACCAGCCTTTTTGCTGATTGTATTGATAACTCAAAATAATTCCTAAGTTTCCATACTCTAAATTCGGAAGTAAAAAACCTGTTTTGTTATAGGCTTGTGTACTGATATTTTGTATGGCGATACCATATAAATTGTCAGTAAAAAAATCGGCATTTCGCCGAATTCCTTTTTGCCCTCCCAAACGGTCGTCATATACAAATTTAATCCCGGTTCTGTTTTCTAATAAATCTTCTTTTTCGGTGTATAATTGCGTATAAATATTGTATTGTTGCGTGATGGGCTGGTCTAAAAAACTATCTCTGTTTTCATCAATTTTTCCCTGCTGGGTTGAGGCGTGGGCTAAAACCTGAAGAGAAGTATTGTCGGTGAGTTGGTGTGCCGACGTAAGATTGAGTTCAAAACGTTGGTCAATACTACCGTAGAGATTCAAAAATAACCGATCTGAATATTCCGGTTTTTTAAAGTCTAAATTAATTTGTCCTGTAATAGATTCATACCCTGTTCTCACAGAGGCCGTACCTTTGGATACTTGAATAGTTTCTAACCATGTTCCGGGAACATATAATAATCCTAACGACTGTTGTAATCCTCTGAGGGTAGGAATATTGTCGGCTAAAAATTGCGTATAAATTCCCGACAATCCTAACATTTCAATCTTTTTACTGCCTGTAATTGCATCAGAAAATTCTACTCCGACACTTGCCGAGTTTTCAAAACTTTCAGAAAGATTACAACATGCTAATTTCTCTAATCCTGCACTTGAAATTACTTCTGTTTTCTGAGTCTCAAGCCGCGAGATGGATTGTGCATCTCTTTTTGCTTCAATAGTAACATTGTCAATTTGTTTTGCTTCTTCAATGTCTTGACCATACATTGAACCGGTCAATATACCAAATATTGACCATAAAAATATATATTTTTTCAT
>CAYVGO010000038.1:9404-22830 GCA_964450725.1 uncultured Muribaculaceae bacterium
AATCTGCTCAATCAGTCTTATCTGTGTCCTAAGTAATATTTAACAGCAAGAAACTATCAAATATTTAAAACACATTTTTGCAAAAGCGGAGAGTAAGGAGTAACCAGAAAAGAAACAAGGTAATGGTCATTACCTATATTTTTTAAAAGCGGAACACTAACATGTTCTTGATATTTCTTACCAAGAAATTGGTAAGAAAAAAGAGTTGAAAGAAGTTTGACCCAAAACCCTTCTGTAGAAAAAGAGATTACATTATATTGGTCTATAGAAATTCTTGAAGAATTTTCTGTTTCACAGCAGTCATCATCATTGTCAGCAGTTATTAAACTTACTTCAATGCTTGACGAACCACATTCGCAAGTACAAAAATAAGTGGTAATATGTAACCCTGCCGTCAATAACAACTGCATGGCTAATATTGCTCCCACCAACAATTTATACCTGAAAATTCTCATATTTATTTATTCTTCCTGAAGATTTTGCTTGCAAAGATATACTTTTCAACCACACAAAACAATATCTTATTTTATTGTCGAATGAAAATGAATCTGTCAAGTAGTCGGGTACCAGATTTAAAATAAGTTACTAAAAGTTGTTCGTCTTGATAAAAGGGTTACCTTTGCCGCCGCATTGGTTTCTATGTTGCACTGCAAATCGCGACAAGAATTAAAAGGGAATCGGGTGTAAATCCCGAACAGTTCCCGCTACTGTAAATCCTATGCAACGTTTTGACAAATATAAGCCACTGCATCTTGTGTGTGGGAAGGCGGATCAAAACGGGGATAAGTCAGGAGACCTGCCAATGTATTACATTGTTAAAGTTTTCGAGGAAATAGGACTTTAAGAGCAAATGCAAATCTGCATAATTTTATTTGATTTTACCTTTTCCAAGAAACTATTTGTTTAATCGGAGCAAATAGTGCTTTTTAGCACTATCTCTCCAAGCAATTAGTTGTCATGTATTACTATAAACACGAAAGTTTATGGGTAGGGGGAGGTTTGTTGTTTTGGGTAACTATGTTGTCTTCGGCAATTCCTGTTTTTTCTCAAGATAATTTAGAAGAAAAGCCTTTGGATAGTTTGTCTGATATTGCAAAGATTTACAATTTGGAAGATGCTTTAGTTACAGCAACGCAACATAAGTTCAAAGTCACATCGACTATGCCTTCCCAAACTTTGTCGGGGTACGAATTAGAGAAACTCAATAGTTTTTCTGTTGCTGATGCTATTAGATACTTTTCGGGAGTACAACTCAAAGATTATGGTGGTGTGGGAGGGATTAAAACGGTTAATGTCCGAAGTCTGGGCAGCGCACATACGACGGTTTTTTATGACGGTATGGCTATTGGTAATGCTCAAAACGGGCAAGTTGATTTAGGAAGATATTCGCTTGATAATATTGAAGCCATAGAATTGTATAGCGGGCAAAAATCATCTATATTCCAACCGGCACGGGGATTTTTTTCTTCCAATACGTTATTCTTACGTACTAAAATTCCTTATTTTGTAGGCCGTAAAGTATTTAATGTACAAACTTCCTATAAAACAGGTTCCTTCGGATTGATAAATCCTGCGGTATTATATCAACAAAAACTTTCTCAGATTATTTCTTTGTCGGCAAGTGTGGAATGGCTGCAAGCCCACGGGCGTTATAAATACAGATATAACAAGGATGGCGGATATGACACTACTGCTATTCGACAAAATGGTGACATTGTCGCTCTTCGCACAGAGTTGACAATATACGCCGAACTGCAAAATAACAAACGTGCTTCCCTTAAGTTATATTTTTATGATTCTGAACGTGGATTGCCCGGAGCTATTGTTGCCAATCGTTTTAGTCATTTACAAAGGCAATGGGATAAAAACTTTTTTGTTCACGGGTCATTACAATACTCTTTTTTCAAACGCCATGATTTATTAGTTAATCTGAAATTCAGCCGTGATTATAGTCGGTATATTGACCCAGATTACAAGACTTTGGAGGGAATATTAGATAACAAGTATTATCAAAATGAGTGGTATGTATCAATGGTCAATCAAATTACTCTATTTACATGGTGGAATGTATCGCTGGCTACAGATTTTTCCATTAACACTCTTGATGCCAATCTTTATCGCTTTCCATATCCTGTTCGTTATTCATATTTAGGAGCATTTTCAAGTGCCATGAAGTGGAAGCGATTAGATATCCAGGCAAACGTATTGGGGGGATATATTGATGAACAAGTAAAATACTACCAGCAAGGAGATAGTCGCAAAGTCTTTTGTCCTGTAGTTTCTCTGTCTGTACAGCCATTTCATACAGAATCTTTTCGACTGAGAGCATTCTATAAGCAATCTTTCAGAATGCCGACATTTAATGATTTGTATTACACATTTGTCGGCAACAGTTCGTTACGTCCGGAATATACCACCCAGTATGATGTTGGTTTTACTTGGATATATAACCCTAAAATAATACTGTTGCGTTCAATGGCTGTCCAAGCCGATGTATATTACAACCGTGTGAAGGATAAAATTGTGGCTATGCCTTCTTCCAATCTTTTTCGTTGGACAATGATGAATTTGGGAGAAGTAGAAATAAAAGGAGTTGAAGCAAATGTCAACTTTGGATTTCAAATTCCGGCTCAAATATTTTTAGATGCAGATTTAAGTTACACCTTTCAAAAAGCCATTGATATTACTGACGGCGGGACTACTTACGGTCATCAAATTCCTTATACACCGGTTCATAGTGGGACATTTACAACTTCTGTACGCTGGAAGTATTTGCAACTTAATTACAGTTTTATTTATACAGGAGAACGCTATAGCCAAAAAGCCAATATTCCTGTCAATTATGTTCAACCTTGGTATACTCATGATACAGCATTGACATGGAGTGGAAAAATTTTCAAAGTGTTTGTAAAGGCAGGAGTTGAGGTCAATAACTTACTCAACCAGTATTATGACGTAGTACTAAACTTTCCGATGCCGGGAAGAAATTATCGGATAAATTTATCTATCAAACTTTAATATAAACTTTATAAAGTCATCAAATCTTCTATGAAAAAACACTACACATTATGGATAATAATTTCCCTGTTTTCAACCATTCCTTTAAGTTGTCGTAAAGATAATCCTGTTACTCCTGAAGAGAAAGAGCCGTTACCGCCTCAGATTGTAACAACCATTAAGGGATTTTATTTACTCAATGAAGGAAACATGAATATGAACAAAGCGTCATTAGATTATTATGACTATCAATCCGGAATATATCGTCGAAATATATACGGACAAGCCAATCCCGAAGCAACATTAGGACTTGGAGATGTTGGAAATGATATTGGTATTTACGGTACAAAACTTTATGCTGTCATCAACAATTCCAATAAAGTGGAGGTAATGGATGTTAAAACCACTCAACGGTTAAAAGTAATTAATGTCAAAAATTGTCGTTATGTAACCTTTGCTCACGGTAAAACTTATGTTAGTGCTTATGACGGCGAAACTCAAATCGGAGGAGTTTCACCTAACGGTTTTGTTGCAGAAATTGATACAGCAACACTTTCCATTGTCCGAACGATGCAAGTAGGAAGACAACCGGAAGAAATGGCTGTAGTGGGTAACAAATTATATGTTGCCAATTCCGGTGGATATAATCCTCAAAACTATGAAAAAACGATTACGGTCATAGATCTTAATACATTTACTAAAATTAAAGAGATTCTTGTTGCTGTTAATTTACACCGTTTAAAAGTTGATGCTTACGGTGATTTGTATGTAAGTTCGAGAGGTGATTATTTTAACATTCCGTCAAAACTTTTTGTGATTGACACACAAATCGACAGTGTAAAAAAAGTATTTGATATTCCTTGTTCCAATCTTACTATTGCCGGAGATACTGCATATGTAATCGGCTCAGAATTTAGTTATACGACCTTTGACTGGAAAATCAGTTATTCGATGATTAATATTAAAACTGAAAGTTTATTGGAAGAAAGTTTTCTTCCCAAATCAATAAGCAATATGATTAAAGTGCCATACGGAATAGCCATAGATTTTATTTCTAAATACATATATATCACCGATGCTTCCGATTATGTATCTCCGGGAAAATTATACTGTATAGACAAAGAGGGTAATATAAAATTTACGGTTACGACCGGAGACATTCCTGCTCATTTTGCTTTTGTATATCAATAAAGTCAATAATTTTTTAATTTTAAACAACATAAAAATGAAAACAACTACTCTACTCTTATTTACTGTCACTATTTTATTGACAGGATGTTACAAAGATGACATCAACAACTTAAAAAAAGAGATTCACAATCTTAAAGAACAGATGGCACAGTATGAAAAACTACTTGATGTATTAAACAAGCGACTCTTCATTACAAACTATGAAGTCAAGGAAGGTTATTACATCATTACCATCAGCGACGGGTCTAAATTGTCGGTTCGCAATACATCTTCACTCATTGAAATCGGAGAAAATGGTAATTGGTGGATTGATGGTGTAGATTCAGGAAATTCAGCCAAAGGAGAATCGGGAAATACACCTCAGATAATGATTGGCGGAAATGGTAATTGGTGGATTAACCAAGAAGATACAGGAATTTCGGCAAAAGGTCAAACAGGTAAAGATGCTTCAGAAATAGTATCTATTGCTTTGGTTGAAGGCGTAATGACTTTTGTTTTTGCTGATGGACGAAGTATCAGTATTGAAACTGCAATACCGGATATTACCTTACCCCAGCCTTCAGGAGGATTTATTATTGATAAAATGAAGTGGCTATCTATTCAACCTCAAGTAAAAAATAGTAACGGAATTATTTATACATGGACACTTAATGATAAAATAATTTCTAATCAAAAAGACCTGCGTTATGTTTTTGCTAATGTCGGAAGTTATAATCTTGAACTTAAGGCAAAAAATGGAGTGGGTGAGACATCAAAAGCAATCATGGTTACTGTAAATGATAAAATATATCACAATGGAATAACCAAAGTATTTGACTATTTTCCTGCACCCGGTCAATTTATTAATACCTTACCTGTGGCAACAGCAACCGATACAGATGAAACAATGCGACGAGCAGCAGAAAATAAATTAACAAACGGCTCTATGATTACCTTAGGAGGATTTGGAGGATATGTTATTTTTGGATTTGACCACACTGTAATGAATAAAGCCAACAATGATTTTATTGTACTTGGGAATGCTTTTCCAAATTCTGCAGAACCGGGGATAATTATGGTGTCATCTGATACAAACGGCAATGGAATACCTGATGATGAGTGGTTTGAAATTGCAGGTTCTGAACATCATAAACCTACTACTATTAAAGGCTACCAAATAACCTATTACAAACCGCAAGTTGAACCTGCAAATCCAAATGAACCCCATTACATTCAATGGAAAGACAATCAAGGTCAATCAGGTTATTTAGCAAAAAATCAATTTCACCGTCAAACTTATTATCCTTTGTGGAAAGGAGACAGCATTACGCTCACAGGAACTTTTTTACAGTCTCATATCTATGACCAGTCCGGTGAAGGAACCTATTGGATACTTCCATCATACGACTGGGGATATGCAGATAATTGGGGAAACAATGATGACAAGGCACAAATTGACATTGATTGGGCTGTTGATAAAAATGGAAATTCAGTCAAACTGACAGGTATTGATTTTGTAAAAGTCTATACAAGTAATCGTGCCGAAGGTGGCTGGCTTGGTGAAGTATCAACAGAAGTTAGCGGATTCAAAGATTTAAATTTATAATCATTTTAATTATTTACCGATGAAAAAACTATTATTCTTTTTTGCCTTTATTGTTGCTTTAACTGGATGTTATGAGCATGACATCAAAGATTTACACAATAAATATGACAGTCTGAAGACAGAACAGGAAAAGCAGGCAGAACAACTTCGTAATTATGAAACAATTTTAAATGCGTTTCAAAATAAATTAATTATATCTGGTACTGATAGTACTTCAGAAGGATATAAAATTACTTTTTCAGATGGAAGTACCATATTTTTAAAGCATGGAAAAACGCCTGTCTTAACGTTGGGAGACAATGGAAACTGGTGGGTTGACGGAATTGACACAGGAATAAAAAGTCAGGGAAAAGACGGTGAAAACGGAATAACTCCTGAAATCAAAATTCTTGATGGATATTGGTACATTAATGGAAACAATACAGGTGTAAAAGCGGAAGGGATAGATGGACAAAATGGCAATCACGGTCAAAATGCACCGGCGATCACTAACATTGTTATTCAACATGGCAATATGGTGTTTAATTTCAGTAATGATACACAGATTGTCGTTCCAATGGAGCAAAATACAGTGATTGAATATTCTGATGGTATTTTTATTGTCAATGAAGGTTGGTTTGGACACGAGCAAGGAAGTGTCAATTTTTATCGCTACAGTACTCAACAGATAGAAACAGAATTGTTTAAGACAATCAATCCCGGAAAAGATTTAGGGGTAACCACACAATATGGTTCCATTTACAATCAAAAAATGTATCTTGTCTCAAAGCAGGGAGCATTGGTTACTGTTGACCCCAAAACAATGAAAGAAACAGGACGTATTGATAATTTTCATCAGGCGGCAAAAGATGGTCGTACATTTTGTGGTGTTACTGCCGATTTGGGACTTGTCAGTACTGTTGACGGGATTTATAAACTTGACCTGAATCCTCTTTCTGTAGGAGATAAGATTGCGGGAATTTCCGGTCAGGTCGGAGAACTGCTGCAATATAGACAATATGTATTTGCGGTCTCTTCAGGAAAAATTTATGTTATCAATACCAATACTTGGAACATAGATACTACTTTTAATGATGGTAAAGGAGGATTGACCGTCAGTAAAGAGGGTATGATTTGGAGTGCCAACGGAAATAAATTGATAAAAATAAATCCTTATACATTATCAATGGAGACTGTGAATATGCCGAACGGTGTTAGCGTGTCGAGCAATGCTTGGGCATGGACAGCAAGTTCTCTTTGTGCCTCTAAACAAGAAAATGCACTTTATTTTTATGGTGGTAATCTTAAAGTTTATAAGTATGTTATTGGAGATATTCATTCTCTAAACTCACCACTGTTTACTATTCCTTCCGGTAAAATGATCTATGGACAAGGAATGAACATAAATCCTTACAACAACCAAGTTGTTGTAACTACAATTGATGGCTATGGAGCAGATGCCGCAAAAAACAACCTCTATTTTTATGACGGTACTACAGGTGCATTGAAAAAGAATCTCTATTTTGAGCATTACTGGTTTCCTGCATATATTTTATTTACTGAAAATGAAAGATAATGCAGAAATTGCATAGGGTGTAGCAGAAGAAAGGTAAATAGATAAGGATAAAAGAGCAAATAAATAAGTTTTTTCGTTAAAGAACTACGTAAAAAAGTTAAAGGTCGACGTTCGTCTGTTAAAGGTCGACGTTTGTTTGCTAAAAATCCTAAGTAATTTGCTATATGTCGAGGCTTTTTTGTTAAAAATATATGTAGGAAGGTTAAAGGTAGATGTTCGTTCGTTAAACGTCGGGGTTCGTTTGCTAAAAACCCTGAGTTTTTTCTTCGACGTTGATCTTCTTTTGTTAAAGAACTACATAAAAAGACTAAACGTCGACCTTCATCTGTTAAGCGTCGACCTTCGTTTGCTAAAAATCCTAAGTAATTTGCTATATGTCGAGGTTTTTCTGTTAAAAATATACGTAAAAAGGTTAAAGGTCGACGTTCGTCTGTTAAACGTCGACCTTTGTTTGCTAAAAATCCTGACTTTTTTCTTCGACGTCGACCTTTTTTACATCGACGTCGACGTTTTTTACATCGGCATTGATGTTTTTTACATCGACGTCGACGTTTTTTACATCGACGTTGATGTTTTTTACATCGGCATTGATGTTTTTTACATCGGCATCGACGTTTTTTACATCGACGTCGACGTTTTTTACATCGGCATTGACGTTTTTACTCTGATAATTAGTTTTTGAACTACGATAGTTAACTGACGAACTCGGCCACTTAATTTTTAAACTACCATTTTATCCTCTTCAACTTTCTATTATTGTACTCTGCAGGTACAGTAAAAGTGAGAAACTTGTTACCTTCTTTCTCTAACTTACGCTTTGATTCATGCTACGATTAATCATATTACACTTTCTATTCAGTATGATATAAGAATTTATTGTATCAAGAATTTTACAAACAAAAAAAGTTTACTATTTTTGCTCCTTCTCAATGTAAAATCGGGTAAGAATTTCAGGGCAGAAATTACGTAGAAAATGACAATGCTCACATCAAAAAAAAAGTAAAAATCAACACATAAAGAATGGAAGTAGTTTCAGTTATCATCGGAGTTACAGTAGGATTTGTATTTTCTTACATAATCTTCAACTTATTAAACAAGACAAAAAATGTATCCAAAGCAGACTTTGAATCATTAGCTGTAAAATTCAATGAAATCAATACTCAAAAGAAAATTGCAGACGACCGATTGTTATCACAACAACAAGAGTATTCAAAGTTAAGTTCAAAATTTGAAGCAAAGGAAAGTGAAACAACTTTGTTACATCAAAAAATTACAGCGGAAGAAGTAAAAAACGGGTCATTGACAGAAAGTTGCAACAACTTAAAAGAAGTTTGTAAGAAACAAGAAGAAAAAATCATTGTCTTGACAGAATTAAACAATCAACTAAATGCAGAAAACAGTACACTGAAAGCCAACAATGCTGCATTAAATGAAAAGTTGCTCACTCAAAAAGAAGAAATGATTGAGATTCAAAAAACATCTCATCTTCAATTTGAAAAAATTGCCAATCAAATTTTAGAAGAAAAATCAGGAAAGTTTACAGAAGTGAATAAAGCCAATATTGAGGCTTTGCTCAAACCGCTGGGGGAGAATATTGATCATTTTAAAAAGAAAGTTGAGGAGACTTATGACAAGGAATCTAAACAGAGATTTTCGTTAGAAGAAAAAGTTAAAGAATTGGTTGAGCAGACAAACAAAGTAAGCAGTGAAGCCAACAATTTGGCAACGGCACTCAAAGGTCAAGCAAAAAAACAAGGCAATTGGGGAGAAATGATACTTGAAAGTATTCTTCAAAAGTCGGGATTGGTAAAAGATCGTGAATATTTTTTACAGCAAACGATTAAAGATGAAGAGGGAAAAAATTTACGACCTGATGTTTTAGTTAAACTACCGGATAACCGAATCATTATCATAGACTCAAAAGTCTCTTTGGTTGCCTATGACCGCTTTTCAGCAGCAGAGAGCGCAGAAGAGCAGACTCTTCACTTAACGGAGCATTTAAAATCTATTTACGGACATATTGATGATTTGCATGAGAAAAAATATGACAATCTTGAAAGTTCATTAGACTTTACCATGATGTTTATTCCCATTGAGCCCGCTTACCTACTTTCAATTCAATCAGATCAAGACCTTTGGGCATACGCATATTCAAAAAGAATTTTACTGATAAGCCCAACAAATTTAATTGCTTGTTTGAAATTAATGGCAGACTTGTGGAAAAGAGAGATGCAAAGCAAAAATGCTATGGAAATCGTAAAACGGGGAGAGTTACTTTATGAAAAATTTGTAACATTTGTTTCAACGCTCGAAGAGGTAGGAAAGCACATCAACAAAACTCAACAATTACATATGGCCGCGATGGGACAATTAAGTACCGGTAGCGGACATTTGGTGGGACAAGCTTTGAAACTGAAAGAACTCGGGCTTAAATCAAGTAAAGAAATCCCATCGACATTATTGCCGACAGATATTGAACCGGAAAATATAATGGAGTGAGAAAAATAAAATACAATTATTCCAAAAACTAAGTAACTTTGCACTTTCATTCTAAAGAACGCAATACACTTTTATCACAAAAATGTCATTACAAGATAAAGCATCACTAACAGACAGAGCAGTTTTTATTTCAGAATACGCCGGGGTTCTTATGGGCTCCGGCGTACATACTTCAAGGGTAGTACGTAATACAAAAAGACTTTCAACCGCTTTGGATATTGAGGTAACCCTGAGTATGTTTCCAAGAACAATTATTTTAGAAATTGCCGACAAAGAGTCTAAAAAGTACATTAATAAAGTCATTGAAATTCCCACACTACCCATCAGTTTTGAGTATAATGCAGATTTGAGTAAACTGAGTTGGGAGGCGGTTGATAATACCCTTTCACTACAAGAAATCAAAGAGCGATTTAGTACAATTGTTGAGAAACCAAGATTAAACCGGTGGCTATTACTTTTGTTAGTGGGTGCTGCCAATGCTTCCTTCTGTCGTCTTTTTGGAGGAGACTGGACATCAATGTTTGTTGTTTTTGTAGCAACCATTATCGGTTTTTTTATCAGGGTGAAACTGTTTGCCAGAGGAATTAACCATTATATTGTCTTTATTCTTTCAGCATTTACAGCTTCATTTATTGCATCATCGGCATTATTATTAAAATCAGGAACGGCAGATGTTGCATTATCTACCAGCGTGCTTTATCTTATTCCCGGCGTACCTTTAATCAATAGTGTCATTGATATATTGGAAGGTTATACCCTTACCGGTGTTGCCAGATTAATCAATACAGGATTATTGATTACATGTACAGCGATTGGTCTTTCGTTGACTTTATGGATTGTTAAAAGCAGTTTGATATGATTCTATTAGATGTATTTTATGATGCCCTGTTTTCTGCTGTGGCAGGAGTGGGTTTCGGAGCAATTTCACAACCTCCGCGTCGAGCCTATCTGTATATAGCCATTCTTGCCGCCGCCGGACACTCCTTTCGGTTTATATTAATTAATGTATTGGATATTGACTTGGCAACCTCTTCTCTTTTTGCGGCTTTATTAATCGGTTTCGGCAGTTTGTGGTTAGGAAAAAAAGCACTCTGCCCAATGACAGTACTTTATATTCCTGCTTTGTTACCAATGATTCCGGGAAAAATTGCTTACAGCAGTGTCTTTTCTCTCATTATGTTCTTGCAAAATAGTGATAATGGACAAGCCGCGCATTACATGGATATGTTTTTATCTAACGGAATTACCGCTTTGGTCGTTGTGTTTTTTCTTGCCGTAGGCAGTACAATGCCAATGTTTCTTTTTCCAAGTAAGGCTTACTCCATGACCCGAAAAAAAATCAGAAATCACGAATGAGAAATATATGATGGAGAAAGTATTATTTATAGATAGAGATGGTACGTTGGTCATTGAGCCACCCATTGATTACCAGTTAGACTCTCTTGAAAAACTGGAATTTTATCCTAAGGTATTTCAATATCTGGGAAGAATTGCACAGGAACTGAGTTACAAATTAGTCATGGTTACCAATCAAGACGGATTAGGTACAGACTCTTTTCCTGAAAAAGATTTTTTACCTCCGCATCAAAAAATTATCCAAGCCTTTAAAAATGAAGGTGTCGAGTTTGATGAAATACATATTGACGGCTCGTTTCCTCACGAAAATAAGCCTACCCGTAAACCCGGTACAGCCATGCTGAAACATTTTATGCAAGGACATTATGATCTTAAAAATTCTTTTGTTATCGGAGATAGAATCACCGATGTTTTACTGGCTCAAAACTTAGGTTGTCAAGCTATTTTTATGGGTAAAGAAAAATTTGACAGCGTAGCATTACAAACCCAAGATTGGGAAGAAATTTACAGGTTTCTTAAAAAAGTACCCCGAACAGCAACAGTAACCCGTAAAACCGCAGAAACAAATATTACCGCAACCATTAATCTTGACGGCAGCGGTAAAAGTAACATTGATACCGGTATCGGATTTTTTGATCACATGCTTGAACAGATTGCCAAACACGGACATATTGATATTGCTTTAACTGCCCAAGGTGATTTACACGTTGACAAACATCACACCATTGAAGATACTGCATTAGTTTTAGGAGATGCCTTTCGAGAAGCATTAGGAAATAAAAAAGGAATAGAGCGTTACGGATTTTTATTACCGATGGACGATTGTTTGGCAAAAGTGGCTATTGATTTCGGAGGCAGAGCATGGTTAGTGTGGGACGTTGATTTTAAACGTGAGAAAATTGGAGATATACCGACAGAAATGTTTTTCCACTTCTTTAAATCATTTACAGATAATGCAAAGTGTAATCTCAATATCAAAGCCGAAGGTACAAATGAACATCATAAAATAGAAAGTGTTTTTAAAGCCTTTGCCAAAGCCCTAAAAATGGCAATTGCCAAAAATGAACATTATGTCATTCCAAGTACCAAAGGAACTTTTTAATATCAAACTATGATTGTTATTATCCAATACAACGCAGGCAATACAGCTTCAGTAAAAAATGCAGTAGAAAGGTTAGGATTTGAAGTTTGTGTTACCGATAATCATCAAATAATCCGTAATGCCGAAAAAGTAATTTTTCCGGGTGTGGGAGAAGCCAATACTGCCATGCAATATTTAAAGGAAAAAGGGTTAGATAAAGTGATTGTTTCTTTACAACAACCTGTACTCGGCATTTGTTTGGGATTACAACTTTTATGTACTTCTTCAGAAGAAAATAATACCCGGTGCCTTGATGTTTTTAAAGGAGTATCTGTCAAAAAGTTTCCACCTCAAAATATTGTTCCTCATATTGGCTGGAATACTATTGAAAACCTGAAAAGTGATATTTTTCAAGATATTGTAACCCATTCTCAGGAATGTGAGGCAGACTTTTATTTTGTTCATAGTTATTACGCTTCTCTTTCTCACTATACTACGGCAACTTGCAACTATATTCTTCCCTTCAGTGCCGCCATGCAACACAACAACTTCTATGCAACACAGTTTCACCCCGAAAAATCGGCTGTTTTAGGAGAAAAAGTGTTGTCAAACTTCTTGAAACAATAATTCCGAGTTTCGTTTCTACGAACAGAGGGCTACGCCTCTTTCTTCTAAACACAAGTTCCGCAAGTTGGACACAACACAAGTAACACAAGATATTACTAACGCAATATAAACAATTCAACAATTCAACAGTGTAAATCTTTCAATCAGTGTCATCTGTGTTCTATTCAGCAAAATACAGAGATTGCTTCGGGCAGAGCCCTCGCAATGACGGGGAAAAAGCAGAGCCCTCGCAATGACGCGATAGTAGGTGGAGGGTGAGCGAAGTCGAACCCGCCCTTCGGCTCCGCTCAAGGTACAGGGCTCCGCTCAATCACCAGACAACCCAAAATACTGTAGAATGTAGAATGAAATACAGGGGGAAACGGCTATGGAACAGGTACTATTGCCGTTGGGTAAAACCAACGGAAGAAGAAAATATAGAAAATAATTAAACTATATTCTTATGAACAGAACATGTATTTATGCGGATACAATGACCGCAAATCGTCGTCATCGTAGAGACGTATTGCATACGTCTCAGACCCAAACCACAGCG
>CAYVGO010000039.1:0-22527 GCA_964450725.1 uncultured Muribaculaceae bacterium
AAGTGAAGTTCCCAATCGGTTGTGTTTTTAGTCGTCCCATTTGAACCTGTTTTTTCCTGTTTTAGTTTGGAAGTGTGAAAATGACGAAATTCACTAATTAGAGTTAGTTCAGAATGAAAATTCATTGAGATATTTAAGGGTTAGTACATTCTATTTTCGAAATTCGCACTATTACGTTAAAATATACTTATTCAGAGTACTTCTCTTAATATGTGTATTTGTATTATGTTATTTTTGTTAATTATGTATAATGACAGTTATTTTACATACGACTCTTGCAACTTTTTATTTTGTGAAGCGTTATTAATTGTAGTTATAGAAGTCTTGATATTTTAATACATCTATTTTTGATAAACATTTTTCTTAGATTTCTTTTATCTTTATTTTTTGACATTAAAAATGTCGTTTGATTGTAAAATTCCAAGAGCGGACAAGAGTATTATACGTCTGCTCTGGATGTATAATTTTCGCTATGGTTGCCGGAATGGGAAACAGTACATTATAGGGTTTTGATAAATCCAGTGTTAAAAGATCTCTTACTTATACAAAATGAAAAAAGAAATTATATAGCGTTAACTAACAATTTTGAGATAAGATAATTTATATATATTGACAAATTAATACCGTTATTGATATGGATACAGTAAAAAAAATCTCTCTACTAAAGCATTTGAAAATCGCATTTATTTTTTCATATGTTTTATTTCCGTTTTTTCTCTATGCCGGTGGTGGTGGTCCGACCCAAACAGGTTCGATCAAAAACGGCAATGAAACTTTTTGTGTGGGAGATTTAGCCTTTTTAACGCATATTAGTAATGAATCGCCCTATACTCGACGATGGGAGTATCAAGTGATTAAAAAAAATGGAGAAAGACTACCCTTACAAGTTATAAGAAGTTCAGACGGTACGCAGCATATTGCAAGTTCAGCCCATATACCCTTGGAATACGAAGGTTTTGTGGAAGTTAGAGTGTTTTCTACAACGCGTAACAACAAGAATTATGTAACACCTCTTCACACAATCAAAGTTTTAACTGCAGCGAGTGAACCTGGTGTAATATCACAGGATCAGTACGTTCTAGCTCAAGTAACTCCGGTTAAAATAAAAGGAGATATACCGGGAAAAGTACCTGTGGGTAATCCTTTTTATTCTTGGAGTGTGTCGGAAAATCAATTACGGTGGTTTGAGAAAGAGAAAAATACTCAAGACTACAGCGAATCGTCAATTGATAAGACTACATATTATCGTAGAATTACTCGAACAGAATTCAAAGGATGTATTTCTTACTCTAATATTGTACGAGCAGAAGTTGTATCTGTAATGATTCAGGGAGAGGAAAAAGAATATTGCATAGGAGATTCTGTTAGTCAGTTGAGTTTAGATATCTCCAGTTCAATAGAACCTCAAATTCAGTGGGAAAAAAAGAAAGATGATGCTCAATGGGTAACAATAAATGGCGCACAGTCAAGGGTTTATACTCCTACAGAGGTTCATGCAGGTACTTACAAATATAGAGCAAAAGTGTCATGGTTAAGTGGTACAGTGTCTACATATACAGACGAAAAACAAGAGATTTTTCACGCTGCAGCGCCTAAAACTTCCGTAGATCCGGAATTTCAGACTGTATGGTCAGGAGTACTTCCGAAAGAACTTACTTTGATTGGCACAAGTGCAGATTCTTCTTATACTTATCAATGGGAAAAGCTGAACAATTCTTCTAATACATGGGAGTTAATTTCTTCGGCTACAGAACCAACGTATCAGGCAGCAGTGCGAGAGTCTGGAAATTATCGTTGCAGTGTTTCGACAAGATATTGTTCAGCCAAAAGTAACACAGCCGAGATTTTTGAATTACTCGTCAATCCGGGTACAATTGGCCATAATGCCACTATCGGTATTCTTGCTCGTCATAAGACCTTAATGGGAACTTCTCCTTATATTGCGCTCTTTTTTAAATGGGAGCGCCGTGTTACAGACGCTGGGGGGATATGGAGTAATTGGTCTGTTGTTCAGGATTGGAGCAGTAAATATACTTATACACCATTAGATCCATTGCCGGGAGTTGATGGAACTCTTTATCAATATCGCCGCTGGGCAAGAATTATACCTGAAGATTCATTGGTAAGTGTAAATGAGGTTGAAATTTTACTAAGTTCGATTGTTCCGGGTAGTATTTTTTTACCGGACTCTCGATTAAATTTGGTTTGTCATGATACTATAGGGAAGATTTCAGAAGATCCAGGTGGGTTTTCTTCTGAAGGTACTCAAAAACGCTTTCGTTGGCAAGTGAAACTTCCCGGAGGAAGTGAGTGGGAAAATCTTACGGACTGGGGCGATTCGATAAATCTGAAAGATTATTACATTACATCACCTGTAACTATTTCCGGGATATATGCGTACCGTAGGCAATTTGTTCAAGATGTGTCAAACAAAGATGATGAACGGCAGCATCGTAATAGTAATGAAGTTTCGGTTTGGGTTGAACCATTAACCGGAGGTAAAATTAGTATACCGGACACAATATTAGATTTAAATGATATTCCCGGAGAGTTGACAAGTTTGGATTCCGGTAACGGTTCTTATTATCAGTGGCAGTATCGAGAGACTATAGACGGTACGTGGTTAAATCTTACAGAATGGACTTCAGATGTGTTATCTTATACTCCCTCTTCACCGATGATTCTTCCTTTCCGTCAATATCGCCGGTTATGTAAAACACTACTCTCTACTTCAGATGATTTGGCTGCATCAAGTAATGTTGTTACCGTGAAAGTTCAAGTGGTAGAACCGGGTTTTGTTGCTGTAGGTAAGCCGACTATTGTTCGTGGAGGTACTGCGGAATTGGTGAATGTAGAACAGGGTACGGGTACGGTGTTTAAATGGCAGGTCAGTAGAAAACTCGACGATGGCAGTTGGGGTGGTTGGAGTACTTTGGGAACTGAAATTTTTTCTGCAGGCAAGTTAGGTGCGAAAGATGAAAATGTAAGGCAAGAATCTAAATATCGTCGAATGTGTAAATCTTCGTTGACGGAACTTGATCTATGGGCTTCTTATACCGATGAGGTTTTCATTACTGTAGAACCGATCAAAGGCGGCATGATTGCTCGTAGTCAAACGATTTTGAAAAATGGATTACCTTCCAAGTTTACCAATGTAGAGAACAGCAATGGAGAGGCTTATCTGTGGGTACGGAAGCGAGAAGGAGAGCGTGATTTTAGACCTATTACCGATTTTCGTTTTAATGAAAAAGAGTATCAGGAAGTAGAACCTGTGAGCATAACTACTTACTATCGTAGAATTGCAAAGCCTCAGATCTCCAATGATAACAGAGATACCATTGCAAGTAATACGGTTGTCGTTACTCCTTCAGTAGATCTAATTCCGGGTACGATTGCTCTCAGCAGTTCAGGAGCTACCGATACGATTGTTGATTTGGGAACTTACTTAGCAAAATTTTATTCCACCAATAATGGGAATGCTATTGCTTTTAAATGGCAAAAAAGTGTTGGTGATACTTGGATAGATTTAACTGAGTGGGGTAATTATGTAACTTACAAAGATATTGCACCGGTATTAGAAACCACAACATATCGTCGATGTGTCAAATCTCACCGAACTAATAGTGATGATTTAGAACAACATAGTAATCTACTGACAGTTACGGTCAACGGAAGTTTAGGAGGTATTGTTGCCGGAGATACTACAATCAATTTCGGAGATTTACCGGGAATATTTCAGAATGTTACTTTAGGAGATGGAAATTTATATAAGTGGCAAAAGAAAATGGGCGGAAATGTATGGTCAGATGTTACAGGTTGGTCTTCTTCTAACACAGACTATATTGAAAAATCACCTTTATTGGTTACTACTTACTATCGTCGACTAAACCGAAGTGAAACTGACAGTGAAATGGAAATGTCCTCTTCCAATGTCATTACAGTGACGGTTCTTGGCGTAGATGTTCGAGATGAAACCATAATTGCCGAAGATTTTTACCTAGCTTTAGATGAAGTTCTTTTTGGTCTCACTGATGAGTTGCTCATTGGTCGTGCCCAAGTTCGTGCTATGGATAATCTTAGTATGTTGCCGGTTCTTATACAAACTCCGGTTGTTCATAATATTGTTAATCGTCCGGATACTTATGAAGCCACATTTTCCACTGCCAAAGGTGAATCAAAAACAGTTAAAGTATATGTGACAGAGAATTTTACATCAGATGAATATACGCTTTTGTTTGCCCATGATTTTACAGTCTATTCTACAGAAAGTTTAGAATCTTTAACAGATGATGTATTACTCTTCCGAGGAGGTGTACGTGGTTATGACCTAACAACGCAAGAACCGGTATCTGTTATGGTGAAAGATCGTACAGCCTTGGATTTGCCATTTTCCACAACGCCACCAACATCAGGGACTTATCCTGTTATTTTTGGTTACTTGGGAGTGATGATTTCTGCCAATGTTACAATAACAGAAGGTCAAACATTACAATTAAGTTTTGATGTCAACTTTAGTGATGGGAATAATCAAAATAAGATTGACACAATAGATGTAAACACCGGAAAATCTTATGGAGAGTTACCACTCCCAATACGTGCAGGTTCAGAATTTTTATATTGGAGTTTAGATGTTAAAGGTTTAACGCCCATTGAATCAACTACAATTGTAGGTAGTTTACCCGGAACAGAAATTGACCATACGCTTTATGCTATTTGGAAATATCCGGTTACTTTGGATTTGAACGACGGAACGGGAGACAGTATTATTTTTGTACAACAATATCGTCCGTATCAATATTTTCAGTCATTACCAATCCCTCAACGCAGAGGTTACCGTTTTGTGGGCTGGTCTTTAAATGCAGACGGTTCATATATGATTGAAGGAACGACGGTTGTAGAAGATCAAAATGAACATACTTTGTATGCTATTTGGGAAGCTCGCGAAATCACA
Source organism: uncultured Muribaculaceae bacterium (assembly GCA_964450725.1). Lineage (GTDB taxonomy): Bacteria > Bacteroidota > Bacteroidia > Bacteroidales > UBA932 > CAYVGO01. The sequence goes on from CAYVGO010000039.1 coordinate 4,952, forward strand.
GTTATTTTTAATGCTTCAGGAGGAACTGCATCTCCGGACAGAAAAATTGTAACCTTTGGTTCTTCTTATGGAGAATTTCCAGTCGTAAGATATGGCAATTATAAATTGAAGGGCTGGGTCATGGCCGATGGAAAAGAAGTATTCACTACAACCACCATAGATACTATGGCTTTAGAAATTGTTCTCTATGCTCAGTATCAAACTTACAACATGGCTGACGATGATCGCTATATACTTACTCCAAATAGTGACGGTTTGAATGATCGCTTTTATCTTCAATTTTTATGGCTCAATAAAGAGGATGTGAAAGATGTTAATGTATGCATCTATGATCGAAAAGGTCTCATGGTTTATCAACACAAAGATTATCAACGTGCTGACGGCGATTTTGATGGTGCTAATTTACCTGATGGCACGTATATTGTTGCAGTACATTATATACACAAAGAAGAAAAGAAAGTATATAATGCTACCGTAACAATTTTGAGATAAGCAACATAAGATTTTAAATACAAAAGAGGGTGTGTCAAAACGAAGACACACCCTCTTTTGTATTTAATCAAAATAAAAATTAAACAGGAACTTTTACAATTAACTTACGAATTCCATCGCCATTACCAATCATTGGAGCATGTGCGTCATTTGGGAAAAAGACCACAAAATGATTGGGTTTAAGTGATAACACATTCGTAAATTTATCTTTGTAAAAAGCAATATCATCCTCTTTAGAATAAGGAGTATCAATAGTTAAACACTCACTACGATCTAAAATTCCAAAAGATTCGTTACCTCTTAAGCATAGTTGAATATCAATATACTGATTGTGTGTTTCTAAGCGACCTTTTTCAGCAGGAATAGTGATACGCTCTGATACTAAAACAAAAAAATTTTCACCATCAATTTCATGTTTTCCTTCAGTCAGAGATTTTAAATCCGTTGTTTTTAAATAGTGAAAAACTTTAGGAAACAAACAATGCACAGTGGCATATCGGTCTGCTTGGTCAATATGGTCAAAAATCATAATTTTAAATTTATGGGGTTATTTTTTACTTTTATCTTCTTTTACATCTCGATACTCCAATCCTTCGTTATATACCTTCATGGCTCTTAAACTCATACCCATACTTGAATATCCTCCGTCATGAAAAAGGTTTTGCATAGTTACTTTACGAGTTAAGTCAGAAAACAAGGTAATGACATAATCAGCACATTCTTCGGCAGTAGCGTTTCCTAATGGAGACATTCTATCTGCAAAATCCATCAAAGCATTGAATCCCATAATTCCACCCCCGGCAGTTGTCATAGTTGGTGATTGCGAAATTGTATTAATTCTTATTTTTTTTTCTCTTCCGTAAATATATCCAAAACTACGAGCAATAGATTCTAACATTGCTTTTGCGTCTGCCATATCATTGTATCCATATAACGTTCTTTGTGCTGCAATATAACTCAATGCAACAACGGAACCCCACTCATTAATACCATCCAATTGTCGACAAACTTGTAATACCTTGTGAAAAGAGATTGCTGAAATATCTAAAGTTTGTTGTAACATTTTGTAATCTAAATCATCATAAGTGCGACCTTTACGGACATTGGGAGACATCCCGATAGAGTGTAAAACGAAATCAAACTTTCCACCTAAGTATTCAGTTCCCTTACTTACAAGATTTTCTAAGTCTTCAACATTCGTGGCATCGGCAGGAATGACAATTGTGTTACATTGTTCTGCCAATTGTTCAATACTTCCTAATCTCATAGAAACAGGAGTATTGGTTAATACAAATGTTGCTCCTTCTTCATGTGCTCTTTGTGCGACTCTCCATGCTATTGATTTTTCATTTAGAGCACCAAAAATCAATCCTTTTTTCCCTTTTAATAAATTGTGCATTATAGTTGTATTTTGTTTGTAAATCGTAATTATCCTAAATAAGGTTTTAAAATTTTACTTTTAGAATTTTGCCTTAACCGTCGTATTGCTTTTTCTTTAATTTGCCTTACTCTTTCACGCGTCAAACCAAATTTTTCGCCAATCTCTTCAAGTGTCATTTCTTGGCAGGAAATACCGAAAAAGAAGCGTATAATATCACGTTCTCGTTCAGTTAAAGTACATAGTGTACGTTCAATTTCTTTGTGTAAGGACTCTGTCATTAATCCTTTATCTGCATTCGGAGAGTCATTGTTGACCAAAACATCTAAAAGGCTGTTATCTTCACTTTCAGCAAAAGGTGCGTCTACAGAAACATGCCTTCCTGAAATTTTTAAAGTATCCGTAATTTTATCTTTAGGCTGTCCCAATAATTCCGAAAGTTCATCAGGAGATGGTTGTCTCTCGTTTTCCTGCTCAAATTTCGCCAACGCTTTATTCAATTTATTGAGAGATCCGACTTGATTAAGTGGTAAACGTACAATTCGAGATTGTTCAGCCAATGCTTGTAAAATGGATTGTCTAATCCACCATACAGCATAGGATATAAACTTGAAACCTCTTGTTTCATCAAATTTTTCAGCGGCTTTTATTAGGCCTAGATTTCCCTCATTAATTAAATCGGGTAAACTTAAACCCTGATTCTGGTATTGCTTAGCAACAGATACTACGAAGCGCAAATTGGCACGTGTTAATTTGTCAAGTGCTTCTTGGTCTCCTTTGCGGATTTTTTGGGCTAATTCTACCTCTTCTTCGACTGAAATTAATTCTTCACGCCCAATTTCTTGTAAATATTTATCCAATGACGCACTTTCGCGATTTGTGATGGATTTAGTAATTTTTAATTGTCTCATCTATAATAAAATGTAAAGTCTTGTATTGCTTAATTATTTAAAATAATTCCGTAAGCAGCGGCAGAACCGTTAGGATATATTCCTTCTAAAAACAATGCTTCATCACGAGTTTGTGATAAAATGGTTTCCAAATCTTCAACGGTCTTCACAGGCTGCCTGTTGGCTCTTACAATAATATATCCTACTCGTACTCCTTGTTCTTTCAATTTGCCCGGCTGTACTTCTGTAACTTTGATCCCATAACGTAAACCATAACGGCGTCGCTCATTGTTAGATAATTCTTCAAATTTTGCCGACAATTGGCTGCTAGGTTTGTTATCTGTAATTTTTACAATATCAGTAGTTCCTTGCTTATTACGTAAAATCACATTAATTTGTTTCGTTTTTCCCTCTCTATTTATTAACAAGGTTACTTGATCGTTTGGTCTGTAACGACTAATTTGTTCTTGTAATTGCGATACCGTATTGATTTCGACATCATTAACTTTTAAGATAATGTCTCCATCTTTAATTCCGGCAATTTCTGCCGCTCCTTGTGGAACAACTCTAACGGTGTAAACGCCTTTAAGATCTTTGATTTTAAGTGAGTCGGCAAGTTTGCTAGTTAATTCACTTAACTCAATACCTAAAAAAGCTCTTTGCACAACTCCAAACTCTTTTAAATCACGAGTTACTTTTTGTACAATGGAGGAAGGTACTGCAAATGAGTACCCAGAATAAGCTCCGGTTTGTGAAGCAATAGCCGTATTAATCCCAACTAACTGTCCTGCTGTATTAACTAATGCCCCACCACTATTGCCGGGATTTACGGCAGCGTCGGTTTGAATGAATGACTCAATTTTAAATTTATCAGATAAAATATTGATATTTCTTGCTTTGGAACTTACAATGCCTGCAGTTACTGTAGATGTTAAGTTTAATGGATTTCCAACTGCCAACACCCATTCTCCCAGTCGTAAATCATCAGAATTCCCAATTTCTAAGTAGGGTAAATTTTCTGCATCAATCTTTAGCAATGCTAAATCAGTACTCGGATCTGTACCTATCAATTTGGCGGAAAAACTTCGTTTGTCATTCAGAGTAATAGTAATATTTTGGGCTTTTGCAATAACATGATTATTAGTAACAATATAACCGTCTTGGGAAAGAATGACTCCAGAACCTGTACCTTCGACAGGTTGAGGAGTACCAAAGTTTCGAAATCCAAAAAAGAATTCAAAAATGTCTTCTCGAGGTTGTTGTTGATAACTTGTTTTTACGTGTACGACTGCATGTACGGTTTTTTCAGCAGCAGCAATAAAATTATAAGTTTCGGTAGAAGGTAAAGCGGATGATGACGTAAAAAAGCGATTTTGTCGCAAATCACTCATTTGTGCTTTGTGTTCTGCTTCTTCTAAATACGTTGAAGTGTAGCCCGTTGTTACAAAATAAGAAATTAAGGCACTACTAATAACTGAAGATAAAAGAACAATGGTAAAAGTAAGTTTGTTTTTCATGGCTTATACTATTTAAAATTTACTCCCAATATTACAGCAAAGATCTTTCCAATCTGACCAATGTGTAAATTAATTTACGCTAAAGAATAACAACTTATGAATGAATAAAATACTATTTGTTTTCAATAAAAATCATTTCTCCATTACCGATTTTTGTGCGCGTTACAACTTTCTCATTTGGTAGTGTAGGTGCTTTTACTCCATTAAAAATTCTCTCCTTGTTTCTAAAAATAACGGCTTCATCCCATATATTTTGTTGTATGAAATATTGAATTGTTTTTGCACCACCTTCAACAATGATACTATTAATACGTTGTTGTCGTAAAATCTTACACCAATGTTCAATTAGATGTAAATTATCAACGGAAGGTTTAAAGGTCGTATATTCTTCAATCCTAACATCATACATTCCGCTTTTACCTAAAATTAAGGTGTTACTATTTTTTTGAAAAAGATGACAATTTCTATATTTGTCCAAATTAAGAATAAATTCCTCGTGCTGATCAAGAACAAGGCGAAGTGGATTTTTACCACTCCAATGTCGGACAGTCAATTGCGGGTTATCCATAATGACCGTATTATAACCTACAAGGATTGCAGATATTTCTGACCGTAATTTATGGTTATACAATTGCGCTGTTGAATCGGAAATTTTAAGTGGAGGAGTATCTGCTGTGCGAATTTTATCAATAAACCCGTCATCAGTTTCAGCCCATTTTAAAATAATGTAAGGACGTTGCAATGTGTGGTAACAGTAAAAATAACGATTAAAATCTTTACATATTTCCTCTAAAACACCACTAATGACTTCTATTCCATTTTCTTGTAAAAGAGTGATGCTTTTCCCGTTCATTTTAGGGTTCGGATCTTGAGAACCAATGACAACTTTTGGAATTTGATATTCTAAAATGATATCTGTACAAGGCGGGGTTTTTCCGTGATGACAACAAGGCTCTAAGTTTACATAAAGTGTTGCCTCTGCCAATAGTTTTTTGTTTTTGACACTAAGAATAGCTTGACGCTCGGCATGTGGTTCTCCATAATTTTGATGTGCTCCTTCTCCAATAATAATATTATTGTGAACAATCACACACCCTACCATTGGATTCGGCGCAACGCGTCCTTTTCCAATAGTGGCTAACTGTAAACATCGGTAAATATAACGTTCATTATCAGTCATGGTTTTACCACCTCATAATCACAGAACCCCATAAAAATCCGGCTCCGAAAGCGGGCATTATCCACAAGGCTCCGGATTTAATTTTTCCGGATTTTTTAAGTTCACTGATACAAATTGGAATTGTTGCCGACGATGTATTTCCATACTTTTCAATGTTGGAATATACTTTGTCGTCCTCTAAATTCATTCTTTCTTGTAGATATTTTGTAATTCTTAAGTTTGCTTGGTGTGGAATCAACATATCAATATCTGCTTTTGTCAGATTATGTTGTTGTAAACATTCCATGATGGTTTCTTCAAATCGCAGTATGGCATGTTTAAATACTAAATTCCCGGCCATTTGAGGATAAATATCTTCAATATTGTCCACATTTTCTCGAATACTGTTACACCCTTTTCTTATCGTTTTTCCTTTCCATGCTAACTCTTCTGCATGTATTCCTTCTGAATGCAAGTTTGTTGAAAGTATTCCCGGTTGTTCTGATTGTTGTAATATAACAGCTCCGGCACCATCGGCAAATAAAATACTCATAGCTCTACCTCGTGTTGTTAAGTCTAATATTGTACTTTGGAGTTCAGAGCAAACGATTAATACTGTTTTATACTGTCCTGTTTTTATATATGCATCGGCAATAGAAACAGCTGTCACAAATCCGGTACACTGTTGTCTGATGTCAAGGGTTGCAATATGTTTTCTTATTTTTAAACCACGCTGGATAAGAGGAGCGGAACCGGGATATAAGTAATCTGGATTGAGTGTTGAAAAAATAATGAGATCAATTTCTTCAGCCGATATACCAGAGTCTTGTATTGCATTTTCTGCCGCTTTACATCCCATACTTTCCGTAGTGTCAACACCTTCAACCGCAAAATGTCGTTGCTGTATTCCTGTTCGTTCTACAATCCAATGATGAGATGTATCCATAAGTTTCTCTAAATCAGAGTTCTTTACAATACATTGTGGTAGATAATGTCCGACACCAATTATTTTTGAAAATGGCATAGAAATAAATGATAGTTAGTTTAGTTTAAAAATATAAGTAATGTATCCGATTTGTATATTTGTATTTGTTTCAATATTATTGAATTTAGCCCGCATTGCCGCTTCTTCCGACATTTTTAAAAGTTGAGCATTTTGTACGGTTGTTCCTTTTAATTGAGCTTCAGATTTAATAACATCCCCCTTGGTATTGACCCAAATTTTAACAACTACTTTACCTGACTCTTGAGTATCGTATTTCGGTTTGGGTAAATTGCCTACTAAATTTCGTCCCTCCAAACTTGCACCTTCTTTATTTCCGTATGGACTTCCGGTTGGAGATACTCCTTCAGGTGAACCTAAAGGATCTCCGGCACTGCCGGTTGTATTAGTGCTGGGAACTGTAGATTGTCCACCCGAATATAATGCTCTTTGATTAACTTGGGGTGTTGGAGTTGTAACCGGAGTAGGAGTGGGATTTGGATTTGCCGTAGGTTGCGGTATGGGTTGTTTTGGTTTTTGGGGTTGAGCTTTAGGCTTTTTCGGTTTTGGAGGAGTTTGAATAGCGGGTGCTTCTTCTATTTCCTGCGTCAAAGTTTCTTCTTCTTCATAAGGCTCAGGTTCTCCAGTAGGCTGTACTGCTACTGTTTGTTTTTGTGGCGTTACCTCTGTAAAATCATCAGATCCAAATGCTACCAATATAGCACTCTCTTTTGGTGGAGGATCAGGAAGATTAAGAGATAGATAAAGAGCCAAAAATAATATAATACTATGAAAGACAATAGTAATAATGACTCCGTATAATTTATTGTTTGTCATTGTATTAGTTACTTTCCGGAGAGGTTGCCAAAATAAGTTTCCACTTATTGTTTTTTGCAATATTCATTACACTGACGATTTCGTCTAAGGTAACATCTTTTTCAGCATGCAATGAAATTGTAGGGTCGCTTTCTTCTTTTAAACGGTCAACTAAAATTAACTCCAAATCTTGAACAGGAATAAGTACAGTTGCATTACCATCCAAATAAACTCCCCCTTGATTTTTTTTCATTGAAAGTGTTACAAACGGTTTTTCCTTTACTTGACTATTGCTTTTTGGTAGAAGTAACTTTAATGCGTTGGGTGAAATTAACGTTGAGGTAACTAAAAAGAATATCAACAGTAAAAAAACAATATCTGTCATAGAGGACATGTTAAACCCGGCCTCTACTTTTGAAGTGCGTTTAATTGCCATGCCAAAATTATTTAAGGTGTAGCAAATCCATAAATTCTGCAGTACTTGCTTCTAAAACTGCAACAACTTTTTCAATGCGTGCTACTAAAAAATTATAACCAAAATAGGCTAAGATACCTACAACTAATCCGGCAACCGTAGTAACCATTGCCTCATAGATACCTCCGGAAAGTAATTTTACATCCAATGTTTCCGCATTTGACATATCAAAAAAAGCTCTAATCATACCCGTTACTGTCCCTAAAAATCCAATCATAGGTGCTCCACCGGCAATAGTAGCCAACATCGGTAAATTGGTTTCTAACTTGGCAACCTCTAAATTTCCCACATTTTCAATAGATGCTTGAATATCATTTAAGGGTCGATTCATACGACGTATTCCCTTTTCAATCATTCGAGAAAGCGGAGTATATTGAGATTGGCAAAGTGCCAAAGCGGCATCAATTTTATTTTCTAAAATGTATTGACGGATATTATGCATAAAATGCTGATCAATTTTTCTGGCTTTTTGAATGGATAGAAATCGTTCCACAAAAATATACACGGCGATAAGTGATAATAATAACAACGGATACATAATAATACCGCCTTTTGCAGCCAAATCAAAATAATCTAATTGACCAGAGGCTTGTGCCTGTAAAAGAATAGAAGAAGACATGATTTAAATTAAGATAATGTAATTAAATGTAAAATCATCGGCAAAATTAGTAATAAAAAATGAGATATTGACAAAAAATAATGTTAATAGAATAGGAATAGACACTTAAAGGCTTTTTATTGCTACTCAAACGATAGAAAGGAGGTTTAAAACATTGTATCCTTGATATGAAATAAAAAGAGTAGATTGTTGAGAGAAGTTTATGTCAACAGAACATTGGTCTACTTTCAAAAATAAAGACTTACAACAAGAGTTGCAAGTCTTTATTTTGTGGGCCCAACAGGGCTTGAACCTGTGACCCCCTGATTATGAGTCAGGTGCTACTAACCAACTGAGCTATGGGCCCTAAATATTTACTTTTGTTCTTCTGCCGTAGCAGCACTTCCACGAGCCGCACGGGTCATTTTAACAGCACAAACAACCGTAGTTTTAGGTGTTGTAATAGTTAAATTTGAATACGATAAATCTGAGACAAAAATACTTTTACCTAATCCTAAAGAGGAAATGTCAACACTCAAAGATTCCGGTATATTTTCCAATAATCCTCGAACAACTAATTTACGTAACATTACTTGTAATTTTCCGCCTAATTTCACACCCTCCGCATTACCTGAAATTACAATAGGCAATGCAACTTGTATAGTTTTTTTTGGTTCAACCCTATAAAAGTCAATGTGCAAAACATTGTCATTTACTGGGTGGAATTGCATATCATGAATGATAGCAAGTTCTTTTTTCTCTCCTAATTCTATTTCTATTAGATATGTATTGGGAGTATAGATGCAATGACGTATGTCACTTTCAGAAACAAAAAAACTAATATTTTCTCCATTACCATAGATAACACATGGCACCTTGCCGGTTTCTCTTAGTTGTGAAGCATTTTCTTTGCCTCTTTCCTCCCTAATGGTAGCTTTTAAATTTACGGTTTTCATTTTAGATTTAATATTGTGTTACTCAGAATAATAAAATTCCCCATCACACTGTAAAGATTTACAATTTTTACATGTAAACACCCTAAGTCAAAAGGGAGTGCAAAGGTAATGTTTTTTTTTTGAATAACAAAATTACGGCGAGATAGTATTTTCTCAAAATAATCTCTTACCTTTGTAAAATCACGTTAGTTTTAATTTTGAAGGTTTATGCAAACACGTAGAGAGTTTATCAAAACTGGAGGAAAAGTAGTGATTGGTTCATTGGTCATACCTCAGTTATTATATTCATATCAATTGTCAAATTCATTTAACACTATGATGCATCATTTCAATGTTTCTGAGCAAGATTTGAAGAAAATTATCTCCGTTGCTCTATCTCAGGGTGGGGATTATGCAGATATCTTTTTTGAACACTCATTATATAATAGTGTGGTTTTGCGTGATGGTGCAGTAAATGTTGCTGATGCAAATGTTGATTTTGGAGTAGGGATTAGAGTTGTAGATGGTGATAGAACCGGTTATGCTTACACGGAAACAACAACTGTTGAAGAAATGTTAAAGGCTGCCAAAACCGCTGCAAATATTGTTCAGGGAGCCAATAAGTACCAATCTGTAGATATGACATTGCAGAAAAATGCAAATTATTATCCATTTCAGCAAAGTTGGGAAGGTGTGATGATTGATAAAAAAATACCTATTATAGAAAACTTCAACAAACGTGTATTTGAATTGGATAAGCGAGTGCAAAAAGTAAATATAAGTTTGCGAGATAGTTCCACTTATGTTTTGTTTTATAACAGTTTAGGGATTCTTACTGCTGATTATCGTCCGATGGTAGCACTATCTGTTAATTGTGTTATGGAAGAAAATGGCAGAACGGAAAGTAATCAAGCCGGACGCTCTTTTCGTATGGGATTTGAATTTTTAACACCTGAAATTATTGAAGAATTATCACAAGAGGTCATCAAAAGAACTGGCATTTTATTTGAAGCCGAACAGCCAAAAGGAGGTCAAATGGAAGTTGTAATGGGTTGTGGAGGTTCTGGTATTTTATTGCATGAAGCAATAGGGCATGCTTTTGAAGCCGATTTTAATAGGAAAAACATTTCCATTTTTTCTGACCAGTTGGGTAAAAAGATTTGTAATGAACATATTACTGTTTTGGATGATGGAACAATATCACATAATCGCGGTTCAGTCAATGTAGATGATGAAGGAGTCGAGGGACAGAAAACATACATTGTGAAAGAAGGAGTTTTGAACAGTTATTTACATGACCGCATTAGTGCAAAGCATTATGGTGTTAATCCTACAGGCAATGGAAGACGAGAGTCATTTCGAGATATGCCGATACCCAGAATGCGTGCTACCTATATGGAAAATGGAAATGTATCAGAACAAGAAATTATAGCCACTGTGAAAAAAGGTATTTATGCTGAAACATTTTCTAATGGTCAAGTTCAAATTGGTGCGGGTGATTTTACCTTTTTTGTAAAGACAGGTTATCTGATCGAAAACGGTAAATTAACACAACCGATTAAAGATGTTAATATTATAGGTAATGGACCTAAAGCTTTGTCTGATATTACTATGGTTAGTAATAATTATAAAATGGATAATGGTACTTGGACATGTGGCAAAGATGGACAATCTTGTCCTGTAACTTGCGGTATGCCGTCGGTATTGGTGAAAAGTCTTATTGTTGGAGGAAAGTCTTAAATTTAAATATATAAAAATAAATCAAATAAAGTTATTGTTTTTGTTGATAGTGGAAAAATAAAGTGTTTCTTATATTTTGTAATTAAATATTGTAGATAAGTTATGCAAGCAATAGTTTTATGCACAATTACGTCTTTTATTTTGGCATTTGTCCTCACTCCTGTGTTAATCGAAGAATTAACACGGAAGAAGGTATTGGATGTTGGTCGAGGACGTAAAATTCATAAAGGGTTTGTCCCCAGTATGGGTGGTATTGTTATTTTCGCCGGTTTTATTTTTGCTTGTTTGGTTTGGATTCCGTTTAGTCAATTATCTGTATATCGTTATTTTTTTGCAGCAGTAGGAATATTGTTTATTACCGGAGTTCGAGACGATATGATACCTTTACGTTCTCGAGATAAGTTTATCATTCAAATTATTTCGGCAGTTATAGTTGCTTGGGGTGGAGGGCTTTATGGCATAAGAATTACTTCTTTTTATGGGTTGTTTGGAATAGAAGAGATTCCGATATGGTTAAGTTACGTATTAACCGTATTGACAATAGTTACGATTACTAACGCATTTAATTTGATTGATGGTATTGATGGTTTGGCGGGCAGTATCGGTTTAACTGCGATTATAGGTGTTATTCTTTGGAGTTTTCTTATTGAAAACCAAAACACATTGGATATGAGTACATTTAGACTAGTGTTATTGGCGGTGCTTGGAGGAGTTTTAGCCTTTTTATGTTACAACTGGCATCCGGCATCAATATTTATGGGTGATACAGGTTCTTTGTTTTTGGGATTTTTGTTAGCCATATCTACCATTAAGTTTATGGAGAATAATTATGCTCTTCCGATGGATAATCCGTACAAACTTACGGCTACAATAACTTCAGGGATTATGTTGGTTTTTTTACCAATTTTTGATACTGTCCGTATTTCTTTATTGCGTATTCGACAAGGAAAATCTCCGTTCCATCCCGATAAACTCCACATTCACCATGTTGTTTTTCGCATGGGATTTAATCACGCAAAAGTAACCATCATTTTATCTACATTTAATCTTTTGATGATGGCAACTTTTGTATATTTAGGTCGTTATTTTTCAGATGAATATTTGCTGTTGTTGGGAATTTTACTGTGTATTATTATTGATATTGGATTAAAACGGATTGTTATTCGTACGATACACAGTAGAAAAGAAAAGATACTGCAAATGCCTACTCAGTCGGAGATTTAGTTCTATTAAATACTGATTTCCAATGAAGAACAAGTTATCTATACTATTAATTCTACAGTTGATCTTTGTTGCTTTAAATCCGCTGTTTGGACAAGTGCAGAATGAAACAAATCCAAGTATTACAGCCGATGGATTGTTGATGGTCTGCTTGATGGAAAGCAACGGGCAAACTGTCATTTGTACTAAACAACGTAATCTTCCAACCTCGGCATGGAATGCACCCCAAATTGTAGAGTCCTTAACTCAGTGGGCAAATGGGAGTGCAATCATAACTCCTACAATTAGTTTTGATGGACGAGAACTATATTTTTCATCTAACAAAACAACCAATGGAGATTACAATATTTTTGTTTCACTTTATGAAAACGGAATCTTTCACGAACCAAAAGAACTGCCCTCACCCATTAATACATCAGGTTGGGAAGAATCTCCATCTTTATCCGGTAATAAAAGAATACTGTATTTTGTGCGACGTATTCCTGCAGACAATCAAAAGCGAAAAAGTAAAGACGTTACAACAATTTACAGATCATTTCTCAACGACTTTGGTCAATGGCAAACTCCGGAAGCCCTAATATCTCCCATCAATGCAGACGTTGAACTTACTCCTAGGATTATGACGGATAATGTTACGTTGTATTTTGCTTCTAAACGTACATCTGAAATAAAAAAAGAAGAAGTTTATACACTTTATTATACGAAAAATATTTTTGGGAAAGATTGGTTACTGCCTTCAGAAATTCCTTTCGCAGATTATACTTTTGATGTTACTTCTCCAACTTTAGATTATTCAAATCAACAATTAACAGCCATTACTTCTACTCAATTAAAAAAGAAGTGGATTCACTTTATGGTAACTAAACCGTTATCTCAAGACTTTCTACCAGAACCGGTAATGACATTACAAGGTAGTGTAACCGATTTAAACAATAAAAAAGTTGTTGACCATGCTAACATTACAGTAATTGATGCTATCACCTCTCAACTTTTTTCAAAAGTTACGACAGATAAACAAGGACGTTACATTCTATTTTTACCTTATGGAAAAAAGTATAAACTTGATTTTTCGGGAGAAGGTTACTCTCATCATTATAGTGAAATTGATGCGACAACCTTAAAAAAAGATACATTGGTTACTTATTCTGTAGAACTTTTTCAGTCTGTATCCCTACTATTTAATGTATTTGACAATGAACTTTTTGACCCACTTCATGCAAAAGTAAAAACTTTTGATGCCATAAATCAAGAAGAAATTCCTTTATTCGTGAAAAATGAAGATAAAGGACGTTATATGGTAGAATTACCAATCGGGAAGCATTACGACATTCATTTTGTTGTACCTAATTTTACGACCTTTATCTATTCCATGAATACTTTAAAGTCTGTACAATTCAATCACTCGGAGGTGGACGTAGAACTTGTTCCCGGAAAAAGTAAAACCTTGATAACTCTTAAAGATATAGAAAAAGATAGTATTGTCAACGGTAATGTTAAATTAGTCAACCTACAGCGTAAAGAAACTCTTTATATGTCAGATAGTACAAATCATCAAAGTGTAGAGTTGCGACAAGGTGATAAATATCAAGTATTATCTTCTGTTACCGGATATTTTTTGGGAGACACAATATTCACTGTCGGCAGTGATGATATATCAAACTTCTCTGTCTTATTGCAACCCATTGTCAAAGAAGTGAGGATTGAGTTGCGTAACATTACTTTTGAGTTAGGTTCGGCATCACTCAAAGATGAATCGTTTGAAGAATTGGATAAAGTTGTAGATTTATTGAATAACAATCCCACTATAAGCATTGAATTATCAGCTCATACCGATAATATTGGCAGTGACAGTTATAATGATAGGCTTTCTATGGCAAGAGCACAATCTACAGCCCGCTACATTCAGAAAAAAGGTATTGATCAAAAGCGAATAGTGGCGGTGGGTTATGGAAAAAAACAACCTTTGGTATCTAATGATACAGAGGCAAACAGAGCGATTAATCGTAGAGTTGAATTTAAAGTCATTGATGAAACTAAATAAACAATAGCATGACGCAGAAAATTAGTGTTTGTTTTATCATTTTTACAGTTTTACTTTCCTATAAAACTTCTTTTGCCGACAACTATGAAGGTGAAGTGAAGAAGACTTTCCAAAATGCCGATAAAATGATGATTTTGAGTAATCTTAAAGAATTACAAAAAAGTTATAGGCAATTAGCCACTGTTTATTTTCAATTAGGAGAAGTATCTTTTGATGTTATGCAAAATACACATCCTTTGTTTGAGTACGGATTGCTGTCGCAATATTTAGATGAGATGAATATATATTATTCAAACTATCTCCATTTTGCCAATAAAGGTGAAATTCGTAAGTATAATGAGTTTTACATGGCAGCAAAAAAATCTCAGGAAAAAAAAGTAACGATAGAAGAAGTTGAGGACTATGTCAAACAGAAATCTGAACAGTTGAAAGCCTTAAGGGTAAAAGTTGACACGCTCTACTATTCATTTTATGACATGGTCAACCAATATAACCAATGTGTCATGATGTTTTATGGTTTCTGTGAAAAGTATAAAAAGATTAAAGATGCGCAATTATTGGTAACTGTAGATGATATAGCAATGTTAGATAGTTTATCTCGAAAATATTTGTATGTATTAGACCGAAAAGATAAATTTCAAGAAGCATTGACTGCCTATATTATACCTAACTATAATCCGAAATTCCGTATTATACCCATAGAAATGTATCGTTTGGATGGTCTGAATGGATCAGATTTTACTCAAAATGATATTACGTTGTGGAATTATGATGCTTGGATTAAAGATTTCAAAGAACAACATAGCACAACCATTGATAGTTTGAGAAAAGATATAGAAAAAGAAAATCTTTTGTACAATCAACTTCAACATCAGTGGGAGCAACAACAAAAAGTACAATCAACCGAGCCTATTGTAATCAATAAATTATTGATTAATCGGCTCAACAAGGTAGATTATGAATCTTTACTTATTCCATTTTTTGAATTTAGGAATATTGTAATCAACATGATTGCACAAAGTCGATTAAAGATAAACTCACCCAATTCAGATGAGAATAATATTTTCCAACAAGCATTGTTTACTGCAGACATGAAACAGCGGCTTACACGATTGGTGAATAAAAAAGATGAAGTGAAATTACGATTGAGTCCGGTAAATATTGCTAAATATGATTTTTTAATTCGAAAATACTACACGACGGGAATAGATACTTTTTTAACTCAAGAGACCAATAAATGTAATAAACTATTTTATGAATCAGTACAACACATATCAACCAATGTATTTTCAAATGACAGTGCTTACCGAATGAGTAAAACGGTTTTACCGACAGAATATAAGCAATCATTTTTACCGATAGACAGTTTACAACTATCTTTATTCAGGTATGACGATATTTCTCAAAACTTGTTGACCGTATATCATGGAAATAAAGACAGTTTGCAGAGTCGCGACACATTGACATTAGTAATGAGTGATGTAGATGGAAGAGAAATATGGACGAGCAAAGTGGCATTTGAAGGAGAATTAGTATCGCTCATTCCAATGGATGCAAATTACATACTTATTACCAATAAAAAAGTTGGAAATGGTTGGAATGTTGCGACCATCGTGTTAGACCATACCGGTAAATATGTTACAACAACGACAATAGAGAGCGAAAAATCTCAAATTGCACTCCGCGGAATAAAATTAAACAGTAATATCATTGCCATTGTAGGATTTCAAACACAAGACAGCATACAATATCCATCCCGTGCAGACAATCGTCAAGGGATTTTTATTCAGGTTAATGCGTTGGGTGATAAAGTGAATTAAGGAAAGTGAAAATTGTCCCTCTATTTTCTCGGATGATAAGACAGTAAACTTTCTCTAAGATAATTGGTATCTAAATGAGTATAGATTTCTGTTGTAGTAATTGATTCATGTCCCAACATTTCTTGTACAACCCGCAAATCAGCACCCGCTTCTACCAAATGTGTGGCAAATGAATGTCGAAAGGTGTGAGGGCTTATATTTTTATCAATTCCGGACATTGCAACCTGTTCTTTTATCATCAAAAAAATCATAACGGTTGTCATTTTCTTACCACGTCGGTTTAAGAAAAGAATATTTTCAGACGTTTTGATATGCGGAAATTCTTTTCGACGTTCCAAATACAATTCAATTGCCTTGACGGCATAACTCCCAATAGGAACAAGCCGTTGTTTATTCCCTTTTCCAATGACGGAGATATATCCTTGTTCAAAATAAAGATCCGATATTGATAAATTAACTACCTCCGACACTCGTAGCCCACAACTGTATAAAATTTCTACAATAGCTCTATTTCTTACACCCAACAAGGTACTGACGTCAATGCCTTGAATAATTTTTTCGATTTCTGCTACCGTCAAAATCTGAGGAATTTTACGCTGCCACTTGGGTGCTCGTACATTTTTTGTGGGTAAACTTTCTATTTCGTCTTCTAATAATAAATATTTATAGAACGCTTTGATACCCGATAAAATGCGAGCAATAGAATGTTGATGCAATCCGATGTCAGATAAAACCAATAAGAATTGTTCAATATCCAAGTGAGAAATTTCGATTGGATTTTTATGTAATTCTTCTTCTGCAAACTTTTTAAACCGATAAATGTCGCACAAATATGATTCTACAGTCTTGATTTCTGCATTTTTTTCTAATCTCAAGTAAACGGAAAAGTCATCAATAATTTCAGACCACTGCATAATATGAAGTTTTTAAGAAATAACAACGTGTCTCCATAATCTTTCTCTATCTTTTGGTTGTGCGTAATCTATCCCTATGCGCTTTGTTGATGTGTATTGAGGTTGAAAGCCATCATCTTCTAACCAGATTAAATGATTGTTACATAAATTTTGTGCATTGAATTTTTTGTCGATATCCAGCAACTTTGTAACTCTACCCGGTCCGTAAATATGATCAACTCCTCTGATTAAAACTGCTTCAGGATGATTAAAGGTTCCTGTAACAATATTGAGCATGTTATGTATTCCGTAACATAAATAGATATACAGCACTCCTCCCTCTTCAAACATCACTTTTGTACGTTCGGTTTTACCTTTTGCTGCATGGTTTGCACTATCGTCAATACCAAAATAACATTCAGTCTCCGTAATTCTATATTTCTTCAACTCTCCATTAATGTTTCTGCATATGAATTTACCTAACAAATCAACAGCAAGTAGTGTTGCCGGTTGTGTGTAAAATAACTTATCAAGTTTTTGTGTGGTCATTGTTTTATCGTGAAATAAAATAACTATTGAGAGGTTTATTTGATTATTGTCGGTCATGAAATAACATCGG
>CAYVGO010000040.1:0-20451 GCA_964450725.1 uncultured Muribaculaceae bacterium
GTCAGACAGACCCCATCCGGTACTTCGCAGCAGCAGGAAAGTGTCAGACAGACCTCGGATGAGACTTCCGAAGGGGTAGAAAGTGTCAGATCAACTTTATTAACTATAAATCATTAACAATTAATCATTATATTATATGGGTGGACTTTTTGGAGTTATAGAAAATCAATCATGTATCAATAATCTGTTTTACGGTACAGATTACAATTCTCACATGGGAACGCGTCGCGGAGGTTTGGCAACCTATCATGCCGATGTATTTTACAAATCAATACACAATATTGAAAACAATTATTTCAGATCAAAGTTTGAAGACAAGTTAGATAAGTTTCTTGGTAACTCAGGCATAGGAGTGATTAGTGATACAGACCCTCAACCAATAGTTTTAAGAACACATTTGGGAAAGTTTGCCGTAGCAACAGTAGCAAAAATTAATAATGCCAAAGAAGTAGAGCAGTTTCTATTGTCAAAAAAACAAACGTTTACAGAGTTAAGTACGGGAACTTCTAATCTTACAGAGTTGACTGCGCTGCTGATTGCATCATGTGAAAACTATGTAGATGGTATTCGGCAAGTACACCAAAAGGTCAAAGGTTCCTGTACCATGTTACTGTTAACCGAAAACGGATTGATTGCAGCCCGCGACAAGTTTGGACGTACACCGTTGATTATCGGTAAAAGTACTACAGGCTATGCCGTGGCCTCAGAATCGTGCAGTTTAACAAACTTAGGCTTTAGACCCGAACATTATTTAGGTCCCGAAGAAATTGTCGAAATTACAGCAGAAGGATACAAAGTATTGAATCCTCCAAGTCAGGATATGCAAATCTGTTCATTTTTGTGGGTTTACTATGGTTTCCCGACCTCTTGCTATGAAAATATAAATGCCGATCAAGTTCGACGTAATTTAGGAAAAGAATTAGCAGCCAATGACTCTATAAATGTTGATTTTGTAGCACCCATACCCGACTCCGGAGTGGCTTGCGCATTAGGATACGCAGAAGCGGGGCATCTGCCTTTTCGGTATGCTATTTCTAAATATACCCATACTTGGGCAAGAAGTTTTATGCCGACCAGTCAAGACAGGAGAGAACTTGTAGCGAAAATGAAACTTATTCCCAATCGTGTTATTTTAGAAGGGCAAAAAGGTGTATTTGTCGATGATTCTATTGTCAGAGGCACGCAGTTGAGAGACAATGTAGAATTGTTAAAGGAATTTGGAGTAAAGGAAATACACCTTCGCATTTCATGTCCGCCTTTGTTATACGGTTGCCGGTACGTTAATTTTTCTGCGTCAAAGTCTGAATACGATTTGATTGCCAGAAGAATTATCAGGGAAATGGAAGGAACAGAAACGTATGATGTCAGACCATATTTAGATGCAGAGGGCAGTAAATATCAAAAGATGGTAGAGTTGATGCGTAAACATTTTGATGTAACTTCTATCAAGTTTAATACTATCGAAAATATGGTGAAAGCCATAGGGCTTTCTAAAAGTAGTATTTGTACTCATTGTTTTGACAGTTCGAGTTACGGGGAATGATAGTAGAAATTTGTGCCAACGGTATCCGTTCTGCTTTAACAGCACAAATCGCCGGAGCCGACAGAATAGAGTTGTGTTCTGCATTGTCAGAAGGCGGACTTACCCCTTCGTATGGCCTATTAAAACAAGTTTGTTGCCAATTAACCATTCCTGTTCATGTATTGATACGTCCCCGCAATGGAGACTTCCTGTACAATGATGATGAGTTTTTGATTATGCAGGAAGATATTGCTATGGCTAAGCAGTTAAATGCACAGGGAATTGTTACCGGAATATTGACCCAAGATGGTCAGATAGATACAGAGCGCATGAAAATATTGATGGCAATATCTCATCCGCTATCCGTTACTTTTCACAGGGCATTTGATATGACCTGTAATCCTTATAATGCTTTAGAGCAAATTATAGGACTTGGTTGTCAACGTATTCTTACCTCAGGGCAGGCTGTATCGGCAACAGAGGGTACTACTTTGTTGCAAAAGTTGACAGAGCAAGCCGCAGGGCGGATTATCATCATGGCCGGTGGAGGAATTAGCGGTGATAATATCGAAAGCATTGCAACGAAAACCGGCATTAAAGAGTTTCATGCCTCTGCAACATCGCCGGTAGAAAGTAAAATGAAATATCGGCAGATACAGGTTTCAATGTCGGGAACAGCAGATGTTTCTGAATATATATGCCGTGAAACTTCAGAAGAGAAGGTGAGGAGAATGAAGGAGAGAATAAAAGAGTAAAACACTTCTTCAAGTGTTGTATTGTGTGCTCTTCTGTTGTAGTAAAAATAATTACCGCTAAAATTCGAGTTATGAGGTATTCGTTTGATTAGCGTTCAATAAAATGTAAATAAAAAATGATTTCTATTAGTAATTTGACTGTAACTTTTAATGGTAGCGACCTTTTTAGTGATGTAACGTTTATGATTAATCCTAAAGATAAGATAGGATTGGTTGGTCGAAATGGTGCCGGTAAAAGTACGTTGTTGAAAATTATTAAAGGGTTACAACAACCAACAAGCGGACAAGTAGCACTACCGGATAGTATGATTGTCGGGTATTTACCGCAGGTGATGAAAATTGCCGACAGTTGTTCTGTATTAGAAGAAACCCTGACGGTTTTTGAAAAATTGCGTGCGCTTCAAAAAGAGGTTGACGATTTGGCGCATGCGTTAGAACACAGAACAGATTATGAGAGTCCGGAGTATCTGCAAATCATACATCAATTTTCTGAAAAAACAGAATTACTTCATTTACTTGGGGAACAAAACTGTGAGGGTGATGCTGTAAAAATGTTAACAGGATTAGGATTTAAGCATACAGACTTACAACGCCCGACCAAAGAATTTAGTGGAGGTTGGAGGATGAGGATTGAGTTGGCAAAAATCTTATTACAAAAACCGCAATTGTTGTTATTAGACGAACCTACCAACCACCTTGACATTGAAAGTATTCAGTGGTTGGAAAATTATCTGAAAGAATATAATGGAGCTTTAGTCTTAATTTCTCACGACCGCGCTTTTTTAGATAATATTACCCGACGTACCATAGAACTTGTATTGGGTAAAGCCGTAGATTACAATGTTTCTTACTCTCAATATGTAGTATTGAGAGATGAACGGCGGAGACAACAACTGGCAACCTTTGAAAACCAGCAGAGCAAAATTGCCAAAACCGAAGAATTTATAGAGAGATTTCGCTATAAAGCCACAAAATCCAATCAAGTACAATCAAGGATTAAAATGTTAGAAAAAATTGACAGGGTAGAAGTTGATGATGAAGACCGCTCTGTACTGCACATTAAATTTCCACCCGCACCTCACAGTGGAAAGGTCGTTGTAGTGGCAAAAGAGGTAGGGAAACAATTTGGCAATAAGGTTATTTTTTCCAACGCCGAAATGACGATAGAAAAAGGAGAAAAAGTTGCTTTAGTAGGTAGAAACGGAGAAGGAAAAACGACTATGAGTCGAATGATTGTTGGTGAATTACCGTATGAAAGAGGAGAATTGACGATAGGACATAATGTCAATATCGGATATTTTGCACAGAATCAAGATGATTTGCTGAATGGCAATTTTACGGTGTACGATACTTTAGACCGAATTGCGGTCGGCGAAATTAGAACAAGACTGAGGGATATACTTGGAGCCTTTCTATTCAGAGGTGATGATATAGATAAAAAAGTTTCGGTTTTAAGTGGGGGAGAACGTTCAAGGTTAGCAATGGCAAGACTGATGCTTACACCACATAACTGCTTGGTACTCGACGAGCCGACCAATCACATGGACATTAGAGCCAAAGATATTTTAAAGCAAGCACTGTTACAGTTTGAAGGTACATTGATTGTTGTGTCCCACGACCGTGATTTTTTAGACGGATTGGTAAATAAAATCTATGAGTTTAGAGATGGAAGGGTTAAAGAGCATTTGGGTACCATTTGGGATTTTATGCAACGACGTAATGTTGAAAGCATGAAAGAGATAGAAATGCCTGTAGCCACAATTCCAGTAACTCAGGGAAAAAACGAAAAATCTTTGCCTGATGAGCAAAGCCGAGAACAACAGAAAGAAATAAGACGGTTGCAGAAAGAAATGACACAATTAGAAAATAATATAGCCTCCATAGAACAGAAGATTGCTGATTGCGAACAACGATTAAGTGAAAATTCTAAGATTATTACCGATTCTGATTTTTCTCAAGAGTATGAACAACTAAAAAAGGATTTGGAAAATCGTTATCTTCAGTGGGAAGAAATGTCACAAAGAATAGAGGCGGTGGAGTAGTTTTTGGATATAGATATTCCGATATTTTGTTGTATTTTTGTGTTTTCAATTTTCATTAAACCAAAGTTATGCGTAAATTGTTCTTCCTTTTTCTACTCTCTTTTATTGGTTTTAGTAATATTGTAGTTTCTCAAACACTCAAGAATCAGAGGAAAAGTACGACGGAATTATCCAAAGACAATATCAAAAACAATGAAGAACGTAAGAAAAAGAGTCCCGGTCCGGACGAGATTTCAAAAGATGACCCTAATTATAAAGATTTAAAAGCCATTCGAAATAAATGTGTTGCCATAAAAAAGAATGGGAAGCGATGTAATCTCAAAACAACAAAAGGAACCACTTACTGTATATGGCACAGTAAAAATAATTACGGATATTAAAAACAAGCACAAATCCTCATAAAACTGTGAAACTGAATAAGAGAAGAAATCATATTGCCTCCATGTTTGATGCAATTGCCCCAAGATATGACGCTTTGAACCACATACTGTCATTGAATATAGATAAAAAATGGCGTGTTGAAATGATGAAAGTTTTACCATCTGAATCAAGGTTGGTATTAGATGTTGCGACAGGAACAGGAGATTTAGCAATTGCTATAGCAGCACAGCGTAAAGATATTTTGGTGGAAGGAATTGATATCTCTAAAAACATGCTTTCCATCGGTCAGCAAAAGGTCGAAAGGTCGAATTTACTCAATAAAATAACCCTTAAGCAGAAAGATTGTACAAAATTAGATTATCCCAATGAATTTTTTGATGTGGTAACTTGCGCTTTTGGTGTAAGGAATTTTGAAGATTTTGGGAAAGGAATACAAGAGATGTACCGCGTTACAAAGTATGGCGGAAGAATATTGATACTAGAATTTAGTTTGCCAAAATATCGATTAGTAAGATGGTTATATTATACTTATTTTTACATGATATTGCCGCTGGTCGGATTTTTAGTATCTCAAAACATTAAAGCATATACTTATTTACCCATGTCGGTAAAGAATTTTCCTTCAGGAAATCAAATGGTAGAGTACCTTTCTTCCATAGGGATTGACAAAGTACGTTATACACCGCTCTCTTTGGGAATCGCTACGTTATATCAAATTTACAAATGATACTATGAAGAGATTTTACCTGCTAATATCTACTTTTTTATTGTTGTGTTACATACAAGGTAATGCACAGATAAAAAGTAAATATTTAGGTAAGCCTCTATACAATCAATCAGCATTTACAGACGGAGATTCGGAATATCCAACATCAATGTTAGATTACTATAATACAGGATCGGCTTATGATTATGGGAAGAAATTGCGTTTCGGATTTGTATTAGGCTTTAACTTTGCCGGATTTAATCTTATACCTACCACCACATCTTTAAACAACAACCTGAAAGTACGTTCCAATATCGTAAGTACCATACCCGGATTTGGAGCCTATGCTTTAATGACCTATCGCTTTAACCGTTTGTTTGATTTTCGTACGCATCTTGGACCTATGTTTACGCAGCGTACTATTGATTTTTCCGGAGATACAGTCAAGTCAATGAGTATAGAGAGTGTAATGGTCGAAATGCCATTACATTTCAAATATAAAGCTAAGCGTCGAGGAGATGTACGTCCGTATTTGATTACAGGCGTAACACCTTCTGTTGATGTATTGTCTTTTCGTAGATTTAATGAAAAGAAATCAATATTTATCGGATTAAATTCATTTGATATACGTTATGATATAGGATTGGGTTTTGATTTTTACATGCCATTTTTTAAGATGTCAACAGAATTACGATACTCTTTGGGTTTAATAAATTCAATTTATTCCGAAGGATTTCGAGGACAAGAACAATATAAAAACTCTATTGATAAGTTGTTTACCAACATGTTTGTATTGGCGATATTTTTAGAATAACGATTGTATGTGTCATTAATTTTAATATAGTAATTATGGAAACAAAGAAGAATGTTTATTTTTTTGGAAACAAGACCGCAGAAGGTAATAGTTCCATGAAGGAGTTGTTGGGTGGTAAAGGTGCTAACTTGGCCGGCATGAATTTAATGGGTATTCCTGTTCCTCCGGGTTTTACCATTACGACCGAAATTTGTAATGAATACTACAAAATCGGGAAAGAAACTGTCATCAACACGATTAAGAAAGAAGTAGAACAAGCCATGTTGAAGGTAGAAAAACACGCAGGTACGGCAAAGTTCGGCGATAATGCCAATCCATTATTAGTATCAGTACGTTCAGGAGCCAGAGCATCTATGCCCGGAATGATGGATACAATTTTGAACTTAGGACTTAATGATGAAGCTGTAGCAACATTAGCACAAAAAAGTGGTAACGCTCGATTTGCTTGGGACAGTTATCGACGTTTTATACAGATGTATGGTGATGTAGTGTTAGGTTTAAAGCCTGTAAAAAAAGAAGATGAAGATCCTTTTGAAGTAATTATTGAAGAACTCAAGCATGAGAAAAAAGTAAAATTAGATACAGAATTGTCTGTAGAAGATTTACAGGAATTAGTAAAACGATTTAAACTTGCAGTCAAAAAAGCAACAGGTAAGGAATTTCCAACTTCGGCATGGGAACAATTGTGGGGAGCTATTTGTGCCGTATTTAATAGTTGGATGAATGATAGAGCTATTTTTTATCGTAAGCAAAATGCGATTCCTGCAGAATGGGGAACGGCTGTGAATGTGCAAGCCATGGTATTCGGAAATATGGGAAACACATCTGCAACCGGTGTAGCATTTACAAGAGATGCTTCAACCGGAGAAGCCTTATTTAATGGTGAATATCTCATCAATGCTCAAGGAGAAGATGTTGTTGCAGGGATTAGAACGCCGCAACAAATTACCAGAATTGGCTCACAACGTTGGGCTACGGCTCAAGGTGTCAGTGAACAAGAACGGTTAGAAAAATATCCGTCATTAGAAGAGGTAATGCCTTTAGCCTATAACGAACTTTTTGCAGTACAAAAAAACTTAGAAAAGAATGCCAAAGATATGCAAGATATTGAATTTACGATTCAAGAAGGTAGACTTTGGATGTTGCAGACTCGTAATGGCAAACGTACAGGAGCAGCAATGATAAAAATAGCAATGGATATGTATCGTGAAGGATTGATTTCAGAAGATGAAGCAATATTACGTTGTGAACCGGACAAATTAAATGAGTTGTTACATCCTGTTTTTGATAAAAAAGCACTACAACAATCTAAAATATTAGCCAAAGGATTACCGGCTTCTCCGGGAGCGGCTACAGGTCAAATCGTATTTTTTGCAGAAGATGCAGAAACATGGCATGCAGATGGAAAAAAAGTGATATTGGTGCGTGTGGAAACATCTCCGGAAGATCTTAAAGGAATGACTGCAGCACAAGGAATTTTAACTGCACGTGGCGGTATGACTTCGCATGCAGCGGTTGTTGCACGTGGAATGGGTAAGTGTTGCGTATCCGGAGCAAGTGCCTTAGAAATAGATTATAAAAATAAAACTTTGACAGTTGGAGGTGTAAAATACAAAGAAGGAGATTGGTTATCTCTTGACGGATCTATGGGAAATGTTTACGCCGGAAAGGTTGAGACTACAGAGGCTGAAATCGGAGGTAATTTTGAAACATTAATGAACCTTGCTGCTAAGCATGCACGTATGCAAATCCGCACAAATGCCGATACTCCTCATGATGCTGTTGTTGCTCGAAAATTTGGGGCAGAAGGTATAGGATTGTGCCGAACGGAACATATGTTCTTTGAAGGAGATAAGATTTGGGCAATGCGAGAAATGATACTTGCCAAAGATGAAGACGGAAGACGCAAAGCACTCAACAAGTTGCTACCACTTCAGCGTCAAGATTTTGAGGGAATTTTTGAAGCCATGCAAAATCTTCCCGTAACAGTTCGTTTATTGGATCCACCATTACATGAATTTGTACCGCACGATGCTAAAGGACAGGAAGAAATGGCTAAAAGAATGGGTATTTCTGTCGAAGAAGTAAAATTAAGAGTAGAAGCATTGAGTGAGGTAAATCCGATGTTAGGTCATCGTGGTTGCCGGTTAGGAAATACCTATCCTGAAATTACGGAAACGCAAACAAGAGCAGTGATTGAAGCTGCCTTAAATTTGAAAAAGAAAGGAATTACCGCCATTCCGGAAATCATGGTACCGCTCACTTGTACACAGCGAGAAATGAAATTGCAAGCCGATATTATTCATGCTGTTGCTGCCACAATTTTCAGAGAACGTAATGATAAAATAGATTATAAGGTAGGAACGATGATAGAAGTTCCAAGAGGAGCGTTGACCGCAGAAAAAGTTGCACGTTATGCAGAGTTTTTCTCTTTCGGAACTAACGACCTTACCCAAATGACTTTTGGTTTTTCACGCGATGACGTAGGTAAGTTTTTACCGGTTTACCTTGAAAAAGGATTGTTAAGTTATGATCCATTCCAAGTGTTAGATCAAACAGGAGTAGGGCAATTGGTAGGTATGGCTACAGTGAAAGGACGTACAGAACGTCCGAACTTGAAGGTCGGAATTTGCGGAGAGCATGGTGGAGACCCGCGCTCTGTAGAGTTTTGTCATCATATAGGGTTAAACTATGTAAGTTGTTCTCCTTTTAGAGTGCCGATTGCGAAACTTGCCGCAGCACAAGCCGCCATAAAAGAGAAAAAATAATTTTAAAAGACATATTGTGTAGGAAAAGATGCCTGAGTGGGCATCTTTTTTTCTAATAGAAAAACTTGTGAATGATATTGTGGTGTCAACAGAGATTTTCGAAAATAAATTTTGCTTGACTATACATTACAGCAATAAGTGTTAAACCATAAGTTCTGTTCAAAAGATTTAAGTGCTATAAAAATGTTAATAAATGTTTTTTTGTAGTAAATAACTAAGTGGGAATAACTGGTAGTTGTTTAAATGTTAAATAGGGTGGTGTGTGATATTTTCCGGTATATATAAAAATGAGTTTTTTTCGTTTTTTAAATATAGTTTTGTTTTATCGGTTTATTGAAGATATAAAGTTCGCATGTTCTACTAATGACACTCCAAAAGTGAAACTATGACCACCTGTAAAGTTTTATATAATCTTAAACATTAATTTTTTTACGTATGAAAAACGCAATTGTTTACTTTTGTCTTGCTTGCTTAAGCGTGATACTATTTTCTTGTGAGAAATATGTATCGTCAGAACTCCCTAAAATTAGCATTAAATCATTAAGTCATACAGAGATTTACAAAGGCAGCGAACTGACTATTTATGGTGAAGGATTTACTGTATTTAATAGTTATGAAGTTCATGTTGGAAATATTGTATTGAATGCTGTAGATGGAAATGAAACAAGTTTGATAGTCGTGTTGCCCGATACAATTTCTTTAGGAAGTTATCAGGTCTGGATTGCTCCCTCATTTCAAGGTGGAAGTAAGTTTAAGGTTCAACCGTCAGACAAATTACAGTTGTCAGTGGTTGAAGATGAGAGAGTCGTGTTAACTTCAATATCAACTCCATTATTAAAAGGTGATGTGCTGAAAATTTCAGGATTAGGATTTTCTACGAATCTGGCAAGCAATAAGATTTTTGTTGGAGATACTGAGTTAAGACCTACGCAAAGTTCTGAAAGAATCTTAGAATGTAAATTGCCGCTGACCATTGCAGAGGGAGAGTATTCTGTAAAAGTAACAGTTATTCGAGAAGAAGGAAAAGAATATACTTCTGAACCAAAGACATTACAAATTGTATCTAAAATAGTTTCAATTGATGCTTTATCTATACCTGTAGCCAAATTAGGGCAAAGTGTACTTCTCGAAGGTAGTAACATTTCTACCAATAAAAATGAAGTCAAAATAAAATTAGGAGATGTAGAAATTATACCGATTGGAGTAACTCAAACATCAGTACAATTTATTATCCCCTCTACTATAGAAGAGGGATTGTATGAACTCAAAATCGTATCGCAGGAAGTTGAATCTAATGCCATTCCTCTACAAGTAGTTTCAGGCAACTTTGTCTATCTTACTTCCATAGATACCGCAGGCACAGTTGTAACAATCAAAGGAAGGGGTTTCTCCTCAGTTTTAAGTAACAATACAATTTTGTTCAATGACGTAGAATATACTCCAACCACAGCAACCACAGAGCAGTTAACATTTACAATTCCGGATGGTTTTGCTAATGGAGAATATATTGTCAAAGTAAAAGTAGGCGAAATAGAATCGTTGAATAGTAAAACTGTATTCATCAACATTCCAAGAGAGCCGGAACCATTACCAATGCCCGTAATTACTACCTCTGTTTATGACGCAACAGCACTCACCATTACAATAACCGGCGAAAACTTTGGAACAGATCCCGCTTTAGTTGCAGTTACAGTTGTTGGAACAGATGAACTCAATAATCCCAACACAGTTACTATTGACAGTGTTACAGAAACAGAAATTATTTTAACTGTAGATGCGCCTCTTAATGATGATACTTATACAATAACTGTTACCATTGGCGAAAATGATGCCGTCGGAACTTTTGAAGTTACCACTCCGACACCATAAAAGATGACCTAAATATCAAGATTTGTTATATTGAAATGTGCCTTTTTACCGAAGGCACATTTTTTTTATCCATATTTTTATAGCAAGGTTCTTAACGACATTTTGATTACTCGTCAATAAGAAAATTAGCATTCCTCTATACAACAAAATGAAAATGTAGTGAGGAAAAACTTTCTTTGTAAATAGCAATATTATAAATTTCGACGAGAATTATATAATCTTCGTCGAAATTTATATAATTCTCGACGAAGTTTTTATAATCTTCGTCGAAGATTATAAAAATGCACTATACAAAAAGGAAAAATCCACATTTTATTTTGTAAAATATATCAAGTGTCAATAAAATATTTGTTAAGTGGATTATTCATATTTCTATTGGAGTATATTGCAATAAATTTATTACCTTTGCTCGCAATAAAATGTAGATTTATAATGAAGCACCAAGGGTACTTCACCCAATATCCAGAATAAGTTTTGTAACCTTCAAAATCAATCAACTTTCTTGTATTTACATTTTTATTTATCAGATTCGTCAGACAATTTAAAACTAACCATATTTAACATGAAAACACATTACATTTTTTACTTTCTTCTTTTAGTTATGACAACTACCTGTATGACTTCACCTTCAAGTGATAATCCCTTTTTTACAAAGTACGATACACCGTACGGAACTCCGCCATTTGATAAAATTAAAATACAACACTATAAACCTGCCTTTGAAAAAGGTATGGCAGAGCATAATGCTGAAATTGAAAAAATTATTCAAAGTAATGAATTGCCAAACTTTGAAAATACCATTCTGGCATTAGACCGTAGCGGAGAATTATTGACACGTGTAGATTTAGTATTTGGAAACCTTAATTCAGCCGAAACCAACGACAGTTTACAGGCTTTAGATACAGAAATGGCTCCCATATTATCAAAACATTATGACAATATTTGGTTAAACATGCCACTTTTTGCCAAAGTCAAAGCCGTAAAAGAAGGCGAAAAAGCCAATCTGACTCCGGAACAATTACGATTGTTGGACGAAACTTATAAACGTTTTGTACGCAATGGTGCAGAATTAACTCCGGAGCAACAAACAAAAATTAAACAGTTGAATGAGCAATTGGCAGTGATGACCGTAAAATTCGGACAAAATATTATGAAAGAAACCAACGGTTACACCATGCCAATTATTGATAGCGCCGATTTGTCGGGCTTACCCGTAAACTTTTCCAACAGTTTTAAAAAAGATGGAAAGTGGGTATTCTCCTTGCAAAATCCAAGTGTGATGCCTTTCTTGCAGTATGCAGATAAAAGAGATTTAAGAAGTACAATGTTTACTGCTTATACAAACCGATGTAATAATAACAACGAATTTGACAATAAAAAATTAGCCGCCGATATTGCCAACCTACGATTAGAAAAAGCCAAAATTATGGGTTATCCTAATCATGCGTCTTATGTTTTAGACAATTGCATGGCTAAAAATCCGGCGAATGTTTATAAGATGTTAGGTCAATTGTGGGCACCGGCACTAAAAATTGCAGAGGTTGAACGTCAAGATATGCAGACCATGATTAATAAAGGTACAGACAAGTTTCAGATTAAAGGCGAAGATTGGCGATACTATTCAGAGAAAGTGAAGAAAGAAAAATATGACTTGGAAGAAGAAACATTGCGTCCTTATTTTCAATTGGAAAACGTCAGAGAGGGAATTTTTACTTTGTGTAATAAACTATTTGGTATTCGTTTTGAAGAAGTGAAAGATATTCCGCTTTATCATTCAGAAGTGGTAACCTATAAAGTGATTGACCATGATAACTCTTTGTTAGGTATTCTTTATATGGATTTCTTTCCACGTCCCGGAAAACGAGTGGGAGCATGGATGACCTCTTACAGAGAAGAATACTATGAAAACAACCAGCGTGTAATACCTTTAGTATCGTTGGTTTGTAATTTTACACGCCCTGTGGGCGATATGCCATCATTATTAACAGCAGACGAAGTAGAGACATTTTTTCATGAATTTGGTCATGGACTTCATGGATTGCTGACGAATTGTCAATATGTAACCTTGTCGGGTACTTCCGTAGCCCGAGACTTTGTTGAATTACCTTCTCAAATTATGGAAAACTGGGCTTTTGAACCCGAAGTGTTAGCATTATATGCCAAGCATTATAAGACAGGGGAACTTATTCCAACGGATTTAGTGAACAAAATACAATCATCTGCAAAGTTTGGACAAGGATTTAAGACTGTAGAATATTTGGCTGCTTCAATTTTAGATTTAGATTATCATACGATTGATAAAAATGTTGATAATGTTTTGACATTTGAAGAACAATCAATGAATAAAATCAAATTATTATCTCAAATTCCACCCCGCTACAGAACAACTTATTTTAATCACATTTTCTCAGGAGGCTATTCTGCGGGATACTATAGTTATATTTGGGCAGAGGTTTTAGATGCCGATGCTTTTGCTGCATTCAAAGAAAGTGGAGATATTTTTAACAAGCAAATTGCTACTGCTTACCGTAAAAATATTTTAGAAAAAGGAAATACGCAAGACCCGATGGAACTATATCAACAGTTTAGAGGCAAAGAACCTTCAATAGAACCGCTTTTGGTGAAGAGAGGATTAAAATAAACGGTAATATACAACGGTTTGAGTAAGCCAAATGGGAAGAATAAAGGGATATGGTAAAATGAATAAAAATAGTTGATGTTCCTTTAACACCTTAGATAATATAAATTGAATGAACATTATAGAACAAATAGGTGATTACATGCTTTTGATGCGAAAGGTCTTTACTTTTCCTCAAAAATGGCGGGTTTTCTTTCGGCAACTAATTATAGAAATTGATAGTTTAGGCATTCAATCTATCGGATTGATTGCCTTGATTTCTATTTTTATGGGAGCAGTTATCAATATTCAAATGTGTAATAACTTAGGTAATCTTCCTACCTATATTATTGGCTATTCTACCAGAGAGTCTTTTATTCTTGAGTTTTGTTCTACTGTTATTGCGTTGATTTTAACAGGGAAAATAGGAAGTAGCATTGCCTCTCAAATCGGAGCCATGAGGATTACCGAACAAATTGAAGCAATGGAACTTATGGGTATCAACTCTGCCAATTATTTGATTTTACCTAAAGCCATTGCTTTAATGCTCTTTATTCCATTAGTTACAGTCTTCAGTATTGTTTTAGGATTGCTTGGAGGATTAGGGACAATTTACTTTATAAAAGCAATTACGGTCAGTGAGTATATTGAAGGAATTCAACATGAATTTCAACCTTTTTATGTTTATTATTCGATTATCAAATCCATTGTATTCGCCTTTATCATTACGACAGGAAGTGCCTATTACGGATATATTCCTAAAAATAATACAGGAGAAGTAGCCTTATACAGTACTAAAGCCGTAGTCGTTGTCAGTATAAATATTTTACTCATGAATTTATTACTTACAAAAATCTTGCTCTAATGCTCAAAGCGGTCAATATTTCAAAATCTTTCGATGGTAAACCCGTATTAAAAAACATTTCTACTGTTTTTGAACAAGGTAAAATCAATATGATTATTGGAAAAAGCGGTTCAGGTAAAACCGTACTCTTAAAATCATTATTAGGTATTTTTGATATTGACCAAGGCCAAATTTGTTATGATGATGTAATTTATAATGAATTGTCAGAAGACAAAAGAAGAACTTTCAGAACACTCATCGGCGTATTATTTCAAGGAAGTGCATTGTTTGACTTTGCGACTGTATTTGAAAATGTTCTTTTTCCGCTGCAATTCTTTTCTCCATTATCTAAAGAAGAGCAAATAGAGCGTGTCAAGTTTTGTTTAAATCGAGTAAATCTCAATCAGGCATCAGATCGTTATCCTTCAGAACTTAGCGGCGGAATGCAAAAACGAGTAGCGATAGCGAGAGCGATCAGTTTAAATCCTAAATATCTTTTTTGTGACGAACCAAACTCTGGATTAGACCCTCAAACTGCTTTAGTAATAGATGCACTGATTAAGGAGATTACGGAAGAGTATAATATTACTACGATTGTCAATACCCATGACATGAATTCTGTATTAGAAATAGGGGAACACATTATTTTTATTCATGAAGGTGAGAAATGGTGGGAAGGTACACATGAAGATATTTTACGTGCCGACAATGAAGAATTAAATCAATTTATTTTTGCCAACAGTATGGCTAAGAAAATGAAGAAGATGATGGCAATGGAGGGCGTGAAGGACAAAACAACTCGTTAACTTGTGTGTACAGTTTTGATGAGGAAATGCAAACTCGCAGGTTGAAAGACATTTGCCAATTTTTATTTACCCTTTAACACAAATCAGAGTATGGATTCTTCTACCCGAAAAGCCTTTTATACGCAAGACCAATACCTTGCACCGTATTATCCGATACTGGAAGCGCGAAGGCAACAAGCAGAAAAGGTTTATCAAAAATTGACCGAAAGTAAAACTTCTTTGGTTGATATTGCTAACA
The DNA here is from genome assembly GCA_964450725.1 of uncultured Muribaculaceae bacterium. GTDB lineage: Bacteria > Bacteroidota > Bacteroidia > Bacteroidales > UBA932 > CAYVGO01. The sequence continues at coordinate 15,363 of CAYVGO010000040.1, forward strand.
ATCATCTCTATTTTGGTCTTCATTTTACTGGTGATCAATGGATATTCAGAGAGTGGTTACCCAATGCGCATCAAGTATTCTTAATTGGAGACTTTAATCATTGGACAATAGAACGAGCGTGGGAGTTGCGAAGATTGTCCGGAGGTATTTTTGAAATAGTTATCCCTAAAGATAAAATTAAAAATGAACAGTATTACAGGCTTTCTGTAGTATGGCAAAACGGTAGAGGAGAGAGGTTGCCGGCATATACTCGTCGGGTTGTGCAGGATAACTATACTAAAACTTTTTCGGCTCAGGTTTGGAATACACCGCCCTATACATGGAAAAATCAACGTCCGCCAAAGGTTGATAATCCTTTGATTTATGAAGCACATGTTGGTATGGCTACCGAAGAATATGCTGTAGGAAGTTATACTCAATTTAGAATTGATGTTTTACCGCGTATTGCACAGTTAGGGTATAATGTCATACAGTTAATGGCAATACAGGAACATCCTTATTACGGCTCATTTGGTTATCAAGTATCCAACTTTTTTGCGCCTTCATCAAGATTTGGTACTCCAGAAGAATTAAAGCAACTTATTGATGATGCCCACGGGCTTGGAATGGCTGTTATTATGGATATTATCCACTCTCATGCCGTAAAAAATGAGAGTGAAGGCTTGTCCAAACTTGACGGCACAGAATATCTTTATTTTCATGCCGGGGATAAAGGACACCACCCGACTTGGGATTCGCGTTGTTTTGATTATGGTAAAGAAGAAGTGATAACTTTTTTACTTTCTAATTGTAAGTATTGGTTAGAAGAATTTCATTTTGACGGATTTCGGTTCGACGGTGTTACAAGTATGATGTATTGGCATCACGGATTAGAAAAAGATTTTGTCAATTACGCCATGTATTTTGATGAAAATACAGACACAGCCGCACTTACATATTTATTGCTTGCCAACAGATTGATTCACCAATTACATGCAAATAACATTACGATTGCCGAAGATGTCAGCGGAATGCCGGGTTTGGCAACCTCTGAAGAAGATGGAGGGATAGGATTTGATTTTAGAATGAGTATGGGCGTTGCAGACTATTGGATTAAAATCATCAAAGAAAAAAAAGATGAAGAGTGGCATGTCGGAGATATATTTTATGCTTTGACTGATAAACGTAAAGATGAAAAAACAATAGGATATGCCGAGTGTCATGACCAAGCATTAGTCGGAGACCAAACGTTAATCTTTCGATTGATAGGAAAAGAAATGTACACATCTATGAGTATATTTACCGGTAATCTTACGGTAGAAAGAGGTACAGCCTTACATAAAATCATACGGCTTGCTACCTTGATGACGGCAGGAAACGGTTATTTGAATTTTATGGGAAATGAGTTTGGACATCCGGAGTGGATAGATTTTCCACGTAAAGATAATGGCTGGAATTATCATTATGCTCGAAGACAATGGAGTTTGGCAGATAACCAAACATTAAAATACAAAGACCTGCTATTATGGGATAAAGTTATTATCAATATTGCTAAACAATACGAAATATTTCAACATCGTCCGATTGCGCATGTACAAAATACTGACGATCAAGTGTTGATTTTTGAACGTAATAATTTGTTGGTGGCTATTAATTTCAACGGTCAACAAAGTTTTACCGACTATGGTTGCAATACCCAAGCCGGGAAATACGAACTAATGGCTTGTAGCGATGATGCTCGTTTTGGAGGTTTTGAACGTATAACTTCTCCGCAAGTTTACTTTACTCAATTGACATCGCAAGGGAATATATTACGACTTTATTTACCTACTCGTACAGCCATCGTACTAAGACGATTGTAAATGATAAAGAATATTCTTCTTGTTTTTATTGGTGGTGGTTTGGGAAGCGTAATGCGCTATACCATGACATTATTCATCTCTAAATTTCACTATACAGCAAAGTTTCCTTTAAATACTTTCCTATGTAACACGATGGGTTCCTTATTGATAGGTTTGATAATGGGTTATTGGAACAAAAATCAAGTGATGGAAACTTATTTATTCTTAGTTGTGGGTTGTTTGGGTGGTTTTACAACTTTTTCAGCATTTTCTTTAGAAACCATTTCTTTGTTGAAACAAGGAAACTTCATTATTGCAATAATGTATATCCTTATTTCTATTTTTCTCTGCTTGTTATTTACACTTTTGGGGTTTTGGTGTACTCGATAGTAATATTCGTTTTGTGAAACGTCGTAAATAGTGTAATTTTGCACGGTTTTTATGAATGTAGAATGTCGTTACAAAGTTGGCGATCACTTTTCTTGCACAATAAGGACAATAATCAGAAATCAGAAATTTTAAATATATGTTACATACTATTCAAGAAGCAATTGAAGACATTAAGCAAGGAAAACTTGTGATTGTGGTCGATGATGAAGACAGAGAAAATGAAGGTGATTTTATTATTGCCGCCGAAAAAGCAACTCCGGAAATTATTAACTTCATGGTTACCAATGGTCGCGGAGTATTGTGTGCTCCGATAACAGAAGAAAGATGCGCGGCGTTAGAATTGGAGATGCAGGTGAATACCAATACCTCTATTCATGAAACCCCATTTACTGTAACTGTGGATTTATTGGGACACGGCTGTACGACAGGCGTAAGTATGAAAGATCGTGCTGAAACTATCAGAGCCTTGGCAAATCCAAGCATGAAACCCGAAGATTTTGGTCGTCCCGGTCATATTAATCCTTTACGGGCAAGATCAAAAGGTGTATTACGTAGAGCCGGACACACAGAAGCAGCCGTTGATTTGGCACGCTTGGCCGGACTTTATCCGGCGGCGGCACTCATTGAAATTATCAATGAAGATGGAACAATGGCAAGATTGCAGGAATTGACGTTAATAGCACAGCAACACCAAATCAAAATTGTTTCTATTGCTGATCTTATTGCTTACCGATTAAAAATCGACAGTTTGATAGAACGAGGAGAAACAGTTTCTATGCCTACAGCCTATGGAGATTTCAAATTAATAGTGTTTAGACAGTTGAGTAATGGTTTGGAGCATATTGCTTTGGTAAAAGGTGAATGGTCACAAGATGAGAGTATTCCTGTTCGTGTACATTCGTCTTGTGCAACGGGAGATATTTTTGGATCTAAACGATGTGATTGCGGAGCACAACTTCAAGCTGCGATGAAAACCATAGAGCAATATGGAAAAGGGGCTATTGTTTATCTCAATCAAGAAGGACGAGGTATAGGGTTGTTTAATAAAATTCATGCTTACAAACTACAAGAAAACGGACTGGATACCGTAGAAGCAAATATAGCTTTAGGGTTTCAACCTGATGAAAGAGATTATGGCATAGGAGCAAATATCATTCATTCTTTAGGCATTAGAAATATTGATTTAATCACCAATAACCCTACCAAGAAAAAAGGTTTGGAAGGATATGATATTCATATCTGCTCAATTATTCCGATTCATATTGAAAGTAATCAATATAATGAGAAGTATTTGGCAACCAAAATAGAAAAAATGGGACATCTACAATAATTTCAAAGGGTAAGTTATATGAATAACCCCTCGAAAATGACTTACAGTTCATCACACACCACATCATGAAGCATTTTGCCGTCTTTGGTAATCCTATAATCCACAGTAAAAGCCCCGATATTTTTCGAGCCGCATATTCAAATCATCCGCAATATACATATATTCGTGCCCATACTTTATCCGCAGCACGAATACCGCAAATGTATGACGAATTAAAGTTAGACGGTATTAATATTACAGCCCCTTTTAAGTCAGATATTATTACCCAAACAGAAGGATTTTTGGCGGATATTGACCCTGTCGCAAAACAAATCGGAGCCATCAATACTGTTGTCAAGACTTCCGATGGCAATAAAGGATACAATACCGACTTTTCTGCCTTACAAAGATTGTTTAGAGAAAATATTAACCTTCAAGTTCCTCAAACTGCAGTGGTGATAGGAGCCGGAGGAGCTGCACTTGCGGTCATTCATGCTTTGAAAGTGCTTAATATTCCTGTCGTTGTTGTAAATCGTACTCACCAAAAAGCCATCAATTTATCTCGAATATTATCTAACGTAGAAGCAGGGTTGTGGGATAATCTTTCAGACATTATCCAACAGCGAGCAACCATTGTAGTCAATACCTTACCTTGCGGCATTGATTTGGAGGTTTTAAATCGTTTGACCAAACCGATTTTTTATGTAGAAGCGGGCTACGCTCATCAATCAGAGCAATACAACAATTGTAAAACGATTACAGGTAAAGATTGGTTGATAGCACAAGGAGAGGATGCCTACATGCTATTCACACGAATGCAGCCCGATATTGAGGCCATGAACAAAGCCTTTGATTGTGTCATCGACCGCAAAAAGCCGTTGGCAATTATTGGGTTTATGGGTTCCGGAAAAAGCAGTGTCGTAGATGTTTTAAAATATAGTTATGCTTTTGCAACCATAGATTCAGATAAAGCAATAGAGGAACAAACCCGTCAATCGGTCACAGATTATTTCAAGGAAAATGGAGAAACGGCATTTAGAAATCTTGAATACGGAATTTTGGATAAATACAAAAACCATTCTAATCTTATTTTGTCTTGCGGTGGTGGTATTGTAACTCATTTACCCTCTCTGCAATTACTACAACAGTATTATAGAACAGTTTGGATTTATACTCCGGTATCTGTTTGCTGGGATAGGATTAAAGAACAGCGCCATCGACCTTTGGTACAATCTTCGCAGCAGTTTTTCGACCTCTATCAACACCGCATTGCTTCCTATCATCAAGCCACAAACTGGCTCTTGGATACTCATCTTTTGACACCGGAAGAAACCGCAGAAATTATTCGTAATAACCACTTGTAAGCAGTGAAATTCAGTAAAAATATATTTGAAAATCACTACCAATCCGTAAGTCAACAATGGTTCTTTACATTGTGTCTTAAGGGAGTATATAGTAGAATTTATGGCGTTCAGTACCTATTGTTTTTTTACCGATTTGTCTTCAATCCATTCGGATTGAATATAAATTAATCCATTCAGCAGAAAAAAGTATAAGTTGAGACTTTTTC
>CAYVGO010000041.1:0-20369 GCA_964450725.1 uncultured Muribaculaceae bacterium
GGGGTCTGTCTGACACTTTCCTGCCGCTGCGAAGTGCCGGATGGGGTCTGTCTGATATTTTATTTAATAAAGCATTTTTCATTTTTATTTCTTTCTTGATTTCACTTCAACATAAATACTCATAATTAAAGTGATGATAAACAATATTGCTCCCAGTAAAAATAATGCTTGATAATGTGCTCCTCCTGCGGGAGATTCTCCCAACTCAGCTGCGATGGTTGCCGGAATTGTGCGGACAGGTTCTAATAAGGTGGTTGGAATGACGGCAGAATTTCCCGTAACCATCAATACGGCCATAGTTTCACCAATAGCACGTCCAATACCTAATACTACAGCAGCCATAATTCCACTGACACAATAGGGTAAAACGGCTCTGAAAATGGTTTGCAAATGTGATGCTCCCAAGGCTAAAGAAGCTTCTTTGATAGAGCGGGGAACGGTACGGATAGCATCTTCTGAGACTGTAATAATCGTAGGTAATGCCATAATTGCTAATACAACCGCGCCTGCAAGTCCGGTTTCTCCGACCGGGAGGTTAAATATTTTTTGAATGAGTGGTACAATCACTACTAATCCGAAAAAGCCGTAAACAACAGAAGGAATACCTGCCAACAGTTCAATAATGGGTTTTAAAATATTTCGTACACGTTTAGAAGCAAGTTCAGCCATGTAAATGGCTACCGCTAATCCGAAAGGTAGTGCTAATAATATCGCCCCGATAGATACCCACAACGTACCTAAAATAAGAGGTAACAATCCGAAAATCGGAGCCGGTTGTGCTGTTGGAAACCATTCTGTACCGGCAAAAAAGTCTGACAGATTGATGTTTCCTAAGTCTAAGACCTTTCCTTCAAAAGTCTCGGAGATATACTCTTTGGGTAAAAAGGCGATAATATTGAGATTTTCAGCAACAATTTTTGAAAGACATTGCGGCAGAAATTCCATATTTTCACCAATCTCTTCTTCACTGACATAATTGGGGACATCATTTAATCTAAAAACCGTAATTTCTTCATTTTCTCCACCCACTTGCCCCCAATTGACTACTTCGGCATCAAAAATATGTTTAAGTTGTTCTGCTGTCAGCGCTTTTACAGTATTGTTTTTATTCACAACAACACAATATCCGTCTTCGACCACAGGACTGTTGAATAATCCTAATCCTTCTTTAAAAAGAAACAACACCATTAAAAGGATGGTCAGCGAAGTTACAGCTCCGCTTGCCATCAATATTTTCTCTATAATAAATTCAAAAAAACGCCGCATAAAAATGTAGAATGTAAAATGTAGAATATAAAATGCATTGCGCAGCCATTTTATATTCTACATTTTACATTTTTAATTGATGTTAATGTATCCTACTTCTTTCACTGTTTTTTGTCCTTCGTCAGACAATATGTAATCTATAAAAGGTTTTACCTTTTTTTCGTCAGATTTAGAGTAGTAAAGTATTAACGGACGTACAACAGGATAAGTTTTACTTTTAGCATTTTCGTATGTTGGAGCAATATAGGTTTTATTGTCATAGCTTACCTTTAATGCTTTTACACTATTGGTGATATAAGCATATCCAACATAGCCGATGGCTCCCTCTGTCTGACTTACAGATTGAATGATAGCACCTGTTGCCGGCATTGAAAGAACAGAAGACATGTAGTTTTTATTCTTTAAAATACTTTCTTTGAAAAACTCGTAAGTTCCGGAACTTGTTTCTCTTGAATATACAACAATCTTTTGATCTTTACCTCCCACTTGTTTCCAATTGTTCACTTTTCCGGTAAAAATATCTTCTAATTGTTGTCTTGTCAATTGTGATACAGTATTTTTAGGATTGACAATAACGGCTAAAGCATCTAATGCAATAATTTTTTCTACGGCAGTTTTTCCTGCATTCTGTAGTTTTACTTTTTCATCAAATTTAATTTTTCTGCTTGCCATAGCAATATCAGTTGTTCCTTCCATGAGAGCCGAAATTCCAACACCCGAACCTCCACCGGTTACGGTTATTGATGCAGAGGGATTGGTTTTCATAAATTTCTCTGCTTCTTTTTGTGCTAAAGGTAAAACAGTATCAGAACCTTTGATTTTTTGACCATATATCACAACAATGGTTGTAGATAATAATAGTAATGTTGTAAAAATTTTTCTCATAATAATATAAATATAGTGATTAGTGATTAACGGTTAGTGATTAGTGAAAATACACTCTATGAGTAACAAGTAGCCGTCATTGCGAGAACTTTGTCTTTTGTCGTCATTGCGAGAACTTTCTCTTTTGCCGTCATTGCGAGGACGAAGGACGAAGCAATCTAAGTGAGTGGTTCATGGAGGGTTGTAGAATGTATTTCAAATTGTAAATCAAACTTAGAATTTGACCTGAATACGTGCTGTGAATACTCCCTCTTTAATTCGGTTTTCATAACCGCTCAGGTTATCGCTACGTTCGTTGTTAACAAAGTCATAGTATGCCATCAAACGAATAGCGGCATTCAGCCTGAATAAATATCCTACACCAAAAGTGGTATAGGCAATGTCGGCACTACCGGTCTTATTTAATCGTCCAATGTCGTGTTTGGAAATTTTGGTATTGGGGTCATAATAGTCATATTTGAATACCACCGAATGTTTGGTTTGACCAATATCTTGAACCAAGATAATATACCAGCCCATAAAGTTTCTTAGGTATAAGGGGTCTGTTCCTGCACCTATAGAAGTTCCGCCCGGCATGGCATTGGTTTTGATTGTTCCGGGTTGTGAACCGAAAATAAATTCACCTCTGATGTTGGTTGCACCTATAGGAGAGAGTTGTAAGTATTTTGCAGAGAAACCGAAGTACTGTCGCAATTCAAAAGATTTTTGCTTTACCTCTCTTACTTCAAATCCTTCAGCATTATAAGTATAATTTATGGTGTCGGGGTTCATAATTCCACCGTTGTAGTAAGAGAATGCTGCACCAATTTCGGCGCTGTTAAACTTACGTGTCCATGCTAATCTTCCGATAAAATCTTTACGACTGTCAGTTTCTACACCTACTCCGTTACCGGTAAATACGCCGGCATCTAATGAAAAATCGGCTAATACACCCATTCCTTTCAACATTAACATGGCTCCTAAATCTCTTTCACCCGGAAATAAAGACAAGAATAATCGACTTCTTTCAGGACTTTCTCGTAATGAAGAGGTGTAACTGATTTCATATCCGAAAGGACGATCAAAAACTCCGATTTGCCCGCCAATGACTTTGTTGGTTGTCATTAATCCTAAGTAAGCATCTTTTAGAGAAAGTCCCTTTTCTGTAATGTCGGGTTGTAAAACGGCTTGAAAGTTTTTTGTAGAATAGGTAAACTTTACACGTCCCCGTCTTACCATAAAACGATTATTGACATTTTCTCCAAAACTACCTCCGGCACCCAATGCTTTAGCACCTTTACGTTCTGTCCATTGCCATTGTCCTTGAATGTATCCCGAAATTTTCAAGTTGTTCAATTTCCCCAGAGTATTTTCGAGTAATTCTATTCGTTGACTGTTTTTCTCTGTCGGCGTCAATTCTTCTTCCTGAGAAAACAACAATGATGTGCTTAATATCAAACAAAAAACCGGTAAGATTCTTTTCATATATCAATTTGTGTTTTGATTTGGTGATGCAAAGGTATGGCACTTTTGTTACAAAAATATGACAAAAGTATTACAAAAAAATGAATGATGACGATGGACTAAGTCTTATCTATTACAGTACGACAAAGTGTGTACTTTTTCTTCTGGTTGGAAAGTAGCAATAAGCCACGGTTTTTAGTCTTATTCCGTTCGGAAAGTGGTAATAAGCCACGGCTTTTAGTCTTATTCCGTTCGGAAAGTAGGAATAAGCCACGGCTTTTTGTCTTCTTCCGTTCGGAAAGTGGTAATAAGCCACGGCTTTTAGTCTTCTTCAGTTTGGAAAGTAGGAATAAGCCACGGCTTTTAGTCTTATTCCGTTCGGAAAGTAGCAATAAGCCACGGCTTTTTGTCTTATTTAGTTTGGAAAGTAGGAATAAGCCACGGCTTTTTGTCTTATTTAGTTTGGAAAGTAGAAATAAACAGTGGTTTATTGTCTTCTTCAGTTTGGAAAGTAAGAAAAAACCACGGTTTATGTCAATGTAATTACTGATTCACGCGTTACACCAAGCGGGATAAAAAGGTTGTAACATTTTTAAGTATTCTGTTTTCTACCTCTTTGTAATCTGCAGGTTGCAGTTTTTCTCCCGTAATATTTTCAAATAATTCTTGATAACGGACACTGATTTCATTTACTTTTTCATCAGTCATCTCAGGTACGTGTTGTCCGGCTTTACCTTGGAAGCCATTCTCCATTAACCACTCACGGACAAATTCTTTAGAGAGTTGTTTTTGAGGCTCATCTTTACGTAGTCTTTCTTCATAACCATCAGCATAAAAATATCGTGAAGAATCCGGCGTATGAATTTCATCAATAATCATAATTTCACCATTACGTTTACCAAATTCATACTTAGTATCTACCAATATCAGTCCTTGTTTTGCCGCCATTTCCGTACCTCTTTTGAATATTGCCAGTGTATATTTCTCAAGTTGTTCATACTCTTGCGGAGTTGCCAATCCTTTGCGTAATATTTCTTCTTTAGAAATGTCTTCGTCGTGTAATCCTAAATCTGCTTTGGTGGTAGGGGTAATGATGGGCTGAGGAAACTTTTGATTTTCCTTCATGTTTTCAGGTAACTTTACACCACATATTTCTCTGATGCCACTTTTATAGGCTCTCCATGCACTACCGCAAAGATAAGCTCTGACAATCATTTCTATGGCAAATGGCTCACAGCGATAACCAATAGTTACCATCGGGTCAGGTGATACGATTTTCCATGTAGGACAAATGTCGGTGATATTGTCTAAAAATTTGGAGGCAATCTGGTTGAGCATTTGCCCCTTGTGAGGTATTCCTCTGGGAAGTACTACGTCAAAGGCAGATATTCTGTCGGTAGCCACCATGACCATGTATTTGTCTCCAATAGAGTAAACATCACGTACTTTTCCGTTGTAAACTTTTGTTTGTTGCGGAAAGTTAAAGTCGGTTTTTGTAAGAGATTTTATTTCCATAATTGATTATACACCTCTATATGTAGTGATAATTTTTCGTTGTTATTTTCATAATACAGAAGAGGTGTGTTAACTGTATTGTGAAAATAATTTAGTCAAGCATGGTTTAATGAAGTTCTATTTTCTAATAATTCCTCATATAAAGCGGTAGCACCTAAATGCCAATACTTAGTATTTTCTTGTTCTAATCTTTTATATGTTTCAGAATGATAGACCGTTTGTATAGCCTCAAGAAGAGAAATATTATTTTCTTCAGATAACCATGCCGCAAGTTTAGCCACCTTGAGAGGAATGAAGATATGTACGTTTTCCTGGGTTATTTTAGGTAGGGTCATATATTTTCAGCGTTAATAAATTGTAGGGTAGATAATGCTTTTTGTGTATGAAACAGCCATTGATCAATTAGTTTATAGGATTTTAATTCTGAAATTAACGTTTGCTTGTTCATAAATCCATTCTCAAAAGCATTGAAGCAAGCATAGACTCTATCATTTGCTACAGGTCCAATGACAACGTCATAGTGATGAACATATTCTTTATCCATTCTGTTTTTCATTACAAAATCAACCCAATCTTCATTAGCAACATCAAACCTTAGAACTGAGCAGTTTGAATTGTACGCCAAATCAATAACGGTTTGATATATGTTAATGACACCATGTTGCAGGTTGTTTTTTAATCTTAAATTAACCCATGACAATGCTTGATTCTTAGAGGTGGTAGTATAAAACCCCTCACCAAAATCTAACGTTCGATTTGATTTAATAATCCTCGGATTTTTAATGATTTCTAAACTTCCGTGATAAAGTGTAGTCATCGTTTTGATTGATTTTAAGATTGATTTCTTCTAATATAAACTGCTTACTTTGTGTGTGCAGAATCTCGTAGTTGGTTATTAAATAGTCTAAGACATCGTTTCTCTCAAAAAAATCCATCGCTTTTTCACCGGAAATAGCATGCTCCACTTTGTAATTTTCAATACAAAATGAGACAAATTCGGCTATTTTCTCATTGTAAACGTCCATTTATTTATCCTTTGTTTAGAGCCTTTAAATGGAGTATTGCCTTGATAAAAGCCACAAAAATAGGGTGGGGGTGCTCTACAGTGCTTTTAAGTTCCGGGTGAAACTGTACCCCGATAAAAAACGGATGTACTTTATGTGGCAGTTCTATAATTTCAACCAAGTTGGTGTCGGGGTTTATTCCTGATATAACCAACCCCTTGTCAATCAGTTCTTGGACATAAAGATTATTAAGTTCATATCGATGTCGATGTCGCTCTTCAATCAAGGTTGTGTTATAGATTTTATGAGCTAACGTGTTTTTTTTGATTTCACATTTATAAGCCCCCAATCTCATGGTTCCCCCCTTGACGGTTAATTTTTTTTGGTCTTCCATAAGGTCAATTATGGGAATTGATGTATTGGTGGAAATTTCGGTAGATGCAGCATCTGCATATCCTAAAACATTACGGGCAAATTCAACGACAGCCACCTGCATTCCAAGACAAATTCCAAAGAATGGTATTTGTTGTGTTCTGGCAAATTCAGCAGCAATGATTTTACCGTCAATCCCCCTTTCTCCAAATCCGGGTGCTACCATAATTCCTTCACATCCGGCCAATAGTTGTCCTACGTTTTCTTTGGTGATAGATTCACTGTGTACGGTTTTTACAATGACTTTACACTGATTTTCGGCTCCGGCATGTACAAAAGATTCCAAAATTGATTTGTAAGCATCTTGTAATTCTATATATTTACCCACCAATGCGACTGTTACTTCGGCTGTAGGTGTAAATAATTTATCTAAAAACTTATTCCAAGTATCTAAGTTAGGTTTTTTAGGTATGTAATTTTCAAGTTCTAAGTTTTTCAGTACAACATCATCTAATTTTTCTTCACTAATGGCTAATGGCACTGCATAAATACTCTTGGCATCAATGGCTTCAATTACCGCATTAATTTTCACATTACAAAAGAGTGCAATTTTTTTACGAATATCTGGAGTAAGTTTATGCTCAGACCTGCAAACAATAATATCGGGCTGTACCCCATTTTGTTGTAACATTCTGACACTATGCTGCGTCGGCTTGGTCTTTAATTCTTTTGCCGCATTCAGATAAGGAATCAGCGTTAAGTGAATGACCGTACAATCAGATTCATCTTGTTCCCATTGTAATTGACGAATAGCTTCTATAAAAGGTAAAGATTCTATATCTCCTACCGTTCCACCGATTTCAGAAATAACAATATCGTACTCTCCTGTTTTGCTTAAGAGTAACATACGACGTTTTATTTCATCGGTAATATGAGGGATAATTTGCACGGTTTTTCCTAAATATGCTCCCTCACGTTCTTTCTTTATAACCGTTTGATAGATTTTTCCGGTAGTAACATTATTGTTTCGAGAAGTAGGAATATTTAGAAAACGCTCGTAATGTCCTAAATCAAGGTCGGTTTCCGTACCGTCATCCGTAACATAACACTCTCCGTGTTCATAAGGATTTAAAGTTCCCGGGTCAATATTGATGTAGGGGTCGAATTTCTGAATAGTAACACGTAAGCCTCTGGCTTGTAATAATTTTGCGAGAGATGCGGAGATAATACCTTTTCCTAAAGATGAAGTTACACCACCAAGCACAAAAATGTTTTTAGTCTTCATATTTGCTTTTATAATTGAATTACAAAGGTAGTGATTTTTTAGGTTTACGATTGTGTATGTTTTGAAAAAAATATACATTTGCAAGAATGAATAAGTTACGTCTATTTTTCTGATTTTGACAATGACAACCATAACATTAACTTCTGATTTTGGGGATAGTGAAGTCTATACGGCAGCATTGAAAGGAGAGTTGTTGTCAAACTGTGAAAAAATATCTATTGTTGATGTTTCTCATAAAATAAGACGTAACAATATTGCTCAGGCTGCTTTTATGTTGCGTTGTACTTATTCTTTTTTCCCGATAAATACTATCCATTTTATTCTTGTCGGAGATTTTGAAATAAAAGATTCTTATTGGATTGCTAAGGTTGAGCAACATTATTTTATTGCTAAAAACTTTACTACTCTTTCTTTCATGTTTTCCACTTCTGAAAAAGTCGTAATGATTGCACAGATGAGCAATGTAAAGTCTTTTGAAATAGTTAAAATATTAACTTTGCAAGAAGCATCAATACCATTTGATCCAACACTGTTTAATGAAAAGAGAAAACATACTTTTCTTCAACCTATACTTACGCAAGAAAATAGTGAAATAAAAATCAAGGGGCATGTACTTTACTTTACGGTCAACGGAGATGCCATGACTAATATCAGACAAGAGATGTTCAGCCAAATCAATAAGTCATTAAAAGTCATGTATGTCAACTCAAAAGAACATTGTATCTACGAAGTTACGAAAGAGGAGCATAAAATTCAAGACGGGAAATTATATGCTCAATTTAATGCTTACGGATTATTGGAAGTTTGTATGAAAAATACCTCAATTCGTCAGTTTTTGGGATTAGAATTAATATCTTCTACCGTAACATTGATATTTTGACTTACAAAGTTGTACCCGCAGTCACAACAGAGACTTTAATTTCCGGCACATTCTCCAAAGCGTGTAAACAAGCACGCAATGTAGCACCTGTTGTAAGGATGTCATCAATAAGTAAAATGTGTTGGTTGCGATATTGCAAAGCAGTATCTGTAATTTGAAAAACATTTTGCACGGAAACCTCCCGTTCAGCGGCGCTCTTTTTTGTTTGAGAAATCTGATGTTTTGTTTTATATAGAAGATTTTCAACAATGGGTTTGTCAACATATTGCTTGACCCCTTTGGCAATCCACAAACATTGATTATAACCTCTCAGTTTTTCTTTTTTTGGATGTAAGGGTACGGGAATAATACAATCTATAGATTTTGAAAATGGATACTTTGTAATAATTTGCCCTATCATTTGTCCTAAAAATAATCCAATTTCCGGTTGATTATGGTATTTTAAATGATGGATTAATGTGCTATACTCACTATTTTTATCATAATAAAAAACGGAAAATAGGTTTTTCACACATGCCAATCCATATAATTTTTCTTCAATATGAGTAGTGCCATCCCCGTTATTTACGTAAGGTATGTCTATATGACAATAAGTACACAAAAAAGAATGTTTATCTGTAGTACGATAGCCACAGATTATACACCGACGAGGAAACAGTAACTCAGATAACCACATTATTGGACTTTTTCTTTTTTAGAGTTATAACGTTCAAATACAGTTTCATCAAAATTTGACGGTTCTACAAATTCTACACTATTTTCTAATCCGAATTGAAGATAAGTAATATTTTTCCCACGCTCTACAAACAACTTTTCAAAAGCGGTTTGTACTTTTAAAATGCTATCATAGCGGTCAATTTCAGGATAAAGATTATCTGTAGAAATATACATCGGCAGATTGTTTTCAGATACCAATGCCTTTGTATAGTAATGCAACATTTGAGAATCTGTCTTTAAATGAATGGTTGCATTCTTTTTTAATATACCGCTATAACGTTTTAAAAACAGGGGAGAAGTTAATCTTTTCCTTGATTTTTTTGGTTGAGGGTCAGGAAAAGTAAGCCAGATTTCATCAATCTCATTTTCGCCAAACAGTGCAGTCAAACATTCAATTTTAGAGCGAACAAAAGCCAAGTTAGTCAGATTTTCCTCCATTCCGGTCTTGGCCCCTCTCCATATCCGAGCCCCTTTAATATCAATTCCTATAAAATTTTTGAGAGGATATTGCCGTGAAAGTGCTACAGCATATTCACCTTTTCCACAACCTAACTCTAAAACAACAGGATTTGTATTGCCAAAAACAATTTCACGCCATTGACCTTTTAAAGAAAAATCAGAAGTGAAAAGTTCTTTGAATGAGGGTTGAAAGAGATTAGTAAAAGTTTCGTTTTCTTGAAACCGTCGGAACTTATTCTTCCCCATTACCTTCCTCTTCTTTATATAAAACTAAAGATATATCTCTGATACCTTGCAGTTTATTGGTTCTCATACCATGGGTTACAGAAATCTGATAAGTTCCTGACACAGGAAAGATAATTTCTTTTCTATATTGAAGATCACAACTCCACAAATTACTGCCCTTGTTCCCTATCCATTCGCCATAAGCATTGGCAAGTAAGTATTCTACCGTATCTACGATGTTTAAACCGTCAGGCATTGTGGTCTGTATTAAAAGAAAAAGATTGGAGTAAGGATATGCAGAGGTATGCCGAAGTAGAAAGTTTAATTTGTGACGTTCTATTGTGTCCGTCACCGGAAATTCAAAGGAAGCACTTTCTATAACATCCCATTGTTCGTCATTAAAGGCTACAGTTTCAGAATAAACTACATTGGTAGAGCAACTGTAACATACTCCGCAAAAGAAAAAAATAACCAGCCATTGTGAAAATTTAGTCATATACTTATTTTCGATTTTTTCGATTCTTTTTTCTTTTGTCAAATCTCGTAATACTTTCTGACCCTGCAGCATTCTGAAAATCATTGGTGGGTTTGATGTTTATTGCATCTTGCTCTATTAAAGACGTTACCTTAATTCCTTTTTGATTTAATGATATAATTTCATTCACCCTATCTACCGGAATTGCCGTAAGGTTGGTCATTGCATTTCGGTCGAACCCATACCACATTAATTTTCTATGAGTATCTGTTTTAAAGTGATAGGCATCGCCATCAACGGTTTGCAATGCAATATTGGTTTTTGGGAAACCTTTTTGTGCATCTAAATATACAGCATATTCAAAATTAAGGCAACATTTCAATTTTCCACATTGTCCAGCTAATTTTTGCTGGTTAAGAGAAAGATCTTGCACTTTGGCGTTGGTAGTCGTAACGGTAGAAAAAGCGTTTAACCACTTTGCACAACACATTTCTCGTCCGCAAGAACCAATACCGCCGACTCTTCCCGCTTCTTGTCGTACGCCAATCTGCTTCATCTCCACTCGAATTTTAAATTCTTGGGCTAAAATGATGATTAATTCGCGAAAATCGACTCGCTCTTCGGCAATGTAATAAAAGATAGCCTTACTTCCATCAGCTTGATATTCAATATCAGCAATTTTCATCTGTAGTTTTAACTTATCGCAAATCTTTCTTGTTTTTATCATTACATCGTGTTCTAACAGAATAGTGTTGTGCCATTTTTCCACATCTTGCGGTTTGGCTTTACGATAAATTTTTTTAAACTCGTATTGCGAAGGGTTGATTCTATAACGTAACATTTGTTTGGTTACCAATTCTCCCGTTAATAATACAACGCCAATATCATACCCCGGTACAGCTTCAACTACCACAATATCACCTTCAGATAACTGATTAATTTCATTATTATGTAAATAATATCCCTTACGAGTATTTTTGAATCTTACTTCGACATACTGCTTGGTAGAATCCATATCTTTAAGCCAATTCCATGCATCTAATTTTGCTGCGTGTTTTACTCCGCAACATTCGGAACAATGCCCTTCTTGGTCACAAACGATTTTACAGCCTCGTGAATATATTAAATTATTTTCTGACATTATTTTGTTTTGAATTTATTTGATTCATAACGCAAAGGTAAAAAATATAATTGAGAAAATTGAAGATAATGTAACATCTAAGCCAATCAATAGGTTGAACGATTTTGATTGTATATTTTATTCCAAACAAGAAAGTGCGAATCACTATTCTCTGCAAGATTTTCTAAATCAATTTCTTTGAGTCCGAATAAATTTCAATAACTTTGCTTTCTTATCAAGTTTTACTCATGTAATTTAAATATTTCAATAGTTATGAATATTCTTATCACCGGTGGAAATGGACAGTTGGGGTCAGAAATGAAAGACATTGCTAAAGTGTTCTCTTTACATCAATGGTTTTTCACCGATATTGACAACTTGGACATTACTAATCTTGAAGATATTACCAAATATTGCCATAACAATACCATTGATTTAATGATTAACTGTGCTGCTTATACTCAGGTTGACAAAGCGGAGCAAGAGAAAGAAATTGCTCGGATGGTGAATGGTGTAGCGGTAGAAAACTTAGTCAAAGTGGCACGAGAAAGAGACATTCCGATAATACATATTTCGACTGATTATGTTTTTGATGGCAAAAATTATTTTCCTTATCCGGAAGATTTTCCGATTGCTCCTTTGTCCGTTTATGGCATTACAAAGGCTCAAGGTGAGCAAGCCCTTTTACCATATGAAAAGGGAGTGATTATCAGAACGGCTTGGGTTTACTCGTCTTATGGTAATAATTTTCTTAAAACCATTTTAAGATTGGCAAAAGAACGAGATTGTTTGACTATTGTAGCAGACCAAGCGGGTACTCCCACTTACGCAAAAGATTTGGCAGATGTAGTATGGAAAATGAGTCAGTATATACAATCTTCCCGAAACAACGATTACGCAGGGATATATCATTTTACGAATGAGGGAATATGTAGTTGGTATGACTTTGCAATGGAAATTGTCTCACAACAAGAATTATCTTGTAAAGTATTGCCAATTACTACTGCCGATTATCCTACTCCGGCAAAGCGACCTTCATATTCAGTGTTAGATAAAACCAAAATAAAGAAATTCCTGAATATTGAAATTCCTCATTGGAAATCAAGTGTAAAAGAATGTTTGAAGAAAATGTGAAAATAGCCGTTATTGTATTGCTTTCACGCTCTTTATTCTGCTATTTGGATAAGAAGTTTTTCTACTAATGCAAAGTCTGTCGAATGTGTAACTTTGATGTTGTTAGTTTCTCCTGGAACAATCGCAATTTTCTCATCAGGTAAATAGTAGCGAATCATCCCGCAATCATCTGTTGGGAGAAAGTCCGCATTTTCATTCGCCTTTTCATATGCAGTTCTGATAGTTTTGAGTCGAAATCCTTGTGGTGTTTGAATACTCATTAACCTCTCTCTTGACGGAATATCAACTATAAAATTATCTGTACTTTTCACCAATATGGTGTCTGTTGTAGAAATGGCAGGTGTTGCCGCATTGTGATTTTCTAATGCCTGTAAAACATTCAAAATCAGTTGTTGGCTCACTAAAGGGCGTACCCCGTCATGAATTAAAATATTACTATTTTCATTCTCGTTTTTACAATACTGTAAAGCCTCATAGGTAGATAAATAACGTTCTTTTCCTCCGGGAATTACAGTTTCAACTTTTTGTAAGCGGTAATCAGTAACAATCTTATGTACTCTCTCGATATGAAGTGAAGGAGCAACAATAATAATCTTATCTATTGGGGCTGATTGATGAAAAGTATGGATAGCATGTGCCAATAGAGGCATTTTTCCAACAGTAATAAATTGTTTTGGGGTACTGTTTCCGGTTCTTACTCCCATGCCTCCCGCAAGGATAACAGCTATGTTGCATTTTAGCATAAATCAATAAAGTTTAGTGTGAAAAAGAAGAAGAAAATGTTGTTTACTTCTTCTTTTCCTTTTAACTCCTGATATGTTCAGGTCTTAATAAGTCGAAAATTTCTTTTACAGGGCTAAACGTAGATAAGGGAACTTCAACAAAGAGAGTAATCCAATCACTCATACTGCCATTCCAAAGTCCGGGTAACTCCAATGCTTTCAGTACTTTTCCGTCTTTACTTTTAGATGAAATAAATCCGGTAGATTCATCAATAAATTTTTGTAAATCAAATTTCCTTCCTTTGTAATCATATACATAACAAACTAAATCAACAGGGTTGAAGTGGGTCGCTTTTCTTGTTTGCTCTTGCTGTTGTTTGTCTTCCGCGTTGAATTGCGATTGTTCAATAATTTGTAATGTTGTAAATCCTTGGTTGTTTTTCACCCAGAAAGGACCTCCGCCGGGTTCACCTTCATTTTTCACCATTCCACACACGCGTATGGGCTTGTTGAGAAGTGTTATTAATAATTCTGATGTAACTTTCAGATTATCAGGGAATATAATGCAGAGTTCTTTTTCCATATAATGCTGTACTTCATGAATATCCGCCTTTCCTGATTGTAACTGCTCTATATATTGATGTGTTTTTTTTGCAACCTCTAACAATTTTCCGGCTAATACTTTCTTATATAGGGTAGTATCATTTTTTAAACTATCGGGTAAAACATTATCTACAGTTTTAATAAATATCAATTCTTCTTCAATCTGGTTGAGATTGTGCAGTAAAGCTCCATGTCCGGCAGGGCGAAACAATAAAGTCCCGTCATTATTTCGAAAAGGTTCGTTGTCTGGGGAAACGGCAATCGTATCTGTACTCTTTGATTGGATGGAATAACTTACATCAAAACGTACATTACATTTTTTTTCTAATCTTCCTTTGGCATTATTCAATAAATGAACAAATAATTGTTGGTGCTCGGGAGAAACCGTAAGATGTACTTTGGCAACACCTTGGTAAGCGGCATAGAGTGCGGCTTCGGTCAACTGCTCTTCAAAAGCTGTTTTGGCATAATTTTGCAAGCCTTCTTTTTCAATATGAAAAGTCAGTACACCTTTAGGTTTATTGCCATAATTTAGCCCCTCTTCAGTTAAAAATAATTGAAGTAAGCGAATGTAGTTTTTTTCGTTTATAGATTGAATGTCGATGTTTTCTTTCTGTAATAGTAGTGACAGTTGGTCAAAAAACGGATATTGCGTAAGAGATTTGATGAAGTTGAGGGATAATTTGGCTGTATTGTTGTCATCGGTCAATTTACCACCGCTCTTCAAGTAGTCTAAAATGTCATATAATTTTTTAAACATTCTTGTTGCTGCTCCGGATGCTGGAGTAAACTTTATTCGAGAACCTTTAAATTGCTCATACAATTGGCAATAATGCTCTAATTGCTGGTCTTTGAAAACAATCATTCCGCTATTTATTGTTGCTGGGGCAACAATATTAAGGTATGGAAAACCTGTTTTGAAGTACTGAATTTGTTTTTCTACGGAAGATATGGAAATTCCGTATTGTTGCATTTGCAACTTGTCTTTTTCCGAAAAATTTGTCATCACCTTAAGAGATAAAATTGTAGACAACAAAGTAAGTTTTTTTTATTGATAAATCCAAATGTCCGATTAACTTATTCTTAATTTTTTATTCGAGATAAGAAATATAATTTGCTAAAAAACTATAACTTTGTATTCAAATTTAATAATCTATTATTTTATGGCTAACATCATTGTTTCTCAGGTCGAAAATTGGGCTAAAGAATTGCTTCAACAATGCAATCAAACGTTAACATGTCAAGAGCGTAAAGAACAAAAAAAATATGCTACGCTTATTCGAAATCCTAAAAATAAAATATTTTTAAGTCGTTTGCTGGACGAGTCTTCTCAAATACGTCATTCTTCGAAATTGGCAAAAAGGATTAAAGTATTATTATGTAATTATGGAATTCCGGATTTTTTTGGTACGTTTGATAAAATGCTACTCAAAGGTTATCAATGGTTTGGTTACCATGCCGATTTTATTGCTATTCCTATTTTTAAACAACGATTGCGAAAGGAAACCGAAACAGTTATTATTCATGAAGAACGTCCTAAGTTAACCAAACATCTTGCCGACAGAAAGCAAAAAAACATAGGACAAAATGTAAACTTATTGGGAGAAGTCGTACTTGGAGATGGTGAAGCCAATATTCGTTATCATCATTACATGAAAGCCTTAGAAGAACAGGATATTAACTATATTTCCATTAAATTGTCGGGAATTTACGCTCAACTTCATCCGCTCAACTTTCGGCAAAGTAAAGAAGATTTGATTAGCCTAGTATCTTCAATCTTCCAAAAAGCCATTGACAATCCTTATCTTGATGCAGATGGTATTCAACGTTCTAAGTTTGTTAATTTAGATATGGAAGAATACAAAGATGCTCACCTGACTTTGGAAGTGTTTATAGAAGTACTCAGTAAGCCTGAGTTTAAAAACTACATGGCTGGTATTGTTATTCAGGCTTATTTGCCTGACGCGGAAGGGTTGCTTGAACAATTGTTAGCATTTGCAAAACAGCGTGTAACTGAGGGCGGTTCGCCTTTAAAAGTAAGATTGGTGAAAGGTGCCAATTTGCAAATGGAAAGTATTATTTCTTCTCTACGTGGGTGGGAAAATCCTATTATAGACAATAAAGTGACCGTAGATGCGAACTATTTACGATTAATTGACAAAATTTTTATGCCCGAAAATGCCGCCGCTTTACATGTCGGAATTGCTTCTCATAATCTCTTTTCCATAGGTTATGCCTACTTGAAAGCCAAGGAAATGGAGGTCAGCCAGTATGTGACATTCGAAATGTTGGAAGGTATGGCAAATCAATTGTGGAGAACTTTGTCTAACTTAGGTTGTCAGATTATTTTATATACCCCGGTGGTTAAAAATGAACATTTTTTGAATGCAGTTTCCTATTTAGTCAGACGGTTAGACGAAAATACGGGTGTCGATAATTTCTTAAGTTATTCTTTCGGGTTAGAACCTGATACTAAAGAGTGGGACTTTTTACAACAACAATTCGAACATGCTTGTAAATTAAAAGATCAACTCAACTTAAAGCCAAAGCGTCAGCAAAATAGAAATAAAGAAGTACACAATCAAATTTTTGAAACCTTTCAAAATGAACCTGATACCAATTTTGATTTGGCGCATCATCATGACTGGGCAGAAAACATCATTAGAAAATGGCAGAATAAAGAGGTGGAAATTATTCCGTTACAAATAGGAGAACAACAAGTAATTACAGAGAAAAAAGTAAGGTATGAAGATCGGTGGATTCAAGGGTACATACCTTATGAAATGTCTGTAGCACAAGACGAAAATATTCGACAGATGATTCAGGTTTCCGAAGCATCGTCATGGAGAAAAACAACGATAGAAGAACGTATAAAAATATTACATGCGGTGGCAAATAAAATTGCCGAAAATCGCGGAGATTTAATCGGTTGTATGGCTACAGTTACCGGCAAAACTCTTAATGAAGGTGATGTAGAAGTGAGCGAAGCCATAGACTTTTGTAGGTTTTATCCGTTAACTTTTCAAGACTTTATGAAGGAGACAGGTGTGAAAATATCTCCAAAAGGTACTGTTTTAGTGATTTCACCATGGAATTTTCCATTAGCCATTCCTGTCGGAGGTATTGCAGCTGCATTGTCCGGCGGTAATTCCGTGATTTTAAAACCGGCAACCGTTGCTGCTCCTGTCATGTGGGAAGTCTGTAAATTGTTTTGGGAAGCAGGAATTCCTAAAGATGCGCTGCAAATTGTTATTACAGACGGCCACCAGCCTTTAGATATACTAACAACATCGCCAAACATAAAGCACATTATTTTAACAGGTGGGACTGATACAGCACAACGTATTGCAAGGAAAAATCCGACAGTGAAGTTTTCGGCTGAAACCGGCGGCAAAAATGTGATGATATTAACCGGTTCAGGAGACAGAGATAAAGCCATTATGAATGTAGTAACTTCTGCCTTTGGTAATGCCGGACAAAAATGCTCGGCTTGTTCGCTGTTGTTGGTAGAAAAATCAATCTATGAAGACCCGGCATTTCGCACTAAGTTGAAAGATGCCGCACTTTCAATGCACACAGGCTCGCCCTGGAATTTGACCAACGTTGTAGGGCCAATGATTACTAATAAAAATGACAAATTACTTTATGCCATAGAGAATAAGGAAGAGTATACCGAGTGGTTGATAGCGCCGGAATTTATAGACCAGCAAAAATATATTCTGCGTCCAACGATTTTATGGGGAGTGAGACCGGATAGTTATACTTTTCGCACTGAACTTTTCGCACCATTGCTGTCCGTAGGTGTAATAGACTCTTTACGTCAGGGAATTTACTATGTTAATAATTTAGATTATGGGTTAACCTCAGGTTTACAATCGTTAGATGAGCGGGAAATAAGTTTATGGGAAAATAATTTGGAAGCAGGCAATCTTTATATTAACCGAGGAATGACGGGAGCCATTGTGAATAGACAACCTTTTGGCGGAATGAAATTGTCGGCATTTGGAGGTGGTATTAAAGCCGGAAGTATCAACTATGTCAGTTGCTTTGTCAACATTGAGAATGATAATATGCAACAAGACAATTATGAGAAGGTGTATGTTGAAGAATTTCAAACACCAAGAGATATTCATCATCTTTACGGAGAACAAAATATTTTCAGATATCTACCATTGAGTCGAATGGGGTTGAGAGTGTTTGATAATGATAGTATGGAAGATATATGTTTAATTATCAAAGCGGCAAAAATTACAAAAACACCACTAACAATCTCCATAGCAGAAAGAGATGTAAAGATTAAAGAATTATCAACCATGAAATGTACTGTTGTCATTGAAAGTTTTGAAACATTTCTTCGCAATATTCCCAATTACGAGCGGTTACGTACCTGTTCTGAGGATGTACCTCAAGAATTATATCAAATGGCGGCATTACACAATAAATATATTGCAACGGCAAAACCTTTGTATAACGGACGTTTTGAATTATTACACTATCTTAAAGAACAAAGTATAAGTTACGAGTATCACCGTTATGGCAGCATTACGGAGATTCCGGAAGTGCAACTCAACAAAAAATAGTTATCTACTACTATTTTCTCATACATTCACTTCTTTGTTACGTTTGTATTCTGGAGAGGGGGAGGTATTATTTTTAATTGACACCCTTTCTGCAATAATTTAGCACTTAAGACTTCACCACTATTTTAGAGTAGTGAAAAAAGAATCAAAAACCGATAGTTTGCAATATGAAAACTATCGGTTTTTGATGAAAAATGACAATGAACTTAGTAATGTAATGCCTTACATTGTTGTTCTTCCGACAACGCCCATAACATCTTGTTTAATTGTAGATAAAAGTCGAGTGTCAAATCCTCTTATCCATCTATACTCTCCTCCCTTTTCCGCTTCTGTTTTGAGGTCAATTTTTTTATATTGCTGTCCGATAAAACTTAGTAAAGGCAACAAAATAATGTCTCGGCTACAGATTTTCAGTGGTCGAGTTTCTTTTTTATATATCCAAGCCCCCTTAGTCGAAAAGAGATAGTTGTCCAGGTCTCTCAGATGCAGCTTCAAGTAGATTTTCCCAGTCCTTTTCAGGGTGGTTGAATAGGCTGTAAAAGTCAACATAGTACATCAAGGTTATCCTAACCATTGTTGCAAGTCCCGAGAAACTCCACGAACGTGTCAGCCCCTTTTGCATAATCATTAACAACAGATTGGCGATAAGTGTCACCCATATTTGTATCTTAATGGCATTTGCACTTTCTCCATAGAAGTATTTGAGTGGGAAGTTCTGCTTCATTTGCTTGAACAACAGTTCAATTTCCCAACGTTTGCAGTAAATAGCGATTATTTCTGACGGGTCTGACTCCATATCGTTGGTAAGCAGAGATATGAGCTTGTGCTTTTTCTCATCGGCATACGTTACTACACGTGCCTGGTGAGTGAGAGTTTCTCCATTCTTAAGCAGTTTGGTGAAAGTTACCTGCTGTATACGTACCTCCATAAGCCCTTTGGGAGTTTGATACATTGTATCACTCAAGATACTGTACTTCAGATTCTTTTTCATCTTAGTTACATAAATGACTCCTCTTAGGGTCATCTGCTCGAACTTTTCATAGTCTATATAGGCGCGGTCCATGGCCATTATGTCACCTTTGCTCAAAGTTGAAGGCTTTAGCATGAATGAGTCATTGGTAGCTGCAGAGGTGAACCTGATGTCCGAAGGTACGCCTTCATTGGCATGGATTACGGTATGTACTTTGATGCCACCCTTCTTCTTTCCGCTCTTGGGATGCCGCCCTACGCCTTTGAAAAGCAGGTTGGAGAATAACGTGATGGTTGTGGAATCTATGATCTGCAACCGTTTCATCCATCTGGGCTCTTTTCGGTTTCGGCTGTCCGAAGAAAGTCGATTACGGTAAGTGGAGTACAAATCGCGGTAGATGGACTCAAACACAGATTCGGGACGTCTCTTGTTGGCATCTGCCAAAGTGCTGCGAGATGTCATCACTGAGATACCCAGATGACAGAGTTTGCGCGCTTCTGCCTGTAAAGAGGCTGTTATCTCACGTAATGAATCGAAACGCATTATTACGGCATAGAGCATCACAATCAGATGTGTCCATCCGTCAAAGCACTTCACATACCGTTCGCCGCCTTTCTCACGACTTTTATTTAGAACTTTTGACTTATCAAGCAATTTTATTACCTGACAATAGAGTGGCTGTCCGCTAAAATGTGTACTTTTACCCATGGTTAT
>CAYVGO010000042.1:0-20240 GCA_964450725.1 uncultured Muribaculaceae bacterium
AATAACAACAGAGTGGTAGAAAGAACCATTGCCCACGAACTCGGACACGGTTTAGCCGCCATGTCGCATACTTTCAACGCAAAATACGGCTCTATCAAAGAAGGAACGACCAACAATTTGATGGATTACAACGATAGCATTGCGTTGCAGAAACAGCAGTGGGATTTGTTGCACAGCAAGGTGGTGGTATGGAAAGTCTTTGAGAGGGATAAGGAGGAGATGCAGAAAGTATCCGGAGAATCTTATTTGAAAGTCAATCAGATTGCATCTATTATTGGAGCTGAACTTCAAAGTGATGATTATGTAATTGTACATATGGTTAAGTGTACTAAAACGGGGACACTGCCACTGACGATTAAACCCATGGATATGTCTTCAATAGAAGTACCCGTGAAAAGATTAAGGGCAAATAAAATTTACTTCAACCTTGTATCAAGAGGAGATAAAACTGATATTCTAAATATCATACTTCGGTTTAAAGTAGAACATTGAGTATATAATCTTTCGTCCCAAATTGACAATTACTCATATTCTACCATCACCGAAACTCCATTTTTAGGAGTACTGAAAAAAGGAGACCAGTCGTTTACAAGATGTATAGAACAATTAAAGTTGTTGAGTGAATTTTCTTGCGGAGAACCAAATGATATTGTAAAGCAAATCATGGGAAAAGACTCTCCGTTGCTCTATGCCACTAAAGTATTAGAGGCAATTAAAGTATGTTTGGAAGAACAAAAAAGCGACCAAGTCGGAGAACAATTCTACCATGAATTTACGTTACAAATAGCCTCAGAAAATGAAAAACAACAATTGAGACACATTGCTGATATATTTAATAAAATGGGTAATGTGTTACTCAAAAACAATAATGGTGAAGGATGGAAAGAAAACGGAGATTATTTTAGAAGTATATATAAAGCATACAAACAATTAGGATATTCTTTTGACCAATATTTCTCAAAAATCAATAGTTATCTGGTGTTGACCTCAACAAGTCAGGGCAGTTGGAGATTGTGTCGGTTTTAAAACTTCACTATTATCTTAACTGTCATAGAAATGAAAATATAAAAACGAATATCTCCATAGCCATTGATGTAGGCTCTTTGGCTTTAGGCGGCGGTGCTATTTCCGGTGGAGCTAAAGGAATAAAACTTATCTTTGCAGTTTTTGATGTGGCATCAAGCATTACAAGCCTTGCCACAACGGCGGTTGAAAACAAGATTATCAGCCAATATGGATCAGAGGGTCAACAGTTCATCAGCGCCACGCGGACATTGTCGGCAGTACTTGGTTTTGTTGATCTTGGCGGACAGGGTGTGCTGAAGTTGAAAAGCATGTTGAAAGATGACCTTATTACAATAGCCAAATTTCACCCTACGCTTGCCAATGATGTTGATGCCAAAGACTTTTATCAGCAGTCAAAAAAGTTAATTGATGAAGTTATTGCGTGTGATGATGAAATAGCAGCGGCGATAAGGGGCAGAGTACAGGAGGAAAATCATTCGCATTACAATATCTCACGAAGTATCAACAGTCAAAACCTGCATTTCATTATTTTCATTGTTCACTCAAGAAATTCTTATGCTAATCCTCATTTCTCTTTATAAATAAGGATTCATTTTTCTATTCAACGAAATATATGCACGAAAAATAATTTATAGAAAATTCAATCACATCGTGCAGTTTCGGTCATTGATAATATTTATCAATGCACTGTTAAACACCATCATTCATCTTGACCAATAATTAGATTTTAAATGAACTATTTTCTGATAGGTAAGCAAGTATTTTCTTTTTTAAGAAGTGTTTTTTTATAAATCTCGACGAAGTTTATATAATCTTCGACGAGATTTATATATTTTTCGACGAAGATTATATAAACTTCGACGAAAATTACAAATATTCTAAAGTGAAAAGCAATTTATTTACTATTGTTATAGGGTTTTTTCTCTTGATGAATTAAACTTTTTGTGGATAGGGAAATCTTTATTGCTGTTTACGGAGTTGTTACCGATAGATAGCACCCATAATACTTACAGCCTGCAAAAAGTATCAGACTTTCTGCAAGGTTTACTTTTTGAGGCAGGCTCTAAAGCCAAATAATAATAGTGGAGAAATGATGACAGGTTACTGATGTTTACCGTAAAGGGTAACTTTCATGGTAGTTCCCTTGTCAACGGTAGATTGTAGTACCTCTATTTTACCTTTATGATAATTTTGAATGATTCTTCGGCATAGCGACAATCCTAAGCCCCATCCTCTTTTTTTGGTAGTAAAGCCGGGTTGAAAAATTTTTTGGAAGTTTTTATTGGGAATCCCTTTACCGTTATCTGTTACAAAAATAAAGAGGTTAGTATTGTGCTGTTCAAGTTTAAGTGTAATTTCGCCTTCTTGTCCGACAGCATCAACGGCATTGACCAATAAATTTTCTATAACCCAAGTGAGCAGTACCGGATTGACAGGTAAAATGTAGGTTTGTACGTTTGTACGAAATTGAAAGTTGATTTTTTTCGACACTCTGTTTTTTACATAATCAAAACTACTGACAGCCAGTAAATAGATATCGGTCGGTTTAAGTATAGTTTGAGAGCCTATTTTTGAAAATCGGTCAATTACTCGTTGCATTACTTTAATGTCTTTACGCATCTCTTCAATGACCTCAGGCTCTACCTCTTTATCTTCCAATACATCTATCCATCCTAATAAAGCAGTGGTAGGAGTACCTAATTGGTGTGCCGTTTCTTTAGCCAACCCTACCCACAGTTTATTTGAATCACTTTTACGTTTTTGATTAATAAAATAATACCCTAATGCAACGATAGAAATCATAATAAGAAGTTGCCATATAGGAGCAAATTTGACAAACTGTAAAAAAGGTGAAGCATAATAATAGACATAGATTGCTCCTTCTCCTGAAATATATTTTTCGATAGGTTTTTGATATTGAGACATTTTTTCCAACTGCTCTTCCAACTTTTCCGGAGTACTGACTAACGCACTGTCTATGTTTTTTAAAGAGAGTATCTCAGACGATTCATTTAAAACAATAATAGGTACATCTTTATTACTTTCTACCACTTTATTTAAAAATTGAAAGTCAACCATGTCCATCATATCGGGAGTAGATAAAAGCCAAATAGCTTCAACAAAAATATTGACTTTTTGCATTTCATTTTCTGCCACATAATGTGTCATTTTTTGACTTAAATAAACCAAACTTCCACCAAAAGAAAGTGTTGTTGCTACAATGATCCATTCAACCCATGAAAGAAAGGAAAAAATTTTTCTCATATCTTGTATTATAATCTATTATCGGAAGACACTATAAATACTTAAAGTTTTTCTAAACATATTACAAAGTTATATATTATTTATGTAAATCATTTTTGGGTCATTAATTGAGAGATTAAAAAGTTGGAGATTAAAAATAAATAAACTATTTTTGTCCACTCATTTTTAATTATATTATCATTATGGCAAAAGTTCTTGAAGTTGAAAATAGTAATAGTAATACCATTAGTCGAATTTGCTCCGGTACTGAAATTGTAGGTAATATTGTCAATGCTAATGATATTCGAATTGACGGTATTGTTAAAGGAAACATTTCAGCAAAAAGTAAAATTGTCATCGGAGAAACCGGTTATGTACAAGGAGAATTGAATTGTGTGAATGCCGACATTATGGGAAAGTTTGAAGGTAAAATTATCGTGAAGGAACTGTTATCACTAAAAAGTACGGCAGATGTAAAAGGAGATATTATTGTCGATAAAATTATGATTGAAACAGGTGCTTCTTTTGTAGGAACAAGTAAAAAGCACAACACTCAACCCGACAATAAAGTTTTTACGACAGAACCTGAAGAGAAAGAAGTAAAAAACAGTAAATAAATGATTCAATATAAAAAAGAGGATATTGCAAAAACAATATCCTCTTTTTTGTTGTACAAGATAGCCCTTAGTCTATTAATCTTGATATTTTTTTCCCGTAATTTTGATCTAATTCGGTTAAAAAATCGGTCAAAATTTCCTGACTTTCCCGGTGAATGGCAATACGTCCCGATGTTGTAAATTGGAGTACACCACAGTGAGTTGCCAAATCTTCATAAAGTTCTATCAACTCTTGTTTTGTTCCGGTAAGTTCTATTGCAGTGTATTCTTTGGTAATTTCTAAAATACGTGCCCCATATTTGCGTACCATTTTCTCAACATCTCTGTTCTCCAATAAATTATCTGTAGTTACCTTATATAGTGCCAACTCTTGGAACACAATATCTTTGTTTGTATGACAAAATGCCTTTAAAACATCAACCTGTTTTTCAAGATGTTTAACAATCTTTTTTGCTTGCTCGTTATCAATATTGACTACAATGGTAAACTTGTGGATTCCTTTCAATGCCGACACAGACACTGTAAGACTTTCAATATTAATATTACGTCGGGTAAAAATCAAAGTAATTCTATTCAATAATCCTACTGCATTTTCAGAAAAAGCAGTAATGGTGTATTCTTCTTTAGGTAAAATCGGTCTCATAAAACAATCTTTTATTTTAATCTTATATCACTTATAGAGGACCCTGCAGGAACCATGGGAAATACTAAATGGTCATTTTTCACATTAACTTCCAGTAAAAAAGCTTGAGAATCTTTCAACATGTTTTTTATGGCATCTTGTAATTCAGACCGTTGCGTAACCCTTTGTGATGTTATATTATAGGCTTTGGCAATTAATTGAAAATCAGGATTGGTCATCGGTGTAAATGAATACCTTTCTTCAAAAAACAACTCTTGCCATTGTCTAACCATTCCAAGATATTGATTATTGAGTAATACAATTTTCACACCAATATTTTCAGCCATAATGGTTCCCAATTCTTGAATTGTCATTTGTAATCCGCCATCTCCAACAAAAAGAATAACCTGACGCTCCGGTAATGCTATTTTCGCTCCAATAGCCGCAGGCAATCCAAATCCCATAGTACCTAATCCTCCTGAAGTAACAGTAGATTTAGGCAAGTCTGCATGAAAATATCGTATAGATTCCATTTGGTGTTGCCCTACATCTGTCACCAATACAGCGTTGCCTTCTGTCATTGTACTGATTTGGTGAATAACTTCACCCATCGTAATTTCTTTTCCTTTTGGAGAGAGTGCATTAGCAATAATTTCCTTTTCTTCAATTTGCTGTAATGGTAAAAAACTCTCTTTCCATTGTGTATGAATACAAGGCTTTATTTTTTCTGTCAATTGCGGTAAAACGGTTTTCACATTTCCTAAAATAGGATAGTCCGCTTTTACATTCTTATTTAATTCAGCATTATCAATTTCAATATGAACAATTTTTGCTTGTTTGGCATATTGACTTAAAGAGCCTGTTACTCGGTCGTCAAATCTCATGCCTATAGCAACAATCAAATCTGCTTCCTGGGTCTTTAAATTGGTTGCATAATTACCGTGCATTCCCAACATTCCTTTGTTCAAAGGATGAGTAGAAGGTATCGCACTTTTCCCTAAGATTGTCCAACCAAAAGGCATATCGGCTTTCTCTAAAAAAGCAATCGTTTGTTCTTCTGCATTTCCAAGAGTTACACCCTGCCCTATTAATGCTAACGGACGTTGTGCTTGCGAAATAGCATCAGCAGCAAGTTCTATATCTGTTTTGGAAATATAGGGTTCGGGATTGTAACTTCGTAATGAAGTACAGCGTTGATAATGAAATTTTGTTTTTTGGAGTTGTGCCGTTTTAGTGAAATCAATCAATACAGGTCCTTTTCTGCCTGTATTTGCAATATAAAAGGCTTTAGCAATAATGGGAGCAAGCATTTCAATATCAGTTACTTGTGCATTCCATTTGGTAACAGGCATCGAAATACCAACAACATCTGTTTCTTGAAAAGCATCTGTACCTAATAAATGTCGACCTACTTGTCCGGTAAAACAAACTAATGGAGTAGAATCCATCATTGCGTCTGCAAGTCCGGTAATGAGATTGGTAGCACCTGGACCAGACGTAGCAAAACACACGCCGACTTCACCCGATACTCTGGCATAACCTTGTGCTGCATGTATTGCACCCTGTTCGTGTCTTACAAGAATATGACGTAAATTTCCTTGATGAGTATGTAGAGCGTCATAAATATCAATTACATATCCTCCGGGATAACCGAAAATAACCTTTACACCTTCTTCTTCCAAACTGTGAAGAAGAACTTCGGAACCTGACAATAATAAATCATTTTCTTGAGCCATAACTATCTAATTTTTAGTACAAAGATAAAAGTTATTTTTTGATAAACTAAGATGAATAAGCGTTTAAATTATAGAGCATAACCTTATTTTCAAATGACAAAAGTCAAGGTATTGTTTATGACAGTAAGATGATTTTCAGAAGTTTAAGATAATAAGAACTTTTATTTTCGGAAATTTCAAACCTTATTTATAGCATATTCGAACCTTACGCCAACTTATGTCCATACATCAAATGAGGTAAAAAATGGTTATTGATGTTTTCTAAAGAAGGTGGAAATTTTTCTTTGGAAAAATACTGTAAAATACGTAATGCAGGAAATCTATTTTTAAATTCAGCATAAAACAATGTGTCTGGATAAATCGTTCCGAGAGTATAAATAATGGTTTTTTTTTCTTCAAATCTATGGTGATTCATAATGGTTTGGACGGTAGCAATAATATCTGCTCCCGTGTTATACAAAAAATGTTGTATAAATAGCAATTGAGATTGGGAAACTACTGAAACTTGATAAAACGACGGTGAAAAATCTATCAAAAAAATATTTTTTTCTGATTGGTGCAAAGATAGTTCACGAGTCAGATTTAAAAAAGTTAATGTTGTACTGTAGAATTGGATTCTTTTGTTTTTTTCTAACAGGGTAGAAATAATAAAACTTGGAATACTGAAAATATGTGTAAGATTATAAAATGGAATAGGATGAAAGTGTAACTCTTCATCTTCATGATAAGATGATGTAAGGGTTATCAATTGTAGAGCTTTTTGGGGTTGAAAAAGAGGAGTAGGAACATTAGTTTGATGAACAGGATGATAGAGACACGCAATACTGCAAAACTGGTATTTTAAAATTTCGATATAAGATAGTGCTTGTTCTATGTTCTTATGATAATAATAACTTTGAGCATTCGGAAAATCAAAGGCTATATGTTGAAAAAAAATAAACTTTTGTAATTTTAAATGATAGACCAATAAAAAAAATCCATTCAGGTTGACCTGAATGGATAAATGACAAACATTACTACATGTTTGTAAAGATTTACGATCTTTGTATATAGTAATATCCATTTTTGTGCATAAGAAAGAACAGAATTACTCCCAATTACCGGCTTCGTTATTAGCAACCACTAAAGAACCAACCGATAAACCTGGATATTTATCTTTTTTCTCACATTCATCATTATAATTGATGATTAATTGACGATCAAGTCCAGATAAAAAAACATCATTATCTACTTTGGCTTCAAAAATAGGAACAGAAACACCCGACTTGGTTTCTAATATTTTTGCAGCCATTTGAAACTGTGCATTCGGAAGTCCTATAGGAATATACCTTAGAGAATCAAAAGAGTAATGGGCTATTTTTTCATTATCTTTTACCGGTATTTTCATTTTTCCAGACCATACTAAACCATTGTTTAAGGCATCTTGTTCAGTAATTTTTCGATTTTTACGTAAAAATTGTTGTGTACGTGCCATCGCTGCAGAGTCATCTTTTGATCCAATTTGTTTTTCAATGGTCATTTCACCTGTTTTAACAAACATGGCTAATGTATCAAAACTTCCGGTAAATTTACCGTATTCCATTTTATAAAGGCGTTGTACCTCTCTGATTTGCATTAATCGCTCTACAACAAGTCTTGTTCTGTATAAACGTGCATCTTCAAATTTAATTGGTTCTTGAATACCTGAATAAAGACGATATGACAAATAACCAGCAAGTACGATAAGTAAAAGGCTTAAAGGAATTAAAATTATACGTTTCATAATGTAAATAATTTTTTAATAAAACCGCATAGCGTCAGCATGTTGCTATTCAAAGAATAAATTACAAGTCATTAGATAATATCTACTCGCAACTAATTCAAAACGAACAATAAACATGTTTGGTGCGTAGCAAAAATATGTTTATGAGGTGAAAATCCTTACAAAAGTACAAATAAAAATGAATGGGGAAAATAATTTTAATAAAAAATAAAGTAACAAAGAATGATTTGCCTGTTTCATTCAACCTAATCTGCTTAAAAGTTGAAGAAAAACCTATGCAATAATATACTGTAAAAGTTATCGTTGAGTAGATAAAATGAGTAAAATCAAGTTTATCATAAGAACTTTTGAAAAAAGATTTTCACATTCAATTTAGTATAATACTTTGGTGCAAGAGAAATAGTATATTAAGAAAGTGTAATTCGGTGTTTGATTTTTTTACAAATTTGATGTAACAAAGAAGGACCTTGATAGATAAAACCGGTATAAAGTTGCAGTAAGTCTGCTCCGGCATTGAGTAAGTTTTTTCCGTCTTGGCTTGTCATAATTCCTCCAACGGCAATAATGTGAAACTTATTTTCTGAAATTGATTTGATGTAGCGAACAGCTTCTAAGGTTCTTTGGGTTAACGGTTTTCCAGATAATCCTCCATTACCTATTGTTTTAATCTTTTCGGGACTTTCCAAAAGATTTGTTCTTTGTGTGGTAGTGTTGCAAGCAATAACTCCATCAATATGAAACGTTTTTACTGAGTCTATGGTTTGGTCAAGCATCATTCTATCTAAATCTGGAGAAATTTTCAGCAACAAAGGTTTATAAGTTGGCTGTTGGCGGCGAAAATCAACACAAGTTTTTAAAATGATTTCCAAACTTTCTTTATGTTGTAAATCCTCTAAGTTTTTGATATTAGGGCAACTCACATTAATGACAAAATAGTCAGCATGGTCATATAACTTTTGCAGTAATAACAAGTAATCGTGGTGTGCATTTTCGTTTACAGTAAGAGTATTTTTACCAATATTTACACCGACAATAAGATTAGAAGGCCGTTTTTTGAGTTTTTGCAAGAGGTATTCTGCTCCTTGATTGTTAAATCCCATTCGATTAATAATGGCTTTATCTTTTGTTACCCTAAAACATCTCGGCTTAGGGTTACCTTGTTGAGGTAAGGGAGTAACCGTTCCGACCTCTATAAATCCAAAGCCTAATTCAGCCAAAGGCTTTATCATCTCTCCATTCTTATCAAAACCGGCAGCAACGCCTACAGGATTTTTAAAGTTTAATCCCATACAATGACGTTGTAACGATGTTTGTCGAGTAACTTTATTCCCTAAAAAGAAAGAGAGAAATCTAAGTGCAGAAAGGATTATAAAAGATTTTTTGGCAATTTGATGTGCTGTTTCTGGATTGAAAAGAAACAAGCAGGGACGAATCAATTTAAAAAACATAAATTAGCATAATATTACGCTGCAAAAGTACAACATTATTTTATGAATCAATAAAGCATAGACTCAATCGTTGAATCTATGCTTTATTGATTTGTGGAAAACGCTGTAATATTATTTCATATTTTCTGTTTTCGGACGTAAGAAGTAAAGTTGCAGGAGCAGTGCAACAAACACAACAATTGCCAAGTAAGCGAACCCTAATCCGAGTTGTCCGTCATCTGTCCATTTCCCTAAAAGTTGGGTTACCAGTGCACCTGCAAAAACGCCGGTCAAGTTCATGAATCCATAAGCCGTAGCCCTGTATTTTGCAGAAATAAATTGACACAATATCGGCATATTGTTAGCATCAAACATTCCAAAACCTACTCCAAAACAAACCGTAGCAGCAATAGAACTAAAAGTGGAGTGACTATAGGCTAATAATATGAGTGCAGGAATGGTCAATCCTAAACCTATGGCTCCGGTGTAAATACGTCCCCGTAAATTACGCTGTACCCACCTGTCAGATAATATTCCACCAAAAATTACTCCGACAAAACAACTTGCAGCAATGGCAATGGTTGACATTGGACCTGCGACAGACATTGGAATGTTGAGACTTTCAGAAAACAATGTAGGTAACCAGTTTTTAGTAGCCCATCCGGGTAAACTCGGTGCCGCAAAATAAAACAAAATAACCCAAAATGAAATATTACTCAATATGACAGCAAAACCTTTTAAGAAGGCAAATCGATTTACAGTTGATTGTTGTGCTACAGGTTTTTCTTTAGGTTGCTTTTTTTCTCTTAAAAATAGAATTAAAATCACTGAATATATCATCCCTACCAATCCAAAAACATGAAATGCCGTATTCCAAGTATATGATTGTGCTACAGTAGCACCAAATCCTCCAAGCGCTTGCCCTGCATACAATCCGGTCATGTGTATTCCTATGGCTAACGACCGCGTTTTATTTTCATGCCAATCGGCAATCAAAGCCAATCCTGCGGGAATGTATAATGCTTCGCTGACCCCCATCAATGCCCGTAAGAAGTATAACAAGTCAAAGTCGTGAGTATAACCCATACTTAGTGTTACGGTTGACCAGACAAATAAACTTCCGACAATTAACCATTTACGGTTTACACGGTCGGCAATAGCTCCGGCAACAGGACTCATCAAGCCGTAAATCCAAAGAAAAATAGCCATTAATCGTCCGAAGTTTTCTGCGGTTTGCAGTTCAACAATGTCAATTTGCATAGCCGCTTTCATGGTAGATAACATTTGTCTATCCATGTAATTTAACAAAGCTACGACCCACAGCAAACCCACTACCACCCAAGGATAATATTTTTTATTGACCATAAAATAAGTTTTTAAAATGATTTATGAAATACATTCTCAGCAACTAATGGTTAATCATTAGTTTTCAATTCACTTGTGATTTGCCAAGACTTGAGTAACATTCTTGGAATATGAAACGGACCTTTGAAAAAATTTCCTTTGGCAGGTTGTGATAATGAGCCGTCTCGATGTAGATAGCCGTACCACTCTCCATATTCTCTATCCGGAAAATATTTAAACTGATAATCATCTACTAATTTATGCCATTCTAAATACTTAGGATTTTTTGTGGCTTGGTAAGCATAAAGCGTAGCAATGGCGGCTTCATTTTGAGGCCACCAAAACTTCATATCGTGCCAATATTCTTGCGGGGGTCTGTTTTTGCAGTCTCTAAAATAAAGAATACCTCCAAATTCCGTATCCCATCCCCATTTCCACGACCAGTCTAAAATAGTGGTACCTAACTGAATTAACCTTTTATCCCAATTTCTGTATTTTGCTTCTTCTAAAATAAACCAGGCAGTTTCAATAGAGTGCCCGGGGTTGATACATCTTCCGTCAATACTATCTACAAATTCACCATTCATACCCACAGTTTCGAGTAATGCCTCAAATTCAGGGTGCATAAAATATTTTTCTATTTCTTCAATCGATTGGTCAATTTGTTGGTCTAAAACAGGATCTTGTATGGCTTTACGGATTTCATACGCCGTATTAATTAATATCATACAAAGTGAATGTCCGCGCCTGTCGGCAGCCCCTGCAATATTTTTCGGTGGTAAAAGTCCGGGAGTATTTTTGTAATGTAGAATAAACTTAAATAAGTCTAATGCTTTTTGAGCATAACTTTTATCTCCAGAAGCTCTTGAATACGCAGCAAAAGCAATAGCAGCAAAGGTTTCTGAAAAAATATAACGACGTTTTCTTAACGGTGTACCATCTTTAAGATTTAAGAAAAACATTCTACCGTCTTTGTCAAAGCAGTGTTTTTCTAAAAAGTCTATACCATGTTTAGCAGCAGTTAGCCATTCTTGACGAGGTTCTACTTCTGCGTACAATGTTGACAGAAGCCATGCAAATCGTCCGTGTATCCAGACTACTTTTGTGGTATCCA
Source organism: uncultured Muribaculaceae bacterium (assembly GCA_964450725.1). Classification (GTDB taxonomy): domain Bacteria; phylum Bacteroidota; class Bacteroidia; order Bacteroidales; family UBA932; genus CAYVGO01. Next base: position 11,893 of record CAYVGO010000042.1, read on the forward strand.
AAATTGTACCGTCTCTGTCCAAACAAAAAGTAAAACCGCCATGTTCTTTATCTATAGCATATTTCATCCAGAATGGAAGAATATTTTCTGTCAATTCGTTCAAGTATTTTTGACTATCAAGTTTTTCCTTCATTTTATTCATAATTAAACATTGGACAAATTCAATATTAATTTATTATTGATTACATTTTGAGAAAAAGTCTATTGCCTCTAATTCTTTTTTCATAGCAGCAATTTCTTCTGAAGTCATATTTTGAAACGGTGTACGGTTAGGCCCCATATTTAAACCTAACAATCCCATAATCTGTTTTCCTCCCACAATATTTCCACGATATCGAACAATAACATTAATTACTTCCTGAGCAAAGTTTTGAAGTTCACGCGCCTTCTCTAAGTTTCCGGCTTTCCATGCTTCAATGATTCCTACTAATGCTCTACCGTTGTAATTTGTAGTTCCTCCAATTCCGCCTTGTGTATTACACATTGCCAATGAGGCTAAGACTGTTTCATCTTGTCCGTGCAACATGTCAAACTTTCGATTGCCATATAAAGTACATTGAGTAAATTCATATAAACTCTCAAAAGTATATTTTATTCCTGCAAAATTAGGAATACGACCATCGACGGCTTTCAAGAAAGGTAACATGGGTAAAAAAACTCCGCTAAGTGCCGGGATATGGTAAAAATAGAAAGGAAGTTTAGGAGCACCGGCAGCAATTTCTTCACAATATTGAACAAGTTCTTCTACTCGTCCTGGTTTTGGAAAAGGCGGCGCCATAACACTTGTGGCATAAGCACCTATCTCTTGTGCATGTCGGGCTAACTTTATACTTGTGCGTACGCTTGTACTTCCAACATGTACAATCAGTTTAAAACCTTGAGGAATTACACTTTTCCATTTTTCTGCCAACTTTATCCGTTCTTCATCTGTAAGGGTATAACCTTCACCAGATGAACCATTGACAAAAACACCTTGAATTCCATTACGAACCAACATTTTTGCATAATCATCAATCACAGAATAATTGACATTCATCTCTTTGTCAAATGGGGTAAAAGGAGCATTAATAAAGCCTTGAATCTTTTCCATACGAGTAAGTATTATGTAATATTTAATTAAGTTGCAAAGATAAAAAATTGTTTTTGATAATGCAATTCACAATCTAACTTTACTTAAAGTAGAACAACCATAATCATCTTGTAAGATATAAAATGTATAGCTACAACATTAGTATAATTCTTTTACTACCAAATCGTGAAAAAGTAATACTAACTTTTCAAGAACTGCTTCTACATAGCGTTTTCCTTTTTCAGCTGAAGCTTTATGAGGATTTCCAATACCTGTATCATCGGTAGTTTTTGTCCAATGTCGTGGTACCCAAGCCACCTTTTGATTTAAACTTTCCATAGCAAAAGGTCGAGCCTTTCCATCTCCGGCAAGAGTCATATCAATGACGTTAGGATAAAAATACATCATTACAGAGGTTTCCATTTCTCCGGCATGGTCATCTTTATTTTCAAAATATTCTGAAGGTGAGACAATCGTAAACCAATCTACTACAGCAATAAGAAAATCAGGATAATCAACAGCCAAATCACGTACCATGGATTTAAAACAGTTGCCTCCATGTCCGTTGACAATCACCAACTTTCTGAAGTTTTGATGATAAAGTGATTTTACAACATCAGACAAAATGGCAAATTGTGTGGAATATCTTGTATGAATGCAAAATTTCAAGTCTGTTTGACCCGGATTTTGAGAACCAAAAGGTATTGCGGGCAAAACCATTGTGTTGATGTTAAATCTTTGCAAAGCCATACAAGCAGCAGCCGTAGCGACAGATTGCGACAAAAGAGCGTCTGTCAAATAAGGTAAATGAAGATTGTGAGGCTCGGTTGCTCCCCAAGGCAATACTACCAATTGATATTCTGTATTTTTAACGGTAGCATAATTTGAAGTATATAAATCGAAAGACATAATGAAAAGTTGAATGATGAACGAAATACAATTGCTGAAAATGACAAATGACAAAGTCTGAGATTTCTTATTCAACAAAATTACGTATTCTTTGAATAAGAAAAAACTTTATCCCTAATTTTCAGAATCCAACAATTCTAATTATTTTTGCTTCAAGATAAAGGTAGTTGTATCATGGGCTAACAAATAATGTAGATATTGCCTTGTAATTTTATTTATATGAATTATTGGTGATAACATGATTGAGAAACATTGAAATTTAATATAACAAACTCATAAAATAATTACCGCATAAAAAGTATTTAATCGTTGTAAAAATAAATAGGTATGAGAGCATTAAATATTGAACTGATAAATCCTAAAGCAATGGCATTATTGATGGATTTGCAAGAAAAGCACCTAATAATCATACATGACAGTTCAAATTCTTTTGATTCTTTTTTACTCGATATGCGTAAAAAAGCAAACATGGTTCCAAGTATAGAAGAAATTGCTGTTGAGGTTGATAGTGTTAGAAGTGCCAGATATGAAGAATAATATTCGAGTTATTTTTGATACAAATATTTGAATTAGTTTTTTGATAGGGAATCAACTCATGTTTAGTGATAATTTACTAAAAAATAATAGCATTACACTGTTGTTTAGTGATGAGTTGCTGAAAGAATTTTTAGATGTGATTGAAAAACCTAAACTTCTAAATTACTTTACAAAAATATAGGTTGATGAGTTGTTTTATTTGATGAATAGTTTTTCGGAAAAGATTGATATTCATTCAAATGTAGAAATATGTAGAGATAAAAAAGATAATTTTTTACTCAAACTTGCTAAAGATGGTCATGCGGATTATCTCATTACAGGCGACAATGACTTGTTAGTACTTAATCCATTTGAACAAACTAAAATTATTACCATTAGACAATTTAAAGAATTTATAACAACAAAACCAAACACATAACAAGCATTTAACTTCATTCTTTCTCCTCTAAAAATTTGGCGATTTAAAAGTTGTGAAAGAAATAAGTAGTAAATGCTCACGTGAAAGCGTGAGCTTAACTTATTTCGTACAACAAGGTTACGCCAAATACCATAGAGGAGCGGGAAACAGTTAAGTTTCACGCTTTTTTTGTGCTCAAAACTTTACAAAGGTTTATTGCGGGCTAACCTTCCATTGTGACAGAACCATGAAAACTTTGCTACCATGTAAAAATGACAAAGCGAGATTATTGAAAATCGATAAGAGTAGATACAACAGAGTAACCCGAAAAACCCTAAGGTGAGTAGGGGTATTTTAAAATAATAATAACATGAAAAATCTAAAAACAATAGTATTAATAACTATTTCCTCATTCTTCCTTTTCAGTTGTGCCGCAGTAAAATCACCTTTGATAGGAATAGTGTACACCGGTGTTAAATCTCCGGTTACAGCAACGAGTAATTCCAATTCAACAAAAGTTGGTACATCTCAAGCAGTTTCTGTTCTTGGTATTGTTGCAGCAGGAGATGCAAGTATTGATGCTGCCTCAAATTCAGCAGGAATCACAAAAATACACTATGTAGATGAAGAGGGAATAAGTGTATTAGGAATATTTGCGAGATATAAGGTGTTTGTTTATGGGGAATAACCGATTGAAGATGGCGTATTTCGAACGCCATCTTTTTTTATTATTGTCATTATTACTCCTGACAACTATAACGAATGGACAAAACATTGCCAAGCATTACGTATCTTCACTTCAAGAAGGTGGAACATTATATTTTATTATGCCGGAAGGTGAATTTAGTAATAAAAAAAATAAGGGAAAGTTCATTTATGACATTACCTATCTCACAAAAAACGATACTGCTAAATTGAATTTTTCTTATTTTGAGAAATCCAATAGAAACATTGACAGTATTGTTTTAGTATATGGAAATAAACAATACTCCAGCAGTGCAAAAAAAATATTTATAGAACCTAAAAATCAAAAATGGCATTATCGGTATTCAACAGAGATATTATTCACAGAACTTTATACTTTTTTTAGTCAATATGAATGTCCTCAGATTTTATTATATACTCAGCAAGGAGTCATCGAATTGACCATAAAATCATACCAATGGAGAAAGCAGTCTTCCATAATAAATAAAATATTGACCATGATAAAATACAATAAATAAATCTCTTGATTACTTATTGGGGAGAGAGTATGCCCAGAAACTTTAAACGCCATTTAACTTATTTACAAGTTTGCAATACCGCTTTCTTACTAATCACTTATTTGACATTTCAGGTAAAGGCTACTTTCCATTTATCTCTTCATTCTTTACATTTTAACTTACTACACTTCACAAATTACCCTTTTTGCCTTCACTAATTCATAGTAGGGTATATATGGTAAATAGATTAAGGTATATATCCTAATATGTGTGAGGTATATACCCTATATACGATAGGGTGTATACCTTATTACTATAACCACAAGTGATATTCATTAATATAACCTTATGTTTTACTTAATTGGAGAAGAGATATTTGTTAATTACATTTGACAAACGTAGAAATATCACTTTTTCTATACCAAAAGGTATTCGGCGGGATTTCAGTCAACGCAATAACCACGTTGCTTTTTCATGACTGTAAAATAGGAAAAATAAAGAGATGTCAGACTTTTATTCCGGTCGAGATAGCAATGGCTTTAAGGTAGAACTTTTGGGTTTTTTCTGTAACTCAATTCTATTAACTAACAAGGAGGGAGAAATAGCCGTTACGGGAATTCCACCCGATTCTGCACCGCAAGTACCGGTAAAGATTGAGACTTCATCTCCCGCTTGAGCAATCTGCGAAAACATTGCCAGAGGTGTTCCGACCAAGTCAACCCCACGTACTAATTCATCAGGACGACCGTCGGCATAAATCCGATAAACCAATGTTGGAGTTACATTAAATGAATTTGGCATATAACGGTTTGTAGCGGTAAATCCACCCTGTACCTCTTCAAAATAATAACCGTAATCTTTCTCCTGCTTTACGATTTCTTCTATTAATAACTTTCGTAATTCCTCTTTACTTTTAGGAGCATTTGTTTCTATAAGCAAATTAGATTGTCTGGCTACAGGCAGTAGTCCATCGTTAGCTCGTGCGTGTCCGTTCGACTTTTCAAATCCGTCGATAGGTGTTCTGGTCATTAAAAAATTTTCTAACATTCCATTTCTCACCACTGTAACATCTTGTGAGGCAACACCTTCTTCATCATAAGGATAATATCCATTTAAGTCAAAAGTCTTGAACTTTTTAAGACGTGGTAAACTTTTTACGGTGAGATGTTGAGGTAAAATCTGTTGTCCTACTTTTTTCTTAAATGTTTGTCCGTCGTTTTCACTTTTTAACCGTAAACCTTCAATTCGATGTCCGAAGATTTCATGAAAAAATACACCGGAAGCCGCCGGTGACAATATAACAGGACCACTGTAAGCATCAACAATAGGAGCCGACAACAAAGCTGAAAGATTATCAGAAAGTTGCAAAATATCTTTTTCTATTACATTGTCAGAAGGTAAACTGTCGGGATGATAAGCAAAATAAGATTTATATAAAGACATGTCCATACCATCATCAGCCTTTACAGAACCTGAAATCGATAAATAGGTATAGGGTAAATTATAAGCAACTTTTGTTCCTTCTGATGATAAAAAGTATTTACGTTCTATTTTATAAACAATGGTCGCTTTTCCATTAATAATTGCTTTGTTGTTTTTTAAAATTGCCGAATATCGTTTTACTTTTTTCTCTAAAAAGTCTGAATTATATCGAAAAGGCATAATATTTTCAACATAGTGTTCTTTGTTTAAAAGTGGCGTAAAATCTGATGATTTATCTTCTTTTTCTACATTTACATGCTTATTGGCTTCTATTTTTTCATAACGATTGACTGCATTTTTATAACTTTTGTCAGTCATTTGCCAAATGGTTTGCTGAATAGATAAATCATTATTATTTAATGGTAAATATGCCGATAATGAACTGTAAGTATAGGGAGATGAAAACCCTCCTTGTAATTCACGGGAATTATCTAACATAAAACTGCCGACACGAACTTCGGGTGTAAATCTTCTTTGCCGAGTTTGATTCTGAGATTCAATATTACCCAAATTTCCTACAGCATAAAAATTGTGAGTTTCAGTAACTCGAAATGCCATATAGTAAGGAGGATTAGGACTTTTAGAGAGTTGTTCATATTCACGCTGTAATTCTTTTTCAAGAATAGTCATTAAACTGTCAGTGTTTGCAAAGGATGTAAATGCCAATATTGCCAATAAAAATGTAAAGAGAAACTTCATGAGAGAATAATTTGAAATAAAGTATCAGCAAAGTTAACTATTATTTCGATAGGTCAAGCAAAATACTACATATCCTTATCTCTGCATAGAATGAGTGTTATTTACACTTGCCAGTGAATATATTTATGTATCACATGAAGTTACCATAAATTATTTTGTCAATAAAAGTGCTTTCTATTTGTTCTTATGACAATAGTTTCCCTCAATATCAACATCTACCGCAAAAGGGTTAAGATAAATATCCAATAAAACCGCCATTTCTCCTCGTGTAATATATTCTTTGCTATTTTTGTTTTGGATATCCTCAGGTTTTATCTGCTTTTTAGACAACTCCGTTACCATTTGTACAGCGTCTTTGAGTGTTACATATTTAGTGTTACCATAGTCGAACTTAAAATCGGGATACACTTCTGCCAATCCTACTTTTATATCATCAGTTGTAAGTAAGGAATCTGCAAAAAACCATGTCTGATTACTCCACCCTACATTCATTCCCGTACCTTTTAATATTCCTGTAGCACCGATACGCTGTAATGCTTTAAAATGTTGATGTTCTTTGGGTAAATCCAAATAAGGCATAATGTATCCTTTATCTGTCAATATTTGTTGTTGTACATCACGAACTTTGACGTTCTCTATTTTTTTATTTTGTAGCACAGCCAATGCTGCTAATGTTCCTGCGGCTTGCCCGATTTGTAATACTACGGGTTGTAGCCTTGTAGAGCCGTTAATAAGATTGGATACCGAAATTGATTTTTCGGCAACAATCAGATTCTCCACCTCTTTGGGAATCAAAGTTCCTAAGGGTAAATTATAGGATGGAACAGGATAAAAATGTAAATCGGGTAATTTATGCCATTCGGGATAACGGGCATGATGATGGTCAACCGGATAATCTCCTACGGCAATTCCGGTTCTGTAAAGAGGTTGAGACTGATAAAAAGGTTTATCGACATGATTGACCGTAAATCTTACTTTTCCTTTGATACGACGACTTTCACGGTGATAAGGAATGTAAGGCAGTAAATCTGCGGTAGGATATTCGTCATCGGCTAAACCCAAATTTTTATATCCTAATTCAGTTTGTATGTAGTATAAAAATGAAAGTGTAAAGTCTTTGGCTCTTTGCAGCGCAGAATCACGCTGTTGAGGGGTCATTTCAATAATATTCACATAATAATCATTACCCTCTATAGGCCAATTAATCATATATTTGTTGTTGGGCAGTTTTCCGTAATCAAGCATTTCATCACAACTCCAGACCCTTTGTTTTTCCTTAGGATTAGTACATTGTACAGTTTTACAGGCACAATAAAAGGGCGCAGGGTCATAATTTTCGGGACGAGGAATTGTTTTATCGACATCTTTTCCAAAATCTTTCAATACCGCAACATACGTCAAATCTTGAATAATATCATTGGCTTGTTCGGGAGCAATACTCTCGCCACTTTCATTACGGGCATCCATGCCTATATCATATTTTACCCCTACGCTTTTGGCAACATCTCCCAACTCTGTAGCATCAATCAATATTTTTGTCTCTACAGTGATTTCTTTTCCGTTTTCTGCTACAGTTACTTTCCAACCGTTTTTCTGACGCACAAAATTAGTCGCCGTTGTTTTGAATTTAATCTGCAAATTGGGTAATGCTTTGGTAATGTTTTGAAGTACTTGACTTCCCACATGAGGTTCAAACAAAACATTACTCACCCAACCGGTTTTCAAACTGTCTTTACCTCCATAACGCAATGCCAAAGAGTCACAAAATTCTCCGAAAAATCCTGACGGCAGATTATAATTTCCGTCAACAGCACTGACACCTGCGGCAGTTAACATCCCTCCGAGCCAGTCTGTATTTTCGACCATCATAACACTGACTCCCATTCTGGCAGCCGTAACAGCGGCAGCAGTGCCACTGGCTCCGCCTCCAACAATCAGTACGTCAACATTATTTTTTGATGTACAATGAGTAAATAGTGCAATGCACAATAGGTAAAAAAGAGATTTCATCTGTTTATAAGTTTATGGGTTGAAAGCGAAATACAAAAGAACC
>CAYVGO010000043.1:0-19679 GCA_964450725.1 uncultured Muribaculaceae bacterium
TACCTTTGCCTCGTTTTAATCTTAAGTCAGTATGCAACCAAAAGTCAGTATAATCATGGGCAGCACATCAGACATGCCCGTCATGAATGCTTGTGCCGAGTTTCTCAATCAAATGCAGATTCCGTTTGAAATTCATGCTTTGTCGGCACACCGTACTCCGCAAGCCGTAGAGCAGTTTGCAAAGAATGCAGAAAGTCGTGGGATTGAGGTCATTATTGCCGCCGCAGGAATGGCCGCCCATTTACCGGGTGTGATAGCCTCAATGACCGTTTTGCCGGTCATTGGCGTTCCTATTCTGTCATCATTAGACGGTTTAGATGCACTGCTTGCCATTGTACAAATGCCTCCCGGTATTCCTGTGGCTACGGTAGCCATCAATGGGTCATTGAATGCGGGCATTTTAGCTGCTCAAATTATGGCAAAGTCAGATAAGGTCATTGGAGAAAAAGTAAAGCAGTATAAAGCAAAATTAAGTGATAAAATAGAGAAGGCAAATGCCGAATTGGCAAATGTTAAGTTTGAATATAAAACCAATTGATAAACGGATAACTTTATTAATATGATAAAAACAGTGGTAGTCATACAGATGGCAGTTTGTATGATGTTTTCTTTGAAGATAAGTTCATCTTTTGCAAAAGATTTGGACCAAGTGTTAGCAGTGGTAGGTAATAATGCTATTATGCTTTCAGACATAGAACAGGAAATCGTTCAAATTCGGGCACAAGGTTCTTTGACTACCGGTAGAGAATTGTTTTGCTCTGTCTTGGAACAACAAATGATTAACCGACTGTTTTTAACGCAGGCAAAAATAGATAGTTTGGAGGTAAGTCAAGGATGGGTGGAACAAAACATGGAACAACGACTAACCTATATGGTTTCTCAAATGGGAAGTCAGGCAGAGGTAGAAAAAGTATTTGGCAAACCTTATTACAAGATAAAAGAAGAACTAAAAGCCCGATTGGAGGAAATGAGTTTGATACAACAAATGCAGCAAAAAATCGGAGATAAAGTACAGGTAACACCCAATACGATTATTGACTACTACCACTCATTACCCAAAGATAGTTTACCCACCTTGCCCGATCAGTATCTTTTACAACAGTTGATTATGTATCCTAAAGCACAACGGGCAGCCAGATTGGCTACACGCGAAAGATTATTGGAACTGCGGGAAAGGGTCATTGGTGGAGAAAAGTTTGCTACCTTGGCCATGTTGTATTCAGAAGACCCGGGTTCAGCCCGACGGGGTGGAGAATATGGGTTAAGCCCAAGAACCAATTTTGTAAAACCTTTTGCCGATGCCGCTTTTGCTCTGAAGACAGCAGGACAGGTTTCTCCGATTGTAGAAACAGAATATGGATTTCATATCATTCAATTGATTGCCCGACAAGGAGACTTGATTAATGTACGGCATATTTTATTGAAACCTCAATATACCAGCGACGTGCAAACACAAGCCATACAAAAGTTAGATACGATTTTGAATTACATAAAGTCAGATTCAATGACATTTGAACAAGCAGTATTACAATATTCTGAAGATGCAAAAAGTCGTCTCAATGGCGGTTACATTGTCAATCAGCAAACCCTATCACGCTGGTTTGAAAAAGAGCAGATTACCCCTCCCACCGATTTTTATGCCATAAGAAGTTTGAAAGAAAATCAAATATCGGCACCGTTTACGTCTCAAGATGAAAAAGGACAAGAAGTATATAAGATTCTAAAATTGACCAAGTTTATTCCTTCGCACACTGCAGATTTAGAGCAAGATTATAATTTGTTATCAGAAATAGCCAGAGCAAACGAGCAGCAAAAAATGCTTCAACAATGGATAAAAAACTCTATCAAACAAACGTATATCTCTATCTCCAAATCTTGTTTGTCGTGTAATTTAAGGTACAATGAATGGATGGAAAAGTAAATTATACAATATTTTTTTGTACTTTCTTCTTTTGTATGATTACATCACCATGTTTGCAATCGCAATCAGGAGAAAAAAAACAAGTTGAAATCGTTTATGCCGACTTTCTAAAAGGCATGTCCTATCAAGGAGAATCAATACAGCGATTGGTCGGTAACGTGCAATTACTTCATAATGAAACTTACATGACTTGCGATAGCGCTTCAATTTTCCCGAATAAAAAGTTTGAGGCTTATGGACGAATTGTTGTTCGTAAGGACAGTACCAGAATTTACGGCGATTTTATAGAGTACTCTGAAGCCTTAGATATGGGAAATATTTATGGTAAAGTAGTGAAGTTGATAGATAAGAATACGGTTTTACGTACACAAAGAATAGACTTTAATACCAAGGATAATATTGCATATTATAATAGCGGTGGAACCATTCACCAAAATGATAATACAATAGAAAGCGTTTATGGGGAATATTATAGTAAAAAAAAGATGTGTATTTTACATGGCAATGTTGCAATGAAAAATAATGATGCAAAGTTAAAAACCGACTCAATGCACTATTATACGAATACAGAAACGGCTAAGTTCTTCACAAAAACGTACATCTGGCATGAAGAGGGAATTTTCACTTCAACGTATGGCTGGTATGATAAATTAAACAATATTGTTTACGGAGAAAAAGATGCTTATGCCAATACATTAAAGCAAGAAGTTTGGGGAGATACGATAAAGTATTATCGGGCACAAAAGTGGGGTGAAGTATATTCTAATATTCAAGTTAATGATACGGTACAAAAAATTATAGCCGTTGGAGATTATGCTTACCTTAGAGAAGAACCCCAATATTTAAGAGTAACGCGCCATGCGGGGATTGCGGCATATTCAGAAAAACCTCAGGACGATACGCTGTTTTTACGTGCAGATACGCTGTTTGCATTCAAGCAAATTCGTGATACAATCCAAAAAGAAGAAGGTGAAAATGTGACAGAAGATATTACTCATCAACCAGAGATAAAAGAACCTCTGATGGTTATTGACACTATAAAGAGTAGTTTTGTAGATACGTTGTTGTCAAAAGATAGTGTTCGTACTATAGATACTTTATTGAATTTACAGCCCAAAGACAGTGTTAGCATTACGGATACTTTATTGAATATACAACTCAAAGACAGTACTCTTGTTACAGATACTTTAGTGAATTTACCGCCAAAAGATACTTCTTCAATAGTAAGTAATGTGGACAGTTTGTCAATAGTACCTGAAGTTAGCGATAATCTGTTGTCTGTAGATTCTTTGAATATTTCTCCCTTGCCAAAAGATACGACATTAATATCAAACGATACAATACAGGTGCCAAAAGATACATTGTTTCGATACATTGTAGGTTATCCCAAAGTCAGATATTTCCATAAAGATATTCAAGGTATTTGCGATTCTATCACTTTTTCTGAAAGAGATTCTTTGACGGAACTTTTTTATGACCCGATTTTATGGAATGAGAATCACCAAATAACAGCCGATAAAATTGAAATATATTCCAAGAATAGTGAAATCGATAGGGTAGAAATGATTAATAACGGATTTATTGCTATGTTGGATAATGAAAAACATAAGCATTTTAATCAAATAAAAGGAACTGACATGGTTTGTCATTTTAGAAATAATGAACTCTATTTGGTTGATGTTTTTCAAAATGGAGAAACCTTATATTACTTGCGTGATAGCCTTAAGTTGTCGGGAATAAACAAAGCACAAAGTACAGATATAAAAATTTGGGTGGAAAATCGAAAAATAAAACGGATTGATTATTTAAAGCAACCTAAATCAAATGTGTATCCTCCAAGTAAACTACCACAAGAAGAACGTGTTTTGAAGGGATTGCTTTGGCAGCCGGAGAAACGTCCAAAAAGTAAAAAGGAGATAATATCACGATCGTTTTATCCGTCTCTGCGTAATTTTTATAACCAAATAACACTACCGGAATTTCCAATCACCGATAAAATCAATAAACTTTCACAACCATGAATAAACTTTGGGACAAAGGAATAGAAACCAGTAAAATGGTTGAAGATTTCACTGTTGGCAGAGATCTTGAATTTGATATTATGCTCGCTCCTTATGACGTGTTAGGTTCAATAGCACATGTCAAAATGTTATCACAAGTAAATTTAATAACAAAAGCAGAAGAAACTATTTTGTTAGAAGAGTTGAGGAAAATAGAACAACTCATAGAACAAGGAAAATTTACCATAGAAGAAGGGGTTGAAGATATTCATTCTCAGATAGAATTAATGCTTACACGGGCAATTGGAGAAGTCGGTAAAAAAATTCATACAGCGCGGTCAAGAAATGACCAGGTGTTGGTAGATGTAAAACTTTTCCTGCGACAACAGATAAGAAATCTAACAAAACATGTAGAAACTTACTTTCATACATTAATGGAATTAAGTGAAAAACATAAAGATACACTAATGCCCGGTTATACTCATCTTCAACTTGCTATGCCGTCGTCATTTGGACTTTGGTTTGCAGGATATGCAGAAGCACTGATTGACGATTTGAGAATATTGGCTGCAGCAATGGAAATTGTGAATCAAAACCCTTTAGGTTCAGGAGCAGGATACGGAAGTTCATTACCGATCAACAGAACTTTGACAACCCAGCATCTTCAATTTAAAGATTTACATTATAATGTTATTGCAGCACAAATGAGTAGAGGTAAAACAGAACGAGCCGTAAGTTATGGTTTGTCGTCACTCGCTTCTACATTATCTAAAATGGCAATGGACATTACATTATATATGTGTCAAAATTTCGATTTTCTGCACTTTCCGGACAACTTAACTACAGGTTCAAGTATTATGCCTCATAAAAAAAATCCGGACATCTTTGAATTGATACGTGGTAAGTGTAATCGTATTCAGGCTATTCCGAATGAAATAACATTGATGACAGTCAACTTACCATCTGGCTATCACCGTGAATACCAATTATTGAAAGAAATTCTTTTTCCTACATTTCAGGAATTGGAAAATTGCTTTAGAATATTTAATACCTCTATGAACAGCGTGACAATTCATGAAAATTTATTGGACTCTTCATTTTATGATTGTTTATTTACAGTCGAAGATGTTAATCGATTAGTAAAATCCGGAGTTCCGTTCAGAGACGCTTACCGTCAAGTTGCAAAAAATGTTTTAGAAAAGCAGTATATACCCAATAAAAATATCGAACATACACATGAAGGAAGTATTGGCAATTTATGCAATGATAAAATTTGTCAGAAATTTGAAAAGATTAATCGTATAATTCAAGGAAATGGCAATCTATAAAAACATAAATATTGTTATTCTAAAAAAAATAATATAGTTATATATAGTTATCAAGCCAATCGTAATGTTAATGAATATAGAAAAAGTTGTCAGTAAAATCTTAATTTTAGTTACTTTTTGTATCGTGGATTAGGAAGATAAATTTTTATTCATTACATTTGTATTAAAATTTATATGTATCAGTTTTAAAAAGACAGTATTATGGACACAACATTTAAAGCAAAGATTTTATTAGCAGAAGACGATGAAAATTTAGGTATGCTATTAAAGGAATATCTTAACGTAAAAGGCTATGAAATTAGTCTCTTCCAGAATGGAGAAAAGGCATTTGCCGGTTTCCAAAAAACAAAATATCACTTATGTATTTTAGATGTTATGATGCCCGTGAAAGACGGTATTACATTAGCGCGAGAAATACGTCAGTTGGATACGCATGTTCCTATTCTCTTTCTTTCAGCAAAATCAATGAAAGAAGATGTTTTAGAAGGATTCTCTGCTGGAGCAGATGATTACATGACTAAACCGTTCAGTATTGAAGAGTTATTATTTCGTATAGAGGCAATTTTACGTCGTACTAACGGAGATACAGTAGGAATGAATCAAGATACCTTTAATATAGGTACTTATGTATTTAATTCTACTAAACAAGTCTTGATTTATGCAGATAGTGAACAAAAACTAACAGCAAAAGAATCAGAATTATTACGTCAGTTGTGTATCAACAGAAATGCAGTATTAGATCGTAATTTTGCTCTAAAAACAATTTGGAATGATGACAGTTACTTTAATGCAAGAAGCATGGATGTTTATATAACCAAATTGCGTAAGTTCTTGAAGAATGACCCGAATATTCAAATTATTAATGTTCGAGGTAAAGGATTTAAATTGATCGCCAATGCTCAATAGCAAATGACAAATTTTTTTAGAATATTAAAATTGTATTTACGTGGAGGGATACCTGACACAGAAACTTTTGAGCGGAAATTATCAGAAGCTAATAGTAATTATATTCTCTATCACGACTTGCAGCAATCTCCATTGTTGTCGAGATACAGAGAGTTGGCAGCCCAGCTGCAAACCTCAAGAGAGCAGACTGGATTGACAAAAGTCGAATATAATGAAATACGTAAGGAGTTCAAACAGTTATCTAAAAATCCAGATGTACAAATTTTTTTTCGAATTCAGAGTTCTCGTTCTTTTAGGAGGACTCTGATTTGGAATAAAAGTTTTGAAGATAATTTTATAGGAGCCAATGCAGACGATAAGAAATGGATTACTGTTCCCTATCAGTCTTATGCTTTTGGTGTCCCTCCTTTTACTCAAGTTTCAGATAATCATGTTATTACGGGTGGTGAGAATTTATCTATATCTGATAGCGTACTTACAATAAATACAATACCACAACTTATTAAAGGTGTAACATGGACAAAAGATTTTGGATTTTTGCCAGTAGAGAAAAACTACTCTTCAGGTGTTCTATCTTCTGGAGATATGTTACAAAGGCAATATGGAAAAGTTGATGCTAAAGTTAGATTTTCGGCACTTAATTATGGTATTTCATATGTTTTTTGGTTAGGAACCATTGAACAAATCCCCAATATTACTATTTTCCATGTTGGGAAAAATCTTGATATGGGAGTTTTTTATTCTGAAGAAAATGGCAAAATTGTAAAAAAAATAGAAACATTACCTATTAGTTTTATAAAGCCAAATAAATTTTATATTTTTGGAATAGAGTGGACCAAAGATAAAATTATTTGGAAAATTAATGGACGTAAAGTTTTTGATATTAATAACACCATAAATACTCCGTTGAATATCAATTTATCCTCTATAGTAGAGAAGGATATTCCTATAGATATTAAAAAATCTACAAAATTTGATATTGACTGGGTAAAGGTCTATGAACCTAAAAATTAGTCTTTTTACAGTAGTTTTTTTGTCAATTGTTTGCGTATTTTTTTCTAATAGATCTGTTGCACAGTTTGATTTAGGAATACTGGCAGGGGTGAATGTCTCTGGTTTTCGTAATACAAAAGCAGATAAAAATATTATTACCTATCAAGCAGGGTTGGTAGGTAGTTTTTCTATCATAACATTCAAAAAATTTCAAGTTGAAATATTCCCACAATTAGTTTGGCATCGAAAGGGTGCCGACATGGAAGAAAATGTAATACAAAATGACGCCTCCATTCGTTATACTAATCATTTGGTCTCTGATTATTTGCAATTAAATTTACCTATTGGCGGCAAATGGAACTTTCAGGTTTTGCAGCCTATGGTATATTTAGTACCTTACTTTGGATATTGTGTATCCACTCACAATCAATGGTCTACTGAAAATCACAGTTTACCTGTTTATATTCCCCGTAGCATAGATGCCGGAATAAAGATTTGTGCCGGTATCGGAGTTCGTAGGGTACGTTTTTTATTTTCCTACAATTTGGGGATGATTAGTGTAAATAAAAATAAGCCTTCTTTTTATCATGATGCCTTTGAAGTATCACTTTCTTATTTTTTTTTCAATCAACTCTTTTCAAAAAAGTGATAAAGTAATTATCTTTGTAAATTATCAATCTAAAGAAGCGATAATGAGTCAATTGTTTTTGCTTTATAATTTGCACAGAACATAATATAACACACTCTAAGAGAAGTTTATAACTCCAAGTTTGAAAAAGTTTTATAGGCTTTTAAATTCAATTATTTTCATATGAAAAGTTTTTTTAAAATAGTATTGGCCTCTATTATAGGTTTTTTTATTGTAGGAATTTTGTTTTTGTTTATAACCTTAGGCATCATTGGAGGTTTTGTTTCCTCTTTGACCCAAGAGGAAACAATCATTGTTCATCCTAATTCAATTTTGAAAGTTTCAGTCGAAAGAAATATTGTTGAAATGGTGTCTGCGAACCCGATGGCACTACTTTCTAAATTGAATGATCCTTCAAATACTGAAGTTTTATTGAGAGATGTTGTTAAAAGCATTCTTTATGCCAAAGAAGATCCTAATATTTCTGCAATATTGCTAGATGCTTCTTATTCTACTGGTAATGTTGGAATGCTTGAAGAGATAAGATCTGCACTGGCAGAATTTAGAACTTCAGGTAAACCGATTATTGCATATGGCGATTTCTATACTCAAGGAGCCTACTACATAGCGTCTGTTGCCGATAAGATTTATATGAATCCGCAAGGAATGATTGATTTTAAAGGGTTAACATCACAAAGCATGTTCTTTAGAGGAACTTTAGATAAATTAGGTATAGAAACACATGTTATCAGAAATGGGAAGTATAAAAGTGCTATAGAGACATTTGCTAACGATAAAATGAGCAAGGAAAATAAGGAGCAAATTGGTGTATATCTTGGTTCTGTATGGAATAATTGGTTGAATGCAATTGCTGAAAGTAGGCAAATTGAAGTAAGCAAAATAAACACAATTGCTGATCAATTGCTTTTAAAAGATGCTGAATCTACTGTAACCTATAAATTTGTAGATAAACTCTTGTATAGAGATCAGTTAAATGGATGGCTTGATACGTTGATTGGAGGTGTATCTGATAATGGGCGAAAAATGGTAGACATGTCTCAATATGCTAAGATATTGCAACCAAGTCAATGGGGAAAACCAACTATTGCTGTTGTTTATGCGGTTGGTGAAATTGCTTTAGAAAATAGTAGCAATCAAGATAATGTTGTAAATGCCAGAGAGTTGTCTAAGGTATTGTCTGGTTTACGTAAAGATACGACAGTAAAAGCAGTGGTATTAAGAATTAACTCTCCGGGTGGCAGTGCATTAGCATCAGAATTAATACTTCGAGAAGTATCTTTACTCAGAGAAATAAAACCTTTGATTGTTTCGTTTGGAGATGTTGCTGCATCTGGAGGATATTATATTGCTTCCGGAGCCAATGCTATTGTAACACAAAATAATACACTGACAGGTTCTATTGGGGTTTTTGGGTTGTTGTTTAATGCTCAAAAAGGATTGAAAGATAAATTAGGAATAACTATTGATGGAGTTAGCACTAATCGTTATGCTGATATGGGATTGCCTTTTAGAGTACCTTCTGAAGCTGAAAAGCAGTATTTTAGTCATAGTGTAGGTGAAATTTATAAAACTTTTATAGGACATGTCAGTCGCTACCGTAATCTTACACTATCACAAGTAGATAGTATTGCACAAGGAAGAATTTGGAGTGGGAGTGATGCTATACAATTACGACTTGCAGATTATTTAGGAGGATTAGAGCAAGCGATCGTATTGGCAGCACAAATGGCAAACTTACAAGATTATCAGCAAAAATATTATCCTCTTGAAAAAGATACCTTTACACAATTGATGGGCTTACTTTCTTCAGGAGTGCAATCTATATTTTCCAATTCATACAACATAGAAGGGCTAACTCAAAGTTTTTTGAATAAAATTAAACAAGAACATAAAACTCTCCAAATGCGTATTCCTTATGACATTAGGATTGACGGAGAATAGTTGAATTGATAAAAGTTTTTTCATTCATAAAGAATATTCCTAATTTTGTATTCTTTATTAACAAATTTACAAAATGAAAAAGAGTAATTTAATTATTTCTACATTTATTACCCTAAACTTAATCGTAAGTTGTAGTCTCTTTTTAGAAGACGATAACAGGCAATTATATGCAGATGATTATGCTACAGTTCTTGGAGATAGTGTTTCTCATGTACTTTTTTTTAGTGATGCTGGCTATGTATTTCAAGATACACTTTATAAAGATTCTGTTCATTTTATAGGAAAACGCATTCGTTTTGAGTATAAAATATTAAATACGAAAAATAATATAACATTTATCCAAATAAAACCAAATTATGTGTTGTTATCCCAAGTGCGCTTGGAATCAAAACCTTACCAAACAGATACTTCCATTATACATTCATTGCAAAATGTAAATTTTACTCCTAAATATGGAGCGAAAGGAGAATTTTATTTAAATGTACATGGTGTGACGTTAACAGACACTTTATCCTCACAGTGGATTCATGTTATTGCTGAAGATCAGAAGTTTACTTTTTATTACAATGTTCCAACGCTGAGTGAAGATTTTTACATGCGTAGCCAAATAAGATTACAGCCTTTAAATTTTTCTTGTGATTTAGGGAAATTAGATAGAGAACGACAATATTTTTTTCGCTATCGCCAGCAATTGACAAACGATTGGGTTGAAAAAGAAATAGTGTTCATCCAAGAAGAACAAAAATAGATAGCATCGACATTATAATATTAAATACAACTGAATATGCGAATAAAAATTATCTTTTTCCTTTTACTACTTTTTCTTCATGCTACAGGTTTTACTTGTACGAATTTATTAATAACCAAAGGAGCATCTCAAAATGGTAGTAATATAATTACTTATGCTGCTGATTCTCATACACTTTATGGTGAATTGTACTATTTTCCGGCTGAAAAATATACAACAGGCCAACTTCGTAAGGTAATAGAATGGGATACTCATAAACCATTAGGGTTTATTCCAGAAATTTCGGAAACATTTAATGTGGTAGGTAATATGAATCAATGGGGACTATCTATTGCTGAGACAACCTTTGGAGGTTTAAAGGAACTTCAAGATACAACAGGAATTATAGATTACGGGAGTTTAATTTATATCACTTTACAAAGGGCTAAAAATGCTCGTGAGGCTATTTATACTATGGCTCAATTGGTAGAAAAACATGGTTACTATTCAACAGGAGAATCTTTTTCTATTGCTGATGATAATGAAGTGTGGATATTGGAAATGATAGGTAAAGGTGTAAATCCACCAAAAGGTTTTACAAAGGGTGCTGTATGGGTAGCAATACGTATTCCAGACGGATATGTATCTGCACATGCTAATCAAGCGAGAATTCAACAATTTCGTTTAACTGATAAAAAAACATCAATAACATCAAAGCAATTATCTTTAATTTATTTGCCAACGGTAGAAACAGTATATTCAGAAGACGTCATACGTTTTGCAAAAGCCATTAATAAATATCAGGGAGATGATAAAAACTTCAGTTTTTCAGACACTTATGCTCCAGTAGATTTTGGAGGAGCAAGGGCGTGTGATGCTCGAGTTTGGGACTTTTTCAGAAGAGTTTCGGACGATATGGAAAAATATACAAACTATGCTTTAGGGCATGATTTGTCTCAACGACTACCGCTTTACATCAAGCCCAATAGGCTACTTACAGTTGCAGATGCAGCAACTGTAATGAGGAGTCATTATGAAGGTACTCCCTTAGATATGCGAAATGATATTGGAGCTGGTCCTCATCAATTACCTTACCGTTGGAGGCCAATGAGATTTAAGGTTGGAGATGCTGAATATGTACATGAAAGAGCAATCGCGACACAACAAACTGCTTTTTGGTTTGTTTCGGAAAGTCGTCCGACGATGGTTCATCCCTTTAAAGGAGTATTGTGGTTTGGAGTTGATGATGCCGCAACTTCCTGTTTAACACCATATTATGGTTGTGCCAATAAAATTTCTAAGTATTTTCAAGCCGGTAATGGCGGGATGCTTGAATATTCTCCAATATCGGCATTTTGGCTTTTTAATAGAGTTACTAATTTTGCTTACTTACGATACGATCGTATGAGTAAAGATATTCTTGCTTGTCAGCAAGAATTTGAAAAAGAGAGTTATACATCAATTTTGACAGTTGATAAAAAGTTGCAGGAAGATATAGATATCAATGAACGTATCGATATAGCAACACAATACAGTATTCGTCGAGCAGATGAGTTATTTACTCGGTGGAGTTTATTGTCAGATTATTTATTGATAAAATATATTGACGGTAATATTAAAAAGGAAGATGAAAGAGGTTTTTTCCTGCGAACACCTTACAAATTACCTGTTTCTCCGGAACAGCCCGAATTACCCGAAAAATGGCGTAAGTCTATTGTTGAAGACACACAAAATAAATTAAAAGTTAAATAACCATAATTATTCACTTCATGGAAAATCAAGACCCAAAAACATCTCCTCAATCACAGGAAAAAGAAATTGATTTATTTGAATTATTACAAAAGTCATGGACTTTTGTTGTAAAATGGGTAAGTGTATTATTGTATAGATTAATACGTTTTATTATATTTTCTGTACGCAATATTCATTGGTTAGTATTATCTGGTTTGTTGGGATTAGTATTGGGATATTCTCAGTTCCAACATATCGGAAAAATTTATGAAGCATCTTCCGTGTTATATTTACCTCACGAAAACGTATTGGTTTGTATCCAAGAATTAGAAAATATTGATTTATTGTTAAAAAATAAGGAATTTGGGAAACTCACTCGTAATACAAATTTAGACAGCATTGATATTGCCAATATTTTATCTATAGAATATGCTTATGGTGTTATTGTTGAAGGTGGCTATCCAAATTATTTTGTAAAGCAATTTGAGTACAATAATAAAAGACAAGAGAAACTTGCCACAAATTACTTGCAAATAACGGTCAGAGCTAAAAAACTTTTTTCCGAAGATACTATTCAAATGATCCTAAGACAACTATTGGTGAAGAATGAGTATTTGGCAATAACAACAAAAAACTATTTAGATCAGCAACAAGATTTATTATTATTGTTAGAAAAAGAAGTTGAGAAAGCACAACAAGCGGCAGAGTTAGAACTTGCGAAAAAGCAGCAAGCGCCAATCGTCAATAATATTATTATGATAACACCGAGCGTTGATACAATAACATTAACACGTCCGTTAAGACTACAGCGAGAAAAATTAAACTTAGAATATAGATTAAAGTTATTTAAGAAAGGAAGTTTTATATTTGTCAATGATTTTTATTTTACCAAAGTATTAAACTCTACAATTCATTATGCTACTCGGTGGACATTAATGTTTATACTGATAATGTACGGAGTTCTGTTTTATATAAAGCGAAAAAAGTACATTAAATTATTTATTCAGAAGGTAATGGAAAAGACAACCTGAAAGTATTTTAATTGACAATGGTTGATCGTTATTTAACCATAAATACAGCAAGTGTAGGTATTTATAGTGCCAGAGGTAGTAAGTTTTTAAGTTTTGCTTATCCAGTAAATAATGTAGAGCAAATTAAGCCGATTTTAATAATGCTTCGGAATCAATATTTTGATGCACGTCATTGTTGCTACGCTTATAGAATAGGATGCGGTGGCAAATTTTATAGAATGAATGACGATGGAGAGCCACATAATACTGCCGGAAGACCAATTTATAATACATTATTATCACATCAACTGACGAATATATTGGTTGTCGTTGTACGTTATTTTGGAGGAATATTACTTGGAGTTTCCGGTCTGATTGATGCGTATAAAAAATCTACGGAAGATGTCATCAATAACAGTAAAATTATTACGGAAGTTTGGGAGCAATCTATTGTAGTATGTTGTTCTGAAAAAAGTAAAAATAAGGTCATGCAATATGTAAAAAAAGAGAGGTTTTCAATTCTGTTTTTCGATTTTATAGGGCAAGAGTATCAAATAAGAGTTAACGTTCCTATCTCAAAAGTTCAACAAGTAAAGTCTGATTTTCTTAAGGAACAACATGTGAAAATATTAGAGTAAAAATTATGAATACTTCTATTCGAAATTTTATATCAGTCGTTGATTTGAATCGTTCTACATTGGATTATTTGTTGAAGCAAGCCGAATACTTTGAAACAAATTATCAGCATTTAGATACTTTGAAAAATAAAGTTATTGCTACATTGTTTTTTGAACCTTCTACAAGAACACGCTTAAGTTTTGAGACTGCAACATTACGACTTGGAGGAAAAGTGATCGGATTTTCAGATATTCATAATACAAGTATTACTAAAGGTGAGACGTTGAAAGATACGATAAAAATGGTCTCCAATTATGCCGATTTAATTGTCATACGGCACAGTATAGAAGGAGCTGCACGCTATGCTTCTGAGGTATCCTCAGTCCCAATTATCAATGCTGGAGATGGTGCCAACCAGCATCCTACGCAAACACTTTTGGATTTATACTCAATTCAGAAAACACAACAACGACTGCAAGATCTGCAATTAACTTTGGTTGGAGATTTAAAATATGGTAGAACTGTCCATTCATTAATTCAGGCTTTAAGTTTGTACGACAATATTTCTTTTAATCTTGTTTCTCCGGAAACTTTAGCATTACCTAATGAATATAAACAATTACTCTATTCGCGTCGTGTTAAATTTACGGAAGACACCCATTTGGATTCATATATTCCTGACAGTGATATTATTTACATGACAAGGATACAACAAGAGAGATTTCAAAATCCGATAGAATATGAACAAGTGAAGAACAGTTATGTTCTACATAGTATGATGTTGAAAAATTGCAAACCTACTTTGAAAATATTACATCCTTTACCTCGCGTTAATGAAATTTCCATAGATGTTGACGAATTAACCGCAGCGTATTATTTCACACAGGCTGGTAATGGAGTTTTTGCAAGAATGGCGGTAATTACAGAATTATTGAAGTCGTGATATATGATTAACATTGTTAAAATTGGAGGTAATGTTATCGATTCTGAGGAGGCTTTAGATAAGTTTTTATCCGTTTTTTCCGCCATGCAAGGTGATAAAATATTGGTACACGGTGGAGGAAAAATAGCGACAACTATCAGTAAAGAATTGGGTATTGAAACACAGATGATTAACGGAAGAAGGGTTACAGATAAAAATACGTTAGATGTAGTAACGATGGTGTATGCCGGATTAATTAATAAAACTATTGTTGCAAATTTACAATCAAAAAATTGTAATGCCATAGGGCTTTCTGGAGCAGACGGTCGTGTTATTACGGCTCAAAAACGTTCTCCCATACCTGTAGATTATGGTTTTGTCGGGGATATTGCAGTCGAAAAAATGAATACTCAATTAATTTCTATACTGTTAAAAGAACAATATACGCCGATATTCTCAGCCATTACTTATGATGGTTATCAAGGTGTATTGAATTGTAATGCAGACAGCATAGCCTCAAGTTTAGCCGTGGCGTTGTCAAAACATGCAGATGTAAATTTAATTTATTGTTTTGAAAAGAAAGGAGTTTTGGAAAATATAGATAACCCCAATAGTGTAATATCTTTAATAACGGATGAAAATTATGCTACATTGAAAAATCGCAATATAGTGTCGGAGGGCATGTTACCCAAAATAGATAATGCTCTGAATGCAATAAAATCAGGAGTAAAAATGGTGATCATTAAGTCTGCTGAAGATTTGTTAAATACTAATGCCGGAACAACAATCAAATAGTGTAAATCTGAGATGAAATTAGTCAATGTTTTTTGCGAAAATACAAACATGGAAAAACAGTTTCCAATGGGTACTCCGATTGGAAATGCCATTGAAGCATTTGGAGTCAAGAATACGACAAATATCATGGCTGCTATGGTTAATAATAGACTCAAGGATTTGAACTATGAAATTTATAAGCCCATCAGAATTCAATATATTGATTATGTCCATCCGGACGGTATAAGGACATATCAAAGAACATTGAAGTTTTTACTCTTTAAGGTAGTTCACGATCTTTACCCGCAACTGACATTGAGAGTTGAGCATGCTGTTTCCAGAGGATACTATTGTAAGTTTATGGATGGAACGGTTTTCGATACTCAGAAAATAAAAGAGGTAACAGTCAGAATGCGTCAATTGGTAGAACTGCAATTGCCCATCGAAAAAAAATACCTTACGCAAGATGAAGCGGTAAATCTTTATAAACAATACGGACATAAAGAAAAAGCATTATTAATAGAATCTCAACCCGAAATCTATCACTCTATTTATTTTTTAGAAGATTATCCTCACAATTTCTTCGGACCTTTACTCCCCAATACCTCCGGGTTAACTGTTTTTGAATTATATCCTTACAGTGATGGTGTTCTTTTAAGAATACCATCGGTTCAAAATTTTTCGATGGTAGAACAGGTGGTTTATCAAGATAAACTATTTGAAGTTTTTGAAGAACAGGCACAGTGGAGTAAAATCTTACATGTTGAAAATATAGGCTCCATCAATACAATGATACAAAATCATGAAGCCGGGTTTTTGATAAAAGTGTCGGAGGCACTTCATGAGAAGAAACTATCTTACATTGCCGATAAAATCAGTAAAGAATCTGAAAGAGTCAAAATAATTTTAATTTCAGGCCCTTCTTCAAGCGGGAAAACAACAACATCAAAGCGATTGTCCGTACATTTAACGGTCAATGGATTAAAACCCAAGGTAATAGAATTAGATAATTATTTTTTGGCTAGAGAACATACTCCAAAAGATGACGAAGGAGAATATGATTTTGAGTCTTTATATGCCCTCAATTTGGAACTTCTGAATCAGCATCTGGAAGAATTACTGAAAGGAAATACAATTAATGTTCCTAAATTTGATTTTGCCAAAGGGGTAAGTACATTGGTTGATGGAAGAACCATGCAATTACAAGACCATGAGATTTTATTATTAGAAGGTATTCATGCACTTAATCCATTGTTAACATCAACCATTCCTAATACGGCTAAGTTCAGAATTTACGCCTCTGCATTAACATCAGTCAATTTAGATGGTGGAACATGTATTTCAACAACAGACAATCGATTAATACGTAGAATCGTAAGAGATAATAAATTTCGGGGTTATCCGGCATTACAAAACTTAAGACGGTGGAGAAGTGTAAGAAGCGGAGAAGAGAAAAATATTTTCCCATTTCAGGAACATGCAGACATAATGTTTAACTCCTCTTTACTTTATGAAATTAATGTATTGAGGACTTATGCGGAACCTTTATTGAGGGAAATTCCTCCGAT
Organism: uncultured Muribaculaceae bacterium; assembly: GCA_964450725.1. Taxonomy (GTDB): domain Bacteria; phylum Bacteroidota; class Bacteroidia; order Bacteroidales; family UBA932; genus CAYVGO01. The sequence continues at coordinate 17,089 of CAYVGO010000043.1, forward strand.
TGTGCCGGAACATGCAGATGCCGTAAGGTTATTAAAGTTTTTACATTACTTTACTCCCATAACGCCGAATGAGCAAACAAAAGTTCCTCCAACATCGGTTTTACGAGAATTTATTGGTGGTAGCAGTTTTATTTATTAGTTTTATAATTTACAAAACGTATCAAGAAAGAATCATCGGTCATAATAAAATATTACACTCAAATACTTTACTCATGAAAACACTATGTATTACAACAATTTTATCGGTTTTATGCCTCGCAACAATGGCCGCAAAACCGAAAGGTACAATTTACTATTCAAAATGTGATGATGGTATTTTGATGCACATCCAGATAAATCGAGGAGATGCTTCTCAACGGGGAGGGATTATTCTTGATAAGAGTAAAAATTATGAGTTTGTAGAATATCGAAAAACGGCAGAAAAAAATTATGATGCTGACTTTTTTGCTACATCAGATCAAGTATCTTTTCAATGGAACACCTTGCCTTCGGTTAGCGACTTTACAGTCTACATGCTTCTTAAAGGAGTCCCTGCAGAGATGCCGATAAAAAAAATCAATAAAATACGTGGTGTGTTTTATTACGTAGACCATAAAGGAAAGGAGAAAGAAATAAAATTAAAAGAAAACAAGAAAGAAGTTAAACCTACTCCTGCCGTTGTAGAAGAGCCGAAGGAAGAGCCCATAGTAGTAGAGGAGATTGTTGAAGAGGTAGAACCGATAGAGACGAATGCTTTGGAACCTGAGACTAATGTTGTTACGGAAGAAAAAGAGGTAGAAAAGACAGATAAAAAACAATCTAAAAAAGAGCAACCAAATAAAAATAAACCACAGATGAATAATGTGAAGGGTGGGGGTACAAAGAAAAATACTTCTCAGGAAGATAACAAAGTGTCGTCAAGAGTATATTTCAAAGTACAGGTTGCTTCCAAGGCAAATCAAGAAAAATTAGATAACTGTAAAAATTACTTTTACGCTCAATATAACATCAATAATATTGAAGAGGAAACGGATGAAACGGATGGTAAAATTTTATATAAATACGTAGGGAAATCGCTTCCAACTTATCGTCAAGCACAATTAGAACGTGATATTTATGTCTCTAAAGGAGTGTTAGATGCTTTTATTGTCGGTTACATTGATGGTAAAAGAGTAGATATACAAACTGCAATCAATGCTCAAAAATCGAAATAGTATTCCTCAATACTATACACTTCATAACGGAATATACTTAGTTCATTTTCAAGTAAAGACAACGGCTGTAAGTTATCTTGCAGCCGCTGTTGCTGTAGGCTCTCGCCATGAGAACCAACAGCAGCAAGGGTTAAGCCATTTTACAGAACATTTGCTATTTAAAGGAACAACAAGTCGAAACTATCTGACAATTGCCAACTTTCTGGAACGAAGAGGAGGGGACTTAAATGCTTACACAACAAAAGAAGAGACGGTATATCACGCCGTAACTTTAAAAAAAGAGACACAGAGGGCTTTTGAGATTCTGTCTGATATTATTTTTAATCCGTTATTCAACGAAGAAGAAATGGATAAAGAGCGTTCCGTAATTTTAGATGAAATTAATGTTTATAAAGATTCTCCGTCAGAATTAATATTTGATGAGTTTGATAAATATTTATTTGCCGGGAGTTCATTAGGACACACTATATTGGGAGATGCTCAAACGATCAAAAAGATAAAACGTACACAAATACAAGCATTCCACCAACAACACTATAAACCTCAGAATATTGTTCTTTGTAGTCTTTCTGCCTTACCTGTAGAAAAAATGAGTTTATGGGCAGAGCAGTATTTTGGTCATCTTGTGCAAGAAAATATTGTCATTGACAGAAATTTTATACTGCCGCAATATCTTCCTTTCCATAAAGAAATTAATAAAAATACACATCAACTACATTGTCTTATGGGAGGAAGAGGATACTCTTTTCTTCATCCAAAGCGCCATGTACAATCTTTATTACTTAATATGCTTGGAGGACAGCAGCAAAATTCATTATTGAATTTACAGTTGCGAGAAAAAGAGGGATTGGTTTATCAAGTGGAAGCCTCCGGAACCTATTTTGTAGATAGTGGAAGTGTTGTAATTTATTTTGGAACTGATAAAAAGAATAAAGACAAGGGAATAACTTCCGTACAAAATATCTTGCACCAAATTAAAGAGGGTAAAATAACATCAAGACTACTCTATAATGCAAAGAAACAATTTATAGGTCAATTGATTATTGGCATGGAGAATGATGAGCAGGTGTTATTGTCTAATGTCAAAAATGTATTGACTTCTCAGCCGATAGAGTCAATCGACCAATTAAAAAGTCAAATAGAAAGCATTACCCTTGACGAAATACGTCAAACGGCCTGTGAACTCTTTGACAATCTTTCATTATTGGTCTATTCCTGATTTTAAGAACGCTTAAGTACCGGGCAATGATGGACAAAAATCTGTTGCTCAGACCCGAATAATCAAGAAACATGGTCGTTGTTCTTCGTAGAGATGCCATATACCGCGTCTCTATTGAGCAACCTTTTCCTCTCAACTATTGATTCTACATTTCCTCGACCATGTCATTGTCGGGAGGT
>CAYVGO010000044.1:0-19180 GCA_964450725.1 uncultured Muribaculaceae bacterium
GAATCGGAGTTGATAGATTTCCATAACGCTGTCCGGAGGTTACTGTGAGAGGTTCCAAGAGGTTATCTTCATTGAGGTCTTCAAAGTTGACGTCGAAATTGACATCGAATGTATCTCCTTCGCTTATGGTTACATCGATGGAAATTGTGGCTCCTAAATAACCCAAAACGACAGGGTAAGTTCCTAAAACGACAGGAAGTGAAACCAGTGCTTCATTCAATAAAACTCGATCGTGAACTGATAGAGTAACCGGCTTTTGGCTGATTAATTCATATCCACGAGCCAGAGAACGTGACAGTATCTGAGCATCGGTAATAGATGCTTCCAACTCTGACGTATACAGCGTAAAAGGTTGTGCAAACAGAGTAATACCATCTATGGGTTCAGCGCCTTCTACAACATATACTTTCACAGTCTTTGACTCTCCTTTGGCTGTAGAGAAGGTGGCACGGTAAGTACCCTCAGCACCTTGAATATTATGAATCACAGGTTGTTTTATTTCCACAAGCATACCCGTGGTATTATCAATGGCACGGGCTTGAGCACGATTAATTAACATATTATCAGTAAGGACAAATAACGCCTCATCTACAGTAAGATAAAAATCATCGGCATTGACTGTTTCATCACGAGTGCCTAACTCTTCGATTGAAACTTTAATAACATTCGAAGAAGCCGCCTGATTATCCTCCATATTGTCATCACTCTTATTGAGACGACGATAATATGTGGTGGCAGTAATACCTTCACTTTCCTGATATTCCAAGTCATCTGGTGACCAAGTGCTCACATCAACCCAATGAATACCACCAACTTTTTTCTGCCATTTATAGACAGAACCTTCTCCGGAACGGACATTCCGAAACGTATTAGGAATATCGCCAAAAGTCAAGGTTGTATCACCTGAAATTACTCCAGCATCAAGACGATTGACATTAAATTTAATTGTGTTACTGAAAGCTATCAAATTATCCGGATTAGGAGCTGCTGCTTTAGTACAACGCCGATAAAGTACGTTTTGCTCAGTCATCATAGGGTCTTGAGTAGTCAAATGATTGCCCCAAGGCGTAATATCTATCCAAGTCTCACTCGTTCCTTCAAGTTGTTTTTGCCATTTAAAAACAGTACCGTTACCATTATCAATGGAATGAAAAGGCAACAAAACAGTGTTGACATTTACGGTAGTATCCAAAGAACCCTTAGAACTGATCGCAATGGAACCGGGTTGCAAGTCATACTGAGGGTTTACAATCACAATATTACTTCTTGCCGTATCGGTGATGGGGCTACTAGATAAAGGTTTAACCAAACGGCGATAATAACTGATGACCTCAATAGGTGTTTCCTCGCTATATACCAAATTATTACCCCAATCGGTAACCTCGGTAAAGTCAGTTTCTCCGTCTCGTTTTCGGTACCATGCATAAACCTCTCCATTACCGGATTCAACATTGGTAAAACGACGAGGTAAACCATTCTTCACAATGTCCTGATCTCCAGCAATACGCCCGGCAGACAACGCGAAAACCTCTACACTTACCTCATTGGAATAACTTGTCCAGATATCTGATTCTCCCACAGAGGCTTTACTTAATCGACGATATTGCGAGGATGCACGAATTCCTTCATCCAATGCGCCAACTTTCTCCGCTGAAAAAATATCCGTACCTAAAGTTACCCATGTACCCCAATTGCCATCTTCCTGTTGACGCTTTACCTGCCATTTGAAAACAGTTCCGTTTCCCTGAGCAGCATTTGATAAGTTCACTCGACCACCTACAACTACTCTCAATGGATCTACAGAGATAGTTCCGGGGTCAATAGCACGGGCGTGAATTGTAATAATATTGCTAGACTGGGCTTTGTCATCACCTGTTGACATTAAAGTTTTACAAAGACGACGATATTGCTTACGTGGAATGGTCATACCTACCTCCGGAGTGTACTGCAAGCCATTTTCGACCCAAGAAGTAAGATCTGTCCAACTTACTGAAGATGCATCGGCATCACGCCATTGCCATTTATAGAATTTCCCGTTACCCTGAGTCTGATTAGTAAAAGTACCGGGAATAGCATCACGTGGCACGATAGTATCAATTATTGCAATTTGACCAGCATGCAGGGCTTCCACATAAACCGTAATTTCATTACTCTCTAAAATCAAGGATGGATCAGAAATATTACTATCATCCTGAACAAACAAACGACGGAAAGCGTGGATTCCGACCTCAGACAGAGGCGTTGTATATTGATAATTTTCACTGGTTACATCATCTCCCCATGGCGTTAAATCGGTCCAAGCACCTTGCACTAAACCATCGGTTCCCGGAGTATCTTTTTGCCATTTAAAACGTTTTCGTGCTCCATCTGTTGTTGGATAGGAAGGATCGGACTTGATCATCCCCACAGTATCATATTGTACTAACCGAACACGAGCAGGATCAATATCTATACTACCTGGATCGGTATCGCTGATACGAATGGTAACAAGATTGCTGGCTAATTCTGCTCCCGGCGCGGCACGTGCCATACGGCGATACTGAACATAATTCGAACTCAATGGTGCCTGAGGTGTATAGTCTTGTTCCGTCGACCAACCTTTCACTTCTGTCCATGATCCATAATTAATACCATCACTTCCGGTTTGCATCTCCCACCTAAATTCTATTCCATTGGTGGGAGAAATACTGACCAACGGGCGATGACGGCCATGTCTTCCGATAGTGGCGTTATGACCGATAGTGCCTGGATTCAAAGCAACGACTGTAATTACAGCTGAATTACTGGCCGAAGAACAACCAATATCATTAAAAACAAATCTACGATAAGTTCCTGCCTTATTCATCTCAACCTGATAATTTTGATTTGTTGCACCAGCCAAATCTTCCCACATAGTAGCAGAATTTTGAATTTGCCATTGATAAGAATACCTACCATTACCGCCCAAAGGGGCAGTCCCGATTAATTCTCTCGGCAATACATCTAACACAACAGTTTGATTTATGGGAGATACTTCTCCAGGAGTTAAAACTGGATAATAAGTTGCTTTTTTTTCGTCTGTAAATATAAATTGTGTACCGCTAAACCATGATACCTTGGCTCGATACCTATATTCTCCCTCGGCTGTTTCAACCGGAGTATACACTTTTCCATTTGCTCCGGAAATATCAGTCCATGTGCCACCATTTTTGTTTTTTTGCCATTGAATTGCGAACTCTTTGGAACTTGTAGAAGTTACAATCAACGGATTTGCCCTTGAGAATGGACAAAATTCTCCATCTTCTCCTTCAAGAGAAGCACTCAAAATTTCTATATTTACAACATTTGAAAGTGCAGCACAATATCCTCTACTGTTTTTTGCAACTCTCCTGAAATACGTAGTTTTATTTAAGGATGGAGATTGATAACTTTTACCGGTAACACCCTCAATTGCTATCCAATTATATGTATCAATTGATTTCTCCCATGAATAGGTGATGTTTCCATCTCCACTTCCTCCGGATGCATCCGTTCCGGAAAACGTTGCAGGAGGAGTCATCGCTGTAATATACTGATTAGAAGAAATGATTCCGGGCTTGGTCTCATTAATTGTGTAAGTGAAATCTGTTGTTTTTGTGTAATAACTTGTCCCGTTAGATGTATATAAAACTCTTATATTCATCGCTACTGTTTCATAATATTTTAAGTCGACCGTTCGTTCTGTCCAGATTTTACTTGGATCGTTTGTATGCTTTATTTCGTAGAGGTACTCCGATCCCACATGGTTGAGTTCCCATTTTATTATTATGGGATTGGGTAAATCAGTAACGAACTCCATATGTAATACATCTCCCCAACAAAGTTTGGCTCCACCATTTGTAATATACCCCCTTTCTTCCGGTTGCTGATTGCCACCGCCACCGCCACCGCCTGCATATACAAAAGAAGTCATGGTGAATAACAACATAAAAAGAAAACTTGCTCTAATTTTTTTCATATTTTTAAAGTTCATTAATGATTAGAAAATTCAACAGGCTAAGAAAAGACTGATTATAGATATTGTATCCATGATAAGTAAACGAAAAGTCCGCCAAATGACAATAAGTATTTTGCATTTAACAACGATTGTTCACGTTATTTAGCGTACAGATACATTGGCAAAAATTAACTTAATGCTTAGATTCTTACATTATACTCATCGGCCAGTTTCATTATTATAAAGCAAATTAAATCACCCATAAAATAAATATAATCAATTCAAAATATTAGAAATACTCATGTAGAATAATTTTCAATATACTAACTCAGTTTAACGAAAAATCAATATCTGAATATCAATTGTAGAATTATTTTGAAGAATTTTAAACACCTCTAAAAATATAAAAGATTGAAAATTTGACGTATTGGGATTTGAAAATAAAGTCGTATATTTGCCATGTATTTTTAACTTAAACCCATAATATTTTATGCAGTCACATTCACTCTCATCCTTACAACCAGCGTCAGTTTGGAATCACTTCTACTCTTTAACCCAAATTCCACGTCCTTCTAAACATGAAAAACAATGCGCCGATTTTATGGTTGCTTTCGGGAAAAAATTGGGATTACCTACAGAAATAGACAGTATTGGTAATGTACTCATACGAAAACCGGCAAGTAAAGGGTTAGAAAAAGCGCCGGGTGTTATTTTACAAGCACACTTGGATATGGTTCCTCAAAAAAACAAATCTTCAAATCACAATTTCCAAGTTGACCCAATACAGCCTTATATCGACGGTAAGTTTGTAAAAGCCAAAGAAACTACATTGGGGGCAGATAATGGTATTGGCGTGGCCATGATAATGGCAATCTTGGAAGACAATTCATTAGTACATCCTCCGTTAGAAGCATTGTTTACCATTGACGAAGAAACCGGAATGACCGGTGCGAAAAATATTAAACCGCAATGGATACAAGGTTCTATATTAATCAACTTGGATACAGAAGAAGAGGGAGAATTATGTATTGGATGTGCCGGAGGAATTGATGGAATGTTTAAATTAAATTACACACCACAAAAACCTGCGGAAAATTCAGAATATTATGAATTAAATATCAAAGGGCTGAAAGGTGGCCATTCTGGCTGTGACATTCATTTACAACGAGCCAATGCCAATGTTTTGTTTGGACGATTGATGTATAATCTCATTCAATTGTATCAAGTAGAAATTTCTACTATCAATGGAGGCAGTTTACGGAACGCTCTTCCTCGTGAATGTTTTTCAACTATCTTTATCCCTAAAAGTAATCTTGAAAAGGTCAAGACTTATATCAAAACATTTACAGAAGTTGTTCAAAATGAGTATGCCGCAACAGAAGATGGAATTTGTATAGAGTTGCTTTCTTTACAAAAGAATGAGAGTCTTTGTATGGATAAGAAAAATGCTATTACGACTGTAACGCTTATTAAAACTTGTCCGAATGGAGTGATTAGAATGAGCGACACTTTGCACGGATTAGTTGAGACATCTAATAACTTAGCCATTGTTAAGGTTGAAAACGGATTGGTCGAAATGTCTTGTCTGTTAAGAAGTTCGGTGGAAACAGCAAAACACAACAGTGTCGAAACAATGACATCTCTTTTTGAAATGGCCGGAGCAAAAGTTGAGTTTTCCGGAGGTTATATAGGTTGGACTCCGAATTCTAATTCTTCCATTTTAAATCTCATGAAAAAGATATATAAAGATTTATATAATAAAGAAATTCATGTTTCAGCTGTACATGCAGGATTAGAATGTGGAATTTTAAGTACGCATTACCCGCATTGGGATATGATTTCTTGTGGTCCAAGCATTTATAATCCCCATTCTCCTGACGAACGAGTAGAAATTGAAAGTGTATCTTTATTTTGGAACTTTTTACTGGAAACTTTGAAAAATATTAAATAACGGTGTGAAAGTTCAGGTTACACATATAAAAGCAACACATTACTATATTGTAGTGTGTTGCTTTTTTGCATTTGAGATGTTTAAAGGTTATACGGTGTTAGGTAATAACATAGACACAACAAGTATTGAAACTCTGCTTTTTGAAGAAAATTATGACGATGACGGTTTGGATATATTACCGGTATTGATAGAGTCTAAAGATTTTGTAGCACGACAAATACAGTTCAAATTACAACCTTTAGGATTTAAAGAACGTGGATACGACTATAAAGATAATACAACATTTATCAATCAACTACCTATAAAATCTATCAGTTATGGCAGTTTTTCCGGATACTTTACTAATAGTATTACCGACATTTTTCGAAATGCAGAACAAACAACAGGACTCGATATCGGCAAAAAAGTGAATAGCGGATTATCTTCATCAACTAATTTTGATTTACTGCCGCAAACTTTCCGTAAACATCAAAAAGTAAGTTACGCTATCACCAATCAATTATCTAACCACCGTATTGGTTATACTTTTGCCAACCCCACCCTGCCCTACAACTTCTCTTTAGTATTTTCAACCTCATTACGTTATACTCCAGTCAATCATTACCTTTCTCCTACTGCCGGAATGCCTTATCAATCATTGGGATATGCCCTGTTGCTGGGAAAATCTTTTACTGAAAAACATCAATTGTCTATATCTGTTGTTGGAAGTTATCTGCGTAAGGGATTGAAAAATGGAGTAGTATCTGAAATTCCTGAAATTTTAGACAACAAAGACTATAATCCTAACTGGGGAATGTTTGAAGGATTGGAGCGAACAGCAAAATTACAAAATACGCATGTTCTGTTTGTACAAGGAAATTATCTGTATACAATTGATGACCGCCAACATCTGCAAATTAATACAGGAATGGAAATTCCTGTAGAAAATTATCGTACAAACTTAGACTGGTATCAAGTTTCAGACCCGCGTCCTAATTATTATCGCTACTTACCATCTTATTTCAATTTTAAAGAAGAACAAACTGCTCGTACGAATTTATGGCAATCAGATATTACTGTGAGCCAAATCAACTGGAATAAACTCTATGATGTCAATCGTGAATTAAATTTACTTCACCAAGATAAACAAGCCTATTACTATCAATTTGCCGAACATAAAAAACAGTTTTCAAAACAAGTAGCATTTTATCATGAAATTCATTGGAAGAAAAATTTGTGGAACATCATGTTGATTTCCGGTGGAAACTTCAACGCTTATCAAGAAAAAAATTACAAAACAGTTATTGACCCTTTGGGAGCAGACTATATCCTCAATATTGATAAATATGTTAATAATCCTGAATCCTTAGATGGACAATATGATATTGACAATATGAATAGAAAAGTGAGAATAGGAGAATTATTAGGTACACAATATGACTTTCTACAAACCGATTACAATATTTTTCAAAATATTCATACTCGAAGAGGTCATAGACTACAAATCAATGGAAGTTGGAGTGTAGGACAAACTTTTTATCGACGTTACGGTCATCTCAAAGACGGTAAGTTTCCTAACTCTTCTAAAGGTTATAGTCATTTGATGTCTTTAATGGGAAGTAAAGTGAAATTAAGTGCACAATATCAATTTTCAATGTTACACTTATGTAATATCAAGTTTTATTATGCTATATCACCGCCATTATATCAAAACATTTACTTGTTTCCTGAGTATAGTAACTTGACTACAAAACTTCAACCCGAATATCACTTTTCAACTGAAGCCAATTACTACTTAACCCTTCAAGACTTTAAACTAAAGTTGACAACTTATTGCAGTTTGATTCGGAATTCAACGTCAATACGAGGATTTTTTGATTATATAGAAACCCAATATCGTTACAATGCATTATTCGGAGTCAATAAAATTCACTATGGCATAGAAGCCGGAATACAATATGATTTTAATAATTCTTGGTCATTAGAATCTCTGCTATGTGCCGGTAATTACAAATATGACAATAATCCTCAATTATTATCTTACAGCAACAACGGGATAAACATAGGACAACAACAAACCACTTTCTTAAAAAACATGATGTTAGGTGGAAAATCTAAATACGGCGGAAGTATTACGATTACTCATAAATTTCCGTTTCACATTTTAGGAGCCGCAATATCTGCATCACTATCTAACAATTGGACTAACGGAAACTATGTGGATATTGACGTAAATAGCCGCTCTGAGTATACCCAAAACTACTTTATATCCAACGAACAAGAAACAGCCCTTTCAAAGTTACGACAACAAGAAAAATTACCAACAATTTATACGTTTGATTTCTCAGCAAACTTTACATGGTTTTTCAAACAAAAAGGTATGTTTGGATTGATATTGATGGCACAAAATCTCCACAATTATAAATTTATTGTTTCAGGTTACGAAGATACTCATATTGATACAACATCATTTTCCCGCTTTCCTTCAAGATATTCTTACCATCAAGGACGTCGATTATCACTTCACGTTTATTACAGAATCTCATAAATTAATGGTTTGCTTACTTTCAAGTTGTGTGATTTTCAGAGGATTTGTATAAAAAATAAGGAGACCGCACTTGCAGCCTCCCTACCCCCTCATGAAAAACTTATCTTATGAAAACTTTATGTTTATTATTTTATTGTAATTCTTGAAATGAAATAGTATTACTTTTACTTTTCTTGGTAGTTCCAGGTATAGAACGTAATGCGTAAGATTCCGGTTTTTTCGCTTTAGGTTGTGCTTTCGGAGTTGCTTTCTTCAACTTTGGTTCTTGTGGAGTAACATCGCTATAAGTAATATTATCGTCATATTCTTCTTCTAATGTACCGTCTTGCTTAAACACATAAGCTGAGAAACCTTTTTTCCCAAAAGCATAGTCATCTTGTAGTTTTCTTTTAGATGGAACTTGTTTTTTATTCGGCAATTTTTCTACAGCAACCTTAGGTTGAGGAGCACTGTAATTTTTAACGACAGTTGTTTTATATCCATTGGGAGAAACTATTGCCTGCTTTTTGACCGGCTGACCAATATCATCTACATGTTTTTGATAAACTTTTGTTTCATATTTCCGTCCTGTAGGTTGAACATTAATTGTTTTATAGGCAGGATTAATTTCCGGCAAATTTGAAATTAATTCCTGTTCTTCATCCGGAGTTGCCAACCCCATATCTTCATAAGAATACGCTATGTTTCCTATGTTTTGTGCTGTATAATTGGCTAACGTCTGATTCACAATCCTGTTATAATCATCAAGGTTGTACATATACCTCTGTACATGTACATTGTTGTTATCATAAACATCTCTATATGTAATTTTATTTTCATCATCAAAATAATAAATACTCATATATTCGTCACCATCTATCACTGTTTTAGATGGAAACTTACTGACATTGACATCTTTTAAATCTTGCGATAAAGAAAAAAGATTATGTCCGAAATCTTCATTGCATCGTATGGCGACAATCATTAATGCTGTCATCAATACTAAAATGAATATTCTAATGGCTATTTTTACTCGTAGGTTCATACTGCTTCAATGGTTTGTATGATTTATTATAATAACGCTGTATTATTTCAACTCTGTATATCGTTTAACATTGACTTTTCTGCTCTAAAAAGAAAATGATGATTTGTTCTTCTAAAACGTACCCCATTCTATTTTCCATATTCATTTTAACAGTCTTACGGCGATAAAGTCGTAACTTTGTCATCAAAAACCTCATGGAGTTTATTTTACAAACAGCCGTAAAGATTGATGAATCACCTATCAAGATAGAGCCTTCTGACAATATCATGATTATAGGGTCGTGTTTTGCTGAAAACATTGGGAAATTAATGACACAAGGAGGAGTAAATACGTGTATTAATCCATTCGGAATTATTTATAATCCGGTTTCTATTGCAGAAACTTTGTTATTGATTACAACTCAAAAAACATTTACTGAAGAAGAGGTCTTTGAACAAGACGGGATATTTAAAAGTTATTTCTTTCATAGTCGACACGCTTCCACTGCCCAAAAAGAGTGTTTACAACAAATGAATGAAAGCAGTTGCTGCGCTTTAGATTTTTTGCAAAAAACCAACAAACTCATCATTACTTTGGGGACAGCATTTGCCTTTAAACTCAAAACAACCCAACAAATTGTTGCTAATTGCCACAAAACTCCGGCAAGAAATTTTGAAAGAATACTACTAAATCCGGAAGAAATTGTTGAACATTTGTCTTCTTGTATCACTGCAGTAAGAAAAATCAATCCCAACATATCTGTCATTTTTACCGTTAGCCCTATTCGACATCTTAGAGACGGATTGCACGAAAATCAAATCAGCAAGTCAATTTTACACTACACCGTATATCAATTACAGCAAACCCTCGGTCATGTGTATTACTTTCCGGCTTATGAAATTATGATTGACGAACTACGAGATTATCGATTTTATGCCGACGACATGATTCATCCTTCGGCATTAGCCACCCAATATATATGGGAAAAGTTCCTTAAATCTTGGTGCTCCGCAGAGTGTTGCGCCATGATTAGAGCAATGACAGATATTGGCAAATCTCTTGCTCATCAATGGAAGCACCCTACAAAATCGCAGATAGAACAATTTGTCAAGTTACATCAGGACAAACTCAATGACCTGAAACAAAAATATCCTCATCTTGATTTAAGTCAACAATATTTTTATTTGAATAATCTTTTTTCTAATATTTTGTAAGTTTATCACCCTCAAGGTGACGTTAATCCCAAAACTTTATATCAGAGAAAAGATATAACCATCCTTAGTTTACACAATATCACCAAGCAATGCTCCCCAATACATGGCGTGCAACTAACAGTTTTGACACTTGAATCTAATCGAAAGGTAACTAACTATTAGTAAACTGCAAATTACAATTTATAAACAGGGTGTACACCTTACATTAATCAGCCTGTACACTCTACTATATATAGCCTGTACATGGTAAATGCATTACACTGTACACCTTGTCATGAATATGTATTTACTAAAAGGTTAATATGTAGTTTGTTGGCGAATAAAAGATAGTTTGCAGTGGATTAAATCGATAAAGAACAAATACGTTCGTTTTTTGAGGTATTGATTCAGTGGTAAGTGATGGTTTTCAAGGCATCAAGACGGTGGTTCACAATCATTTCAAAATGGACGATGTTCAACTTTGTACAGTTCATTTGCAACGGGAATGTCGAAAGTATGTAAAACCCTGTCATAAAGCGGAATTAGCGAGTGATTTACACACGGTTTTTGAGTGCGACAACAAGCATGACAGCCAGGCAGATGGCGTTGTCCGCCGGCGATTATTTTGCAAAAAACGGGCAAAAACAGGATAAGTTTTTGCCCGTAAACAGACCAATGAACGCTATTGTTACTATTTTACCTACTTGAATTATCACTATCAAATCCGCAATATGATTTACAGCACCAATTGGATTGACCGTTTGAATCAGGTTCAAATGTGACAACTAAAAACACAACCGATTGGGAACTTCACTTCGGCTATGGTTATTGAGCGAAGCCGAAATACGCCTTCGCTGAAGTTCCCACAAAAAATATCAACATAATGTTTTACTTTGCAACACAAATAGAACTGAACTCTTACACACCTTTTGGGATACTACTTAATATATTAAAGGTTAAAAACACTGAATCTCTATCTTTTTTGAAATTTGAGGAACTTACAATGCAAAAGAGGGTATGACTATTTTGACACACCCTCTTTTATATCTTGTGGATATATTTCTCCGGACAATTTTATCTCTTTATAAATTTTGCCGTATATTTCCCTGCTTTAACAGAATAAATTCCTTGAGGTAAAGATGATATATCTATAACTTCTCCTAAAATAACTTTCAATACCTGTTTTCCGGTTATATCAAATATTTGAATGCTTTCAGCTCCGGTCAATGCAATATTTTCAATTTTCAATTCGGTTGTAGCAGGATTAGGATAAAGTTTCAACGAATGTTCTTCAGTTATAATACTTGTAGGTACAGCCCATTTGGCGTAAAGGGTCGTATTTTTCACTACTTTGTCGTTTTTAAAATCCCACGGATTTTTCAGAGTAGATTCTTTATACCAACCTCCAAATGAGTAACCACTTCTGACAGGATCTTTAGGACGTATGAAAATAGAATTATAATCTACCGTGATTGCTTCTATTGCCGTTCCCTTGTTACTTGCAAATGTTACTTTAAATTTAACAACGTTCCATTTAGCGTATAGTGCAATATGATTTGTAACTCTATCTTTACTAAAATTCCATGCTGTAGTCAAAGATGATTCTTTGTACCAACCACCAAAAGTATAACCATCCTTGGTTGGGTTTGCCGGGCGACTTACTAAGCCATTAAGTACTACATTCTGAGTTTTGACATTAGAGCCACCATCGGTATTGAATGTTACGGTATAATTATTGGACGCGCCTGTATTCCATTTCGCATACAATGTAATATTATCAACCACTTTATCTTTTCCAAAATCCCAAACGATGGTTAAATCAGGATCTTTATACCAACCAGCAAAAACAGAACCAGACTTTCCTGGTTGAGTTGGTTGGATAATAAGTTGATCAGAATTGACAGTTTGCGAGGCAACAGAAGAGCCTCCATTACTATTGAATGTTACAGTATATTTATTGACGATAGTTGTGTTCCATTTGGCATAGAGTGTAATGTTTTCAACCACTTTATCACTACCAAAATTCCAAGCAGAAGTAAAAAATGGATCTTTATACCAACCTTCAAAAATAAAATTATTTTTTGTCGGCAAACCCGGCTGACTAATGAGTTGAAGAGCTTTTACGGTTTGTTGAGCAACGGGAGAGCCTCCGTTACTGTCAAAAGTTATTGTAAATAATTCAAGTGCATTCACCCATTGAGCACTCAAATGAGTATTATCTATCACTCTATCTTTATCAAAATCCCAAAGGACATGCCTATTATCATCCATCCATCCAAGAAATGTTAAGCCTTTGTTACTCACTGGATCTGCAGGTTTGGAAAGCAGACTATTAAATGCTGAAGAGAAAGAAGAAAATAAGTCAGAATTGTCAAAACACCTGATCAGATAGGTAGTTCCCTCATTCACCCAGCGAGCATACAAAGTAATATTTTCTACTACCTTGTCTTTTTCAAAATACCATCTATTATATTGTGATTGTTCTTGCAGAGACGTATACCAGCCACCAAAAAGAACTCCGGCTTTAGTAGGAGAGGTTGGTTGAGTAAGTTGCGAACCAACTTTAACTGTTTGTGACGGAACGGTTGAACCACCATTGGTGTTAAAACTTATAGTAATATCTGATGTTTGACTTATCCATTTTGCGTATAATGTAGTTTCTTGATCAACTTTATCTATATTAAAATTCCATTTTTGAGTCCATGCAACGTCTTTATACCATCCTAAAAAGAGAAATCCCGCTTTACTGGGAGAAGCCGGTGGTTGTATTGTATTATTCGGATCAACATCTATGGAACTGATACTTGAGCCACCGCTCGTATTAAACGTTACAACATAGCACCACTGAGCATTTGCGATTTTAGGAGTAGTATGCTTCCAAATGGTGGAAGATGTAATTATTTCACCGTCAATAGTCCAATATTTAAATTTACTTCCTTTTTTTATCGGAATAGGAAGTTCTCCAATTGCAGAACCATAAGTGATCGTTTTCAAATAATCTTCGTTTACGTTTTCTGCTCCCACGGCAGATAATATTAAGTTCGGAGATGCATTACGATTCTGATTGTTTACTGCAAATCCGGAATTTTCTAAGTCTTCAGTCGTACTGTTTGTGTATGAATTTACATCTGTTTCGTTACTTCCACTAAGATTTTGTGCTATACTGCTAAGCGATGCACTTAGAAGCCAAAAGATTAGGATAGTTGCAAAATAATAATTCTGATACTTCATGTTTTTATTGTTTAATTGATTGTTATTAAAAAAATGTACAATAGCATATCCTTGAAACACCTGGTAATTCCAGATAAGTATTCTGTTTTACTATAGTTTTGCAATAATAACGAAATAAGATTTTTTTTATTATTAAGTCAATGCTTAAAAATGTTAAATGTGTAAATCGAAAAAGTGTTTTACGAAACTTACTATTAAAAAAAGTAGAAACAAACTAAATTTCACTCTTACGAAGTGGCTTTTAGCATCTGATTTTACTATTTGTATTTGAGATTTTTCGCTTGCTCTTTTCAAAATAATCGCGTACTTTTGCTTCTCACTAAATACAAAGTCTATGGTTTCGCCTTTGACACAATATATTGATTATTTACAAGAAAACAATGAACTGTTAACAGTTTCAACTTATGTTGACACGGTATTAGAAATGACCGAAATCATTGACCGACAAGTAAAATTACCGGATGGCGGGAAAGCCTTGTTATTCACCAATACAGGGACACAATTTCCAGTATTGGCAAATGCTTTGGGCAGCGAAAAAAGATTAATGAAGGCGTTGAGAGCAGACAATTACAATCAACTCACTCAACGAATAGAAGAATTTATTCAAACAATAACCTTACCTCGCAAAACAATTAAAGATAAGATTAAATTACTTCCTCATTTAGCAAAAATACGTCATATTTTCCCAAAGCATAAATCAGGCAAAGGAAGTTGTCAAGAAACTATCAATGTCATACCTAACTTAGATCATCTTCCGATATTAAAATGCTGGCCGCATGACGGCGGGAAATTTATAACCCTTCCTGTCGTACATACGATTGATCCAGATACAGGAATTCGTAACGCCGGCATGTACAGAATGCAGGTTTATGACCAATCTACCACAGGAATGCACTGGCACAGACATAAAACCGGAGCACGACATTACCGAAGGTATAAAGAATTAGGAATTGCAAAAATGCCTGTAGTCGTAACACTTGGAGGAGACCCAGTATATACTTATTGCGCTACGGCTCCCCTACCCGACGGTATTGATGAATACTGGCTGGCTGGTTTTTTACGTAAAAAAGCGGTAAAAACCGTAAAAGCAATAACACAGCCTATTCAAATTCCTGAGGATGCAGACATTGTTATTGAAGGTTATATTGACACAACCGAACCATTACGTACCGAAGGACCATTTGGAGACCATACCGGTTTTTACTCTTTGGAAGATAATTATCCTGTATTTCATATTACATGTATTACTCATAAGAAAAAAGCAATATATCCGGCAACCATTGTCGGAATTCCACCTCAAGAAGATGCTTACATTGCATTGGCGACAGAACGTATTTTTTTACCCCCCTTACAACTGATACATAAAGAGTTGGTCAATTTACATCTACCTGTTGCCGGAGTGGCTCACAACATAGCCATTGTCAGTATAAAAAAAGAATATCCGGGTCAAGCCATCAAAATTGCTAATGCACTGTGGGGAATGGGACAAATGATGCTCAATAAAATGATGATTATTGTTGACGAAATGGTTGATATTTATGATTATAATGCGGTAATTAAAGCGATAGACAAACATTATCAACCAATGAAAGACACGCATTTTAGTTCAGGCCCTGCAGATGTGCTGGATCATGCGGTACAGCAATTCAGTTACGGTGGAAAATTATGCATTGATGCTACATCTAAAACATGCGAAGAGTTATCCGGTGAGTTAAACACAATTCCTTTTGCTTTCTATAGAAAAGGAGAAAATATCTATACTGCAAAAATTAATATTGTTGTTGATGTAGAAATCCCGATAGATAATTTATTTATTGCTGTATGGATCCTGGGAAATAATGTTGACCCGATTCGAGATTGTAAAATCTCTGATAATCGATTAATCGTAGATGCTTGTCGTAAAGTCGGCTATCCTAATTTTGATAGGCCATGGCCTGAAATTGTAGTTTCTATGCCTTCGACCATTGAAACTATTGATAAAAAATGGGAGAGTTTAAATATCGGAATATTTATTCCTTCCCCGTCATTACCTCTTTTGTCTTGCATTAAAGATATTACTAAATTTAAAATGTAGTTTTGTCTTGAAATTAGATTTTTGACTAAATCGCACCCTATAAAACAATAATATTACAATGACCCAAAACGTAACTTGTCCGATATGTAACACCGCAATGCACTTTTTATATTCTGTAAAAGATTATGATTACAGTAATGAGAATTATGATCTTTTACAATGTCCATCTTGTCATTTTTCGTCAACACAAAATCCTCCGAATGAAGAAAAAATAGGAGAATATTATAACTTTCAACACTATATTTCACACACCAATCAATCAGAACAATGGATTGCCAAAGTTTACAAAGCAATCAGAACATTGATGCTGAAAAGAAAGTATTCTCTTATAAAAAAACACTTACCTAAGGTGATGCTTCGTAAATCCATTTTGGATATAGGTACGGGAATTGGATACTTTTTAGAATATATGCAGCGGCATGGATGGAATTGTACAGGAATAGAGCCATCTGAAAAAGCACGACAGTTTATCGAAGAAAAGTTTAATATCAATATTTATCCGTCCGCAAAACTTCAAGAATTACCATCTGAAAGTTTTGATGTTATAACGTTGTGGCATTCGTTAGAACATATTTACAACATGTCTGAAACCATCGAAAAAACAAGGGAATTACTAACAAAAAACGGATTATTGGTCATTGCACTTCCCAATTATTTAAGTTATGACGGAAAACATTATCAATCTTTATGGGCTGGTTTTGATGTGCCTCGACATTTGTGGCATTTTTCTCCAAAATCATTAACTCTACTTTTACAAAAAAACGACTTCACAGTCATCAAAAAATACAGAATGCCTTTTGACAGTTTTTATGTATCATTTTTAAGCAGTAAACATGGTCGTAAAAATATTATCACCGCTTTTTTTGTCGGACTTTATTCTTACTGGTTATCGTTATTCAACACCGAAAAATGCAGTTCCATTATTTATGTTTGTCAAAAATCATTTTGCCATTCAACAAAAAAGTAATACCTTTGCAGCCGTTATATGGAGATTGTAGCTCAGTTGGTTAGAGCGATAGATTGTGGCTCTATAGGTCGCGGGTTCGAATCCCGTCTTTCTCCCAAAGTCGTATGAAAAACCATGCGACTTTTTTTGTCTTTTATCATTCAACAAATTATCTGTAATGTTATGATTAAAAACCAATGGTATGGAGTTTTACATTCAGCCGAATTGACAAATAAACCTCTCGGAGTTAAGCGTTTAGGAGAACAATTAGTGTTTTACAGAGAACAAAATGGGAACCCTGTTTGTTTGTCAGACTATTGCTGTCATCGTAAAGCAAAACTTTCTTTGGGTAAAGTTATTGACCATAAAATACAATGTCCGTTTCATGGACTTTTGTTTGATAAATCGGGAAAGTGTACTGAAATTCCCGCCAATGGAAAGACTGCCCCTGTACCAAAAACATTTGGAGTAAAAGTTTATCCATGTCAAGAAAAATATGGATGGATATTTATTTATTTTTGTGATGAAGTTCCTCAGGAATTACCCGAAATTCCTTATTTTGAAGACTTAAATGTCAATTTTTCGCAAAAAACATTTTCAGTACATTGGAATACTTTCTATACTCGTGCTATTGAAAATCAATTAGATGTGGCTCATGTTCCATTTGTACATTACAATACCATTGGAAGAGGAAATGCGACAACTTGTGATGGTCCGGGAGTTTTGCTTTACCCTGACAATAAAGGAATGAATATATATTTTTATAATCATAAAGAAGATGGAACTCTTGCAAAAAAGCCAAATGAAGTTCCTGTTCCTGACCCGATTAAAAACTTTAAATTAGAATTGTTAATGCCGAACTTATGGCAAAATTATATATCTAAAAAAATAAGAATTGTTGCAGTTTTTGCTCCCATAGACAATGAAAATACATTAATATATTTTCGAACCTATCAAAATATTATTACTATTCCCATTTTAAGATCTCTATTTAATTGGGTGTTGAAAATCTATTCCTATAAAATTCAAAAACAAGATCAACGAATTGTAGAAACACAGTACCCCAAAATACCCCAACATCAAGACGAAAGACTTTTTTTTGCAGATAAACCTATTGTGGAATTTCGCAGAATATATAGTGAATTGTCAAAATAGAATTTTCTCATTTTCGACATCAAATATCAAAATAAATATATTGACAATCAGTAAGTTACAGAGAATGTGTGTTTTTTTCTCAAGATAATAGTATATTATTTGTTTTTTATTGTACCTTTGCACCCGTAAAATCGAAGTACAACCATTGTATATTTGATTACAACATTCCGCAAATCGTTTAACAACTAAACGATAAGAGGAAAAAAGTGTTTTAGTTTTTATTTTGTATTTGTGCTCTACTAATGAAACATTTTTGTTCGTCTTTTTCTAACTTCTATTGTATTGTTTTAAACAATACGTATGCGAATGTTGTTCGAGTCGCTATCCTCAAGCGACGAATAGTCAGAAATATCTGATAAATCTATCCCTTTTTATTTGTTTTTAAATATGTTCTTTAATCTATAAAGATTGAAGTCTCTTATTTTATATTGTAATTTTTATTATTCACCAATTTATAATTTTATGATCTGACAATGAAAAACCAAACCATCAATCCCGTATCGGTTGTAACCACCGAAGAAATGCAAGGTATCGTATCTTCTCAAGTACATGTACAAGGAGCACACAATCTAAATAGTAGTCCTTTATGGGGGGTTACTTTAGGGTGTAGAATACCTAAAGATTATTTTCAAACCAAAGGTAAAGGAGAAAGCGATATTGCCGTCCATGCAGGGTCGTATCATTTAGCATTAAAAGATGCTAATATTGAAAAGTATAATATTATGACTTACTCTTCTATTTTACCCGGAATAGCCAATCTTATTGAGCAACCTGACAATATGGTACATGGTTGTGTAGTAGAATCTATTATGTCCACTGTTACTGTTGGAAAAGGTGAACGTGGTACTGCCGGAATTATTTATGGTTGGTTATATAATAAGCAAACTAATGAAAAATACGGAGGTTTGGTATGTGAAAATTATGGTGATTATTCGTCAGAAGAATTACGAACCTTTTTAGGCTTAAGTCTTGAAGAATTATATGTTAATGGTTTTGAACAGGATTATCAATTGAAAGATATAAACTATTTAAGTGAAACTATCGTTCCTCAGAAAAAATATGGAACAGCCTTAGTTTCCTTATGTTTTACATCTTACTTTCATCCGATTGTGGAAATAAAATCGTAACAGATTAATTTTTAGTGG
>CAYVGO010000045.1:0-11450 GCA_964450725.1 uncultured Muribaculaceae bacterium
ACTTCGCAGCGGCAGGAAAGTGTCAGACAGACCCCGGATGGGACTTTATTCTGAGAGCAGGTTGATTTCTGAGGATTAAAAAGAATAAATACAGCAAAGAAAACAATTTACCAAGAATAACTTATAGTCATAAAATTGTAACTCTTAATCGATTCAAAGCATGAGAGAAAAACAGATAAAACAAATCATTATATTTTGGCTCTTTAGAATCATCACACTATCGGTCATTGCTGTTTTAGTATGGATATTAGGCTTTTTGGTTGTACGTGGAATAGGAGTTATTTCATGGGATTTTTTAACAACATATCCTACGGAGGGTATGACCCAAGGCGGAATTTTTCCGGCTATTGTAGGTACGCTATGTTTGGTGGCAGGCTCCATTGTCTTTGCTTTTCCTGTAGGGGTAATGTCTGGAATTTATATGAATGAATATGCTTCTAAAAGTAAAATTACGAAGTTTATCCGTATCATGACCAATAATTTATCAAGCATTCCTTCAATTGTTTTCGGGCTTTTTGGTATGTCTTTATTCGTTAATACATTGGGATTTGGGGATAGTATTTTAGCCGGGTCTTTAACCTTAGGATTATTGGTTTTACCGATAGTGATTCGTACAACCGAAGAATCTTTAAAAGCCATTCCTAATATTTACAGAGAAGGGAGTCGAGCTTTGGGAGCCACCAAGTTACAAACTATCCGCAGAGTTGTTTTGCCGATGGGTTTTTCCAACATTATGACCGGGTTAATTTTATCGGTAGGACGCGTATCCGGAGAGACAGCTCCGATTTTATTTACAGTAGCGGCTTACTTTTTACCCAAACTTCCTACATCAATTTTTGACCAAGTCATGGTTTTACCTTACCATCTCTATGTTTTGGTTACCAGTGGTACTAATATTGAATCGGCACGTCCTATCGCTTATGGTACGGCACTTGTTCTCATTTTTATTGTACTTTTAGTCAATATTGTTGCCGCTCTTTTACGGAATATATTCTCAAAAAAATTATAGATGAATGAATTGAAATACCCTATAGGTGCCGTCATTGCGAGGACGAAAAGAGAAGAAAGTTCTCGCAATAAAAATGTTCTTTTACATTCACAATTCATATACACGATTAAACAGTTACACAACGTCATGATACAAACTAAAAATATCAACTTTTACTATGGAGACTTCCATGCGTTAAAAAATATTTCCATGGAAATTGACCGTCATACGGTAACGGCATTCATTGGACCTTCAGGATGTGGAAAGTCAACCTTTTTACGATTACTCAACAGAATGAATGATTTGATTGACAACACCAAATTAACGGGAGAAATATTTATTGAGAAAGAGAATATCTATGACAAAAAAATTAACGTTGACAAGTTGCGCACTAAAGTAGGAATGGTATTTCAAAAGCCCAACCCTTTTGCACAGTCTATTTTTGAAAATGTGGCTTATGGCATGAGGGTTGCCGGAATAAGAGATAAACATACCATTGCAGAAAGTGTAGAAACATCTCTTCGCAGTGCTGCTTTGTGGGAAGAAGTAAAGGATAAATTAAAGAAGTCGGCATTTGAACTCTCCGGAGGACAACAGCAAAGACTTTGTATTGCGAGGGCTTTAGCCGTCAAGCCGAAAATATTACTAATGGATGAACCGGCATCTGCTCTTGACCCTCTTTCTACTGCTAAAATTGAAGATTTGATATTTACATTAAAAAAAGATTATACTATCGTTATCGTTACTCATAACATGCAACAGGCCGCAAGGGTATCAGATAAAACTGCTTTTTTTTACTTGGGTGAGTTAATTGAATTTGGAAGTACAAAAGAGATTTTTTTAAAACCCCAAGTCGAAGCAACACAAAATTATATTACCGGAAGATTCGGATAAAATGATGAATTGTGAATTGTGAATTGAAATACACTCTACGTATAGTAGGTAACCATGATTCACAATTCACAATTCACAATTCATAATTCATAATTAATTGACATGAAACATACAGAAAACGAAACCAAAATTCTAAAGAGTCACCACATAGAAATGTGGAACTTAGTACAAAATCAAATACACAAAGCCTTTGATGCTTTGCAACATCACAATAAGGCTTTGGCACATGAAGTACTTGCGTGTGAACGTGTAGTCAATGCTCAGGAGTTGGTCGTAGATCACCATTGCGAGGACTTCATTGCACTCTTTGCTCCCGTGGCTATAGACTTGAGATTTGTATTATCTTTGCTCAAAATTACCAATAATCTTGAACGTATTGGGGACTTTGCTGAAAGTATTGCTTTATTTGTTATTCATCATCAAACAAAACCTTTAGATAAAGTATTTCTCGAAGAATTAGAACTCGTAAAGATGATGGAAACGGCAGAAGAAATGCTCTCTAAAGCCCGTCAAACTTTGGTATTGGAAAAAAGTACCGATTGCGGAAATGTTATGGCCATGGACGATGTATTGGATACTATCAACCGTAAAGCGGTAAAGGTGATAGCACGGCAAATACAGAATAACCCAGATGCTACTGAAGAATTATTACACATTCATGCTGTCATTCGAAGAATCGAACGTATTGGGGATAGAATTAGTAATATTGTCGAAGATATTGTCTTTTTTGTTGATGCAAAAGAATTAAGACACCTGAAAAAATAAAGATAAATAGTTAATGATAATGAAGGAGACTCTCCGAAAATTCACCTTTAATTCTTTACCTTTAACCCTTTTACCAATCATAACAAGATGAAAAATAAAATACTTATTGTTGATGATGAAATTGATTTGTTGGGAATATTGGCATATAACTTTGAAAAAAGCGGATATGATATTGAAACTTGTACTTCAGGAGAAGAGTTACTTGATTACTTTGCAAAAGGCAAGAGTTGTGATTTAATCTTGTTAGACGTTATGATGAGTGGAATGACCGGTTTTGAGACGGCTAAAAAAATGAGAGAATGCGGAAAAAATGTACCCATTATTTTTTTAACGGCATTAGATACAGAAAGTGATATGTTAAAGGGTTTTGACATCGGAGCTGACGATTATATTGCCAAACCTTTTTCTGTTAAGGAAGTGATGGCTCGAGCGAAAGCAGTATTATCAAGAATGCCAAAAAAATCAAAGATTATCTCTTATAAAAATATTGTCATAGATTTAATTAGAAAAATAGTAACTATTGAAAAACTTGAGTTGAAACTTACCAAAACCGAGTACGCACTTTTATTAACATTTATAGAAAGCAGAGGGAGGTATTTTTCGCGCGAAGAATTATTAGATAAAGTGTGGAAAGATGAAGTTTATGTAGAACTTAGAACTGTAGATGTTCATATTGCCCGACTTCGTAAAAAGTTATCTTCTGCCGGAAACATCATTGTCAGTCGCAGTGGATATGGATATGCCATAGAATAATGATTAGCATATTCTTTTTCATTTTTCCTTCTTTCTTTTTTTTATACCTTACTTCTTATGACAACAAAATACAAAACAAAACTTTTTATTTATTTTTTTATTGTCTTCATTCTTTTTTCGGCAATCATTATTATTTATCAGCAGATAAGAGAAAAAGAATACAAGCAAAAATTAGTGGAAACACAGTTGGATATTTATGCTCAGATGCTTTCCGACACATTACCACTTATAAGTATTATTCCTGATAAATTACGGATTACAAAAATCAATAAAGGTGGAAAAGTTATTTATGACAATGGGATAACCAATACCCAAACACTGCAAAATCATAATTTCAGACCGGAAATTATTGAAGCATCAAAATATGGTTATGGTAGCGATATTCGCCAATCTCAATCTCTAAAAGAACCTTTTTTGTACTATGCACGCCGAACCGATAAGGGCTTTATCAGAGTAGCATTGCCCTATAACTCCGATATAGAAACTTTGTTAAAACCCGATAAAACTTTTTTAATCATATCGCTATTATTATTTACTATTGCCATGTTATTGCTTTGGTGGATTGTCAAAAGTTTTGGATTAAGTGTAGAAAAATTACGTACAGATATTATTCAACAACAAAAAGTACAGTCTGACATGAAAGCCGAAATGACACTATCCATTGCCCACGAATTACGTACACCGGTTGCAGCCATCAGAGGATATACAGAAACACTCCAAGACGACAGTATTCCTGAAGACAAAAGAACATATTTTATAGAGCGAACACATGCTGCAGCAATAAGACTTTCTGAGTTATTGAAAGATATTTCCTTGTTAAGTAAAATTGAAGAATCTGCACACCTTTTCCATAATGAAAAAGTAAATATCAAGGACTTAATGAATCAGATTGTAGAAGAATTTTCCCAACCAATTAGCACTAATGCTATTACAATAGAAAACAATCTGAAATCTGAAATGGAAGTTTATGGTAACAAAACATTACTTTACTCAATTTTCAGAAACCTTTTGGAGAATGCAGTTAAGTATGCCGGAAAATGGGTAACCATAAGAATTTGTTGTGATAAAGAGGATAAAGAATTTTATTATTTTTCTTTAACCGATACAGGAATTGGTGTAGATGAGAAGTTATTATCCCGTATTTTTGAACGGTTTTACAGAGTCAACGATGGTCGTTCTCGGCAAGATGGTGGTTCAGGATTAGGGTTAGCTATCGTACGTCACGCAGTTTTACATCATGGCGGTAAAATTTCGGCTAAAAATCATCCTAAAGGTGGATTAGTCGTTGAATTTTCTCTACGGAAAAATTAAAATGTTATGATTTATTGACTCCGTAACGTGTCAAATAAATTACTAACAATCAGAATTTGTCTATTTTCAATCGCTTTGACAATATCAAAAGTGTCAATGTAATAAGAACTGATAGAAACAAGTAGAGTGTTGTGAGTGAAAAATACATTTCTATCGCTTGAAATACACCCGATGCTAAAATAATAAATAGAAATGATAATAAATTACCATAAGCCAACATTGTTCCCAAGGTTCGACCTTTTACATTAGCTTGTATCCATGCGTCTAAGGGAACTTTGAACCATCCGCTGAAAAACGCCATACAAAATATCAAAAGTTGCAATAAGTAATTTTGCGGCTGTAAAAAGTAGAGCATCAATAAAGAGATAACAGTACCTATACCTCCCCAAAAAACAATACGTAAGTTTACTTTTTGTTTGGATAATATACCTGCCGTAAAACAACCTAATCCTATCCCGATAGCGGCAATAGCAAGTAACATTCCTTTTTGAGTATTTGTAAAGTTGGGAATTATTTTCTGATAAACATAAAGTAATAGTTGTATTGAAGCTCCTAAAAACCAAAATATACATAGCCCAAATACAACTGCATTTAATCCTTTGAAGTTTTTTGCCTCTCGATAAGCATCACGAACAAATAAAACAGGATTTGTACTTTCCGTCACTTTTTCTACTGCTGTTTCTCCTACTTTCAGCGTTAAACTTGCCACATAACCCAATATTGACAATAACAATAAAACTCCCATTGCAAAGTAAATAGAATAACCGTCAGACAAAATGGCTGCCAAAAATGTACCTAAAAGAACGCCTCCAAAAGATACTGTTTCCATTACACCGGAACCGAAAGAAACTTGCTGTACTCCCCCAATATCACGAATTAAACCATACTTGGCCGGAGAAAACAAGGCACTTTGCAAGCCCATCAAAAAAATAGAAAAAATAACCACCCCTTCGATTTTTGTATAAAACCCGATGATGGCAATAATCATAATCGGAATTTCTGCCAACTTGGCACTTTGGACTATCTTCACCTTCAAATACTTTTTAGCCAAATTTCCGGCTAATGGTGAAAAGATAATGTAAGGTAACACAAAAAGTGCTGCGGCAAGTGTTACCAATAATGTTTGATATTGCTCTGAGACCCAGAAAATAATAACAAAACTTGCATAACTTTTCAGGAAGTTATCATTAAAAACTCCCAAGAAATTGGTGGTAAAAAGTGATGACCACTTTGATTTTGAGTTATTTAAATTCATATTTTTAGAAAATAAAAATGACAATATTGCAACAACCATTGTATGGTATAGCCCTAATATCATCAGAATAGGTCATAATAAAAAAGTTGCCCGGCATTATATCCGAGCAACTTCTCCCTAAACCATTTTTATGAAAAATTTTATCTTATGCTATAGGAACTACAGACACAAAAGAGCGTCCGTTAGATTTTTTTTGAAATGCAACCAAACCGTCTATTAAAGCAAACAATGTATGATCTTTACCTATACCTACATTATTTCCGGGATGATGCACTGTTCCACGTTGGCGTACAATAATATTACCGGCTTTGGCTTTTTGTCCACCGAATAATTTTACTCCCAATCGTTTACTTTCGGAATCACGACCGTTACGTGAACTACCGACACCTTTCTTATGAGCCATATTCTTTTATACTATTGAATGTTAATCTTTTCTATTTCTATTTGCGTAAACATCTGGCGATGTCCGTTTTTCTTTTGGTAGCCCTTACGACGTTTTTTCTTAAAAACAATCACTTTCTCTCCTTTAAGGTTGGCTAAGACTTTTGCAGAAATGCTACAACCCGAAACTGTAGGCACACCTACACTTACTTTACCATCTTGGTCTAACAAAAGTACTTTATCAAATTGCAACGATGTTCCAACTTCTTGATTAAGATTATGAACATACAACTTTTGATTGTTTTCCACTTTAAATTGTTGACCGGCGATCTCTACTATTGCGTACATAATGTATCTGACTTTTTATTTCGGTTGCAAAGGTACAGTTTTTTTTCTTTTTCACAAAATCATGGAAAAATATTTTATCAAATCTATCAATGATGTGATATTTCATACGATCAATATCAGTAAAGTCAACCCCAAAATGTTACTTTTACTGATGGCAATCATATATTCAAACTCTATAACGGAACAAAATATATATTATTTTTCTTATTGTTATCCGACATCACGATGCCTTGAAATAAAAAAGGTTGCCCTGATTTTGGACAACCTTTTGCTCCCCCTCAAGGACTTGAACCTTGGACCCCATGATTAACAGTCATGTGCTCTAACCGACTGAGCTAAGGAGGAATAATAAATCTTAAACTTATTATGATTAAATCGGCTGCAAAAGTACAGTTTTTTTTTTCGACATGCAACTTGATTAACCTTTTTTTGCAATATAAAGTATCTCGGAAATTAATCCGTATTTTTCAGAATGATTGATTTGCGTAAGGTAATCTTCTTGATATACTTTGAATCCAATACTCTCTATTCTTTGAGGATAATCTAACCCATATTCTCGCAAGTGGTCTTTTTGTCCGAAGTGTTTAGACCTCTCTTCTGGAGAGGTAATAGTAGCATCTTCGTATGTAATTTCCCGCTGTCGATTGACGGGTGATAATAAAACTGCATATCCTCCGGATTTCAGTACTCTGAAAATTTCTGACAGTGCTTCAAAATCATTATCAACATGCTCCAGCAAATGGTTACAAATAACAACATCAAAACTATTGTCTTGAAAAGGCATTTGTTGTACATTACAATGTACATCCGCTAAGGGTGATTCTAAATCTGCCGTAACATAATCTGCTTTGTGTACTTTTCTGAAACGACGAATAAAACAGTATTCCGGAGCAAGATGGAGTATTTTTTGCGTGCGAACAAAAAAATCGGTTTCCCTCATCAAATAAAGCCACAATAATCGATGGCGCTCCAGAGAGAGGCAATTGGGACATAGGGCATTCTTTCTTACATGAACATAACCATAAGGCAGAAATTTTTTATAATGATGTTTACAGACAGGACATTCAACTTTATTTCCCCAATAAAACAGTCCTGCAATTTTTGTAGTTACGGGTGCAACTTTTTGAATATATTTTCTTGGTACGGTATTCAGAACTTTTC
This sequence comes from uncultured Muribaculaceae bacterium, assembly GCA_964450725.1. Taxonomy (GTDB): domain Bacteria; phylum Bacteroidota; class Bacteroidia; order Bacteroidales; family UBA932; genus CAYVGO01. The sequence continues at coordinate 7,857 of CAYVGO010000045.1, forward strand.
GAATTAAAAACTTCATAAAAACAACATGTTATTGATTAATGGTTAATTATTGACCGTTCACAATTATTTGACAATTCTTTCTGTAAATCTCACCCCTTTTATTTTTTGGATGAACTTGATGATGTTTTCAAGTTGCTTGGCGTTTTTTACAACAACATTAAATTTTGCTTCAATCTCTTTCTCCTCCCTCCTCGGAATTTCTTTTACCTCAATAATCTTTAGATTTAATCCTAATTGTTGAGCAACCGTATCCATAATGTAGTCTATCAACCCTAAAACAGGATTCGTAAGTACACGTAATATTCCCGTAAACTGAGACTCTGTTTGGGTATTCCACTCTACGTTTTTTATTTTCTTTTCACGGTCTTCACTGTGTAAAAGCCACAAAGAATTAGGACATGTATAAGTATGTATTTTAATTCCTTTTGCGGTTACAAACGCAAATACTTTGTCGCCGTAAATGGGATTACAACATTTTCCGAGCGAAAATTCAAGTCCTGACCCAATGCTGTCAATCGTCAACAGTTGTGCCGGATTTGTTGAAACTCCTGTTGTTTTCTTTTCCGGCGTATTGCAGACGGGTACTTTTGTTTCTTTATTTTGTACCTGCCCGTCTAACAATGCCTTTTTCAGTGCCGCCATCTCCACCTCTCTCAAGGCTATTTTGAGATATAAGTCTGAAGCATGTTTTAATTTATAATGATTGGCTAAAAATGTTACTGGTGAAGGCATATCAACCTTCCAAGTCTTCAACTTTCGTTCTAATTCTTCTCTACCCAAATCAAGCAACACCCTGTCTTCCTGTCTCAGAAACTGACGAATTTTTGACAAGGCTTTGTTAGTTATGGCAATATCTAACCAGTCATGCTTTGGGTGTTGATTTTTATTGGTATGAATTTGTACAATGTCGCCATTGCTCAAAGTATCTTTGATAGATACGTTTTTTTGATTTCTCAACCCACCCGTACATTGTATGCCAATTTGAGTATGTACGGCAAAAGCAAAGTCAAGTACGGTAGCATCTTTGGGCAGTTGTACAACCAACCCTTTTGGTGTAAAGACAAATATTTCGTTAGATTGATAGTTTTCGATATGATGCTCTGCTTGCTGCAGCACATTCCGCAATCTGCCCATCCACGCCTCCATTCCCGACTGTTGTTCTGCAATTCCTTTGTATCTCCAGTGAGAGGCTGCACCCTGTTCTGCATTTTCGTCCATTCGCCGGGTCCTGATTTGTATTTCAATCACAAGTCCTTGATATTCTACGGTTGTATGTAAACTTTCGTAGCCACTTTTTTTGGGTGATGAAATCCAATCTCTAAAGCGGTTGATGTCGGTATTAAATAATGACCTGATGATAGTATATATTTCCCAACACTCTTTTTTTTCTTTTTCTTTCAGTTCATGGAGCAGCAATGATCTTCTTTGATGTATTTTCTCATTGTGTTCATTGATTTGCTTTACCTGCAATTTATGTAATCGTATTTTTTCCTGATTCTGCTTGTCTTCTTTTGCCAGTTCTTCAATTTTTTGAAATTGTGATGTTAACTGATGATATTCCTCCGGTTTATCTCCGGAATTAAGAATAATCCGCAGCGCCAACAAGTCAAATACCTGTTCAAAAGGTACATCTTGCTTCTGCATTTTTTGGTAAATGGAGAATATGGACTTTGTACGAGATTTAAGAGTATATTGAAACCCGTTTTTTTGTAATTCACGTTCCAATAAATTGATGAACGTATCAAAAATTTGCTGTCTTTGTTGTTGTCCTAAAGTTAACTTGGCCGAAATGTCTCTATAAATCTGAGGTTGAATATAGCGTAAAGACAAATCTTCCAACTCTCCTTTAATTTGATATAATCCTAATTTATGAGTAAGAGGTGCATATAATAATAATGTTTCATGGGATTTACGTTCTCGCTTTTCTGATGAAAAAAAAGAGAGCATACGCATTACTTCTAATCTGTCTAACAATTTAATAATGACCACCTGCGGGTCAAGAACGGGCGACGCCAAAAGTTTTTTAAACTTACTGACATCTAAAGTTCCGGTTTTTTCATCAAACCTAATAACAATAGAAGAGAGTGCATTGAGTTCTGCCGTAAGTTGCAGCGTTTTGTCACTGTAACCACTCTTATTTATCTCAATTGCCTTATTCTTGATTTCAGTTTCATGTAAGAAAATGGCAATAATGGCATCAATGCTTAAAAAAAAGTTTTGTACAACCAGGTAAGCAACATTCAGCGGATGTTGAATAAAAGGTTCTTTGTTCTCTCTGACAAAATCTTTCAAATATTCTTCTGCCGTTTGATTCGCTCTTCGCAGTTGTTGCAACTCGACATCACGAATTTCAAACCGCTGCTGAATTTCTTCAATAAGTTTATCAATCGTTATCATCTGTTTGACTATTTATTGGCAACAATTCGTAATCCTATAGACAACCAGCTGTCAACGTCAATAGTATAATACTGGCTGCTTCTGACCGTACTGCGTTCTTCTCCTAAGCGTACAATGACCACATTAAGTGCCGGAATGGTAAAAATATATTGTCCCAAAATTCCCCGACAATAGTTGACTGTATAACCTTGATACTGCAACTGCCAAAACTGATAACCATATTGGTCATTGGTTACATCAACAGGTTCTACCTGTAAATAAGTCGCCGGTGTTAATGCTTTTTCCATATAACTTTGGGGTACGACTTCAACACCGTTCCACCAGCCTTTGTTGAGCATAAGTTGTCCTATTCTGGCAAAATCACGTGCATTACTGTAAAAACAGCAATAGCCTTTTTCTATTCCGTCTTCATGGTCTAAAGACCATTGTGCCTGATGCTCCGCACCTAAAGGTTTCCACAGTTTTTTTGAAGCATAATGACTGACAGATTCACCCGTCTGTTTTTCAAGAATCATGGTTAACAGTTGCGTAGCCGCACTTTGATAAATAAACTTTACTCCGGCGGGTTTAACTTGTTTGATAGTGGAATAGACTAAAGCATTCAAATCATCTGTATAATAAAGTTTCGTAGGGTCAGAAAAGGGGCTGGCATATTCTTCATGAAAATTTAAGCCGGCGCTCATGGTCAACAGATTTTCGATGGTTACAGGTTTTTCCGGTAAATCTACAAAATCAGGTAAAATAGAAGATACGGTCTGATTTAAAGATTGAATCTTACCCTCTTCTAAGGCACAACCTATCAATAACGAAACTATACTTTTGGACATGGAAAAAGAGTTGCTGTATGAAGAGTCGCCATATCCCTGCCAGTAATGCTCATAGAGCAATGCATTATCTTTTATCACAAGGAACGCTACTGTACTGTATTTTTCCAGACTGTCAATTTCTGGTTGAGTCAGTTGACTGGTGTTGTAACTTGAATCTATTTTCCACCGTTGCGGTACTCCGTTTTCAATCAATCGATGATAAAAAATTTTATTATCATCAATATTGGGCTCCAAGTGCAATAACGCTTGGCGTAAAAAATAATTTGACGGTAGAAAAAGATAGACTATAGCCACAATAAGTAGCACGGCAATTAAAGCAAAGATTTTTTTCATCTATTGGTAAATTGAAAATGAAGATTGGTAATTCTGT
>CAYVGO010000045.1:11550-19133 GCA_964450725.1 uncultured Muribaculaceae bacterium
ATTTTCCCCTCTATTTTCCCCTGCTTTTCCCCCTCGTCTTTTCCGTCATTATACGCTGTATTAAGAACATCTTTCTGCATTGCCAAAGCATCAAGATGTTCTTGGTAAGCGTACTGCTCTTCTTTACTCATGTTGTAATAAAGTAAATTTTTCCGGGCTTCTTCTAAACCCTGAGTATGTGTATTTTCTAAAATAGTACCGGTTTTCAAGTATTCTATCCACTCTTCCAATGGAGTTTTGGCAACTTTATTAAATTCATTGACGCGTATCAAAAAATATTCGGGGAAAACATTTGCCGGATTTGTAGGAACAATTACCTCTTTGTCTTTCAAACTCACTTGAAATTCATCTCCGATATTTACACCGACAAAGGTAGTTTTTCCATGATAAAGATAATCTTTGCCTTTACCAATGTCAAAATATAAAATACTGATAGAATACACTTTCTTTACATTTTCGTACCCTTCTCCCAATGAAATATGTTCAGTAATGGCTTTTGATACACCATACAGAATACGTTCAAGATAATACAAATGTCGGGTGTTTTGTATTTCTACAATGATAATTTCATCTTTACTGTTACGAGCTTTAATGTCAACACGATTAAATTTATCGTCTTTGGTAAGTTGATTAGATTCACTTTCTAAAATTTCTTCTATCTGAATTTTTTCCTGTAATAAAACCGATAAAAATCCTTCTAAAACGACAAAATTCGCTTTTTGTCGCAATAACCGTTTGACAGCCCAGTCAAAACGAATAATATTATTGTTTGAGTTCATATAAATATATCATTACATTTTTTTTAAACACTGTGCGATTTGATCTATAACCCACAAAGGGGTTGATGTTGCTCCACTTATTCCTACGGTTTCATTTTTATGGAATGGAATATCTTGTAATTCATCGACCGTTGAAACAAAATATGTTTGTTGGTTTGCCAATTTGCAAATTTGAAACAGCGACTGGCCGTTGGCAGATTTTTTTCCGGCTATGAAAATAATCTTTTGATGTTTTTTACAGAATTGAACCAATGCTTTTCTACGATTATTGACTTGTGCACACACTTTGTTTCCTACTTTCACTTTTATTCCTCTCTCTTTTAAATAGAGAACAATTTCCTCTGCGTTGTCTTGATTTTGCGTAGTTTGATAATATAATGTAAGTTCGTTGGGCAAAGATAATTCTTTTAGTTCTTCTAAACTGTTAAAGACTACGGCATGCTGGTGAATGTACCCCATAATTCCGGCAATTTCCGGGTGTCGAATTTTGCCGTAGATGTAAATATTTTCACCATTATCGTATGACTTTTTTACGTCAGATTGTAACTTTTTTACTATCGGACAAGTAGCATCAATCAGTTCATTATTATTTTGCTGAACACTATGATAACTTTCGGGAGGTTCACCATGTGCCCTGAATAAAATTTTACATCCTTTTTTTGTGGTAATTTCATCGGCTTGAATGACCACCAATCCCATTTTTTCTAATCTTAAAATTTCTTCATCATTATGCACTAACTCACCCACACAATACAAGGGTTGGTAACTTTTCAATACTTTTTCAGCCTGTTCTATGGCATGTGTAACGCCAAAGCAAAAGCCGGCTTGGGTATCTACTGTTACTTTCAAATTTAATCGTTCCATAACTTTCTACAAACATCGGCAATGCTTTGAGCATCAAAACCACACAGTTTTTGTAATTCCATTATCGTACCATGTTCTACAAATTCATCAGGTACTCCCAAATTAATAAAACGTAAAGAATAATGATTTTGTTGACAAAATTCTGCAATTAAACTTCCTAAACCTCCTATAACAGTACCATCTTCTACGGTGATTGCTTTCTGATGTACGGCACAAATCTTATGCAGCATTTTTTTATCTACAGGCTTTAAACCGGTTAAGTTATAATGAGTGATTCCTATATTTTCAGTCTCTAATAATTTGATAGCATCACTTACGTTATAAGCCGCCGTTCCGATAGAAAATATTGCAATATTTGTCGGTACAATGTCTCCATGCAACTGTTCTATTCTTCCAAATTCATGTTCTGCCAATGGTGTTTCCCAATCTATTTTCCGCCCTCTGCCTTTTGGATACCTTATGATATATGTTGCCGGATGTTTAACCGCCGAGTAAAGCATGTTCTGCAGCATTTGCTCATCTCTGGGTGCTGCCATTGTCAGATTGGGAATACATCTGAAGTATGCCATATCATAAACTCCGTGATGTGTAGCGCCGTCTTCACCTACTAATCCGGCTCTGTCCAAACAAAAAAGAATATGTAATTTTTGTAAAGCAGCATCATGAATAACATTGTCATAACTTCGCTGCATGAAAGATGAATAAATGACACAAACGGGTATTTTACCGGCTACTGCCAAACCTGCCGAAAAAGTTACGGCGTGCCCTTCTGCTATTCCAACATCAAAAGTACGTTCAGGGAACTTCTGCATCATCAACCCTAAAGAACTTCCGGTCAGCATGGCAGGAGTTATAGCCACAATGTCGTTATTCATTTCTGCCAATTGAGCGACCGTTTTTCCAAAAACATCTTGAAATAATGGCGGTTGCAGTTCCCTATCGGTGATTCTTGTTCCTAATGTTTTGTCAAACTTTCCGGGCGCGTGCCACTCTGTTTGACTTAATTCGGCGGGTTTATATCCTTTTCCTTTGACGGTTCTTATGTGTAACAATTTAGGTCCGTCAATATTTTTTAGATTTTCTAAAGTTTTCAAGAGCATTTTAACGTCGTGCCCGTCAACAGGTCCAAAATATCGAAATCCTAATCCCTTAAAAAGTATCCCATTATTTTCTTTGACCAAATTTTTCAGAATAGTCCACGTTCGCTTGACAAATCTTCGCAACCATTTAAATCTGACGGTTGAATACCAAACTTTAGTTCTGAATTGATTATATCCTGCAGATGTACTGAGCTGTACTAAATAATTATGTAGAGCTCCGACATTTTTATCAATTGAAATCTCATTGTCGTTTAGAATGACTAATAGATTTAATTTTTCGGCTCCGGCGTGATTCATAGCTTCAAAAGCCAAACCACCACCCATAGATCCATCGCCAATAACGGCAATGGCATGTTGTTTTTGGCTATTCAGTCTATTCGCCATGGCGATTCCCACAGCCGCCGATATTGACGTAGAAGCATGACCGGTACCGAATACATCGTATTCACTTTCAGAACGCTTGGGAAAACCCGATATACCACCAAACTTACGATTGGTATGAAACTTTTCTTTTCTTCCTGTCAAAATTTTATGGGTGTATGCCTGGTGACCGACATCCCAAATAATTGCATCTTGAGGAATATTAAAGATATAATATAGGGCTACTGAAAGTTCTACCGTTCCTAAACTTGCACCAAAATGTCCAGGATTTTCAGAGACTTCATCAATAATAAATTGTCTGATTTCGGCACATAAACATTCTAACTCTGCAGGTGATATTTTTTTTATATCCTGCGGTTGAGTTATGGACTGAAGATATTGATATTGTGATGACACGATGATAGAGAAAGTAACAATATGGTAAAAATGAAAAAAGCAAAATTACAATTATTTATCCAATCCCATATCGTATTTGAAAAATAAAACCATCAATAGAACAATCAAATTCCTTTTTTAACTAAAATTCAACAATTAAAAAACCATACTGTCAAAATACAACCTGAAAAAATCATTTTTCATAAAATAAATTTGGATATGTCATATCAGTGTTATACCTTTACAAATATTTTTAATTTTAATTTCTTTTTTTATGACCATTTTTGCAGGGAATTTACCATTCTCTATGAAAGAAGACGATTTAAATCGTTTATTTTCGGAGTTCGGCACAGTTCAAAGTGCCAAAATTATTACAGATCGTATGAGCGGACGTTCTAAAGGTTACGGATTTATTGAAATGGACGATGCTTCAGAGGTTAATGCTGCGATTGATGCATTAAACGAAAAAGAGGTAAACGGACGAGCCTTGAAAATTAACATCGCAAAACCGAGGGAATAATATCTTCATAGGCATTTATAAGAATCAAAATTGCTATTCGATTTACAAGAAAAGAGGATGTGTAAAAACGACACATCCTCTTTTTTATTATATAATCTTTATCTCTATACAAGGAACATTTTTTATACACTTTTGTATATTAAAGCAATCACATTTATTGCTGCAAGGATTACCATCCTGTTTTTGGATATTATTAAAGTAGATAAAAATTGCATGTGAAGATACTTTTTTCTCACTTAAGAACACAAGAAAAAAATATTTTAATGCAAATTGATTGCCCGACTACTCTAACTATCTAACACATTTTGATAGTCAATAATATCCTTATGTTTATTGATTTTTCAATGATTTTCAACCGTAGATTTGTCAATCGCAAAACCTTGTGATACTCTTGATATGTTTTCGCCAAACAAGGAATAGTTTGGATAATTCATACCCCCCCTGAAACTGTAAAGAAAATCTTACAGATTTTGTCGCAATTCATTCTTAGCAGACAACAATAATTTCTAATCTTTTCAAACATTCACCTTTCTAATTATCTTTGCATTTTTATATTCTCCAATTTATGATTGCAACACCTCGATGGTTCAGCAAAATCTTTCCATCATATCAATGGTTTATTGATAATCAAAATAATGAAATCTACCTGACTTTTGATGACGGACCAACACCCAATATCACGGAATGGATTTTATTAAAATTGGAGGAATATCAGGCTAAAGCAACCTTTTTCTGTATTGGAAAAAATGTTGTCCTTTATCCTGAATTATATCAAGAAATTATTCGACAGGGGCATGCCGTAGGAAATCATACCCATAATCATTTAAAAGGTTGGGGAACATCTACATCGGCTTACATTCAAAATGTAGAAAAAGCCTCAGAATATATTGATTCAAATCTTTTTAGACCTCCATACGGACGTATCGGAGTGAATCAAACCCGTATTTTAAAAGAAAAGTTTAAGATTATTATGTGGGAAAGTTTAAGTTTTGACTACGACCGTAAAATATCTCCAAAGGTTTGTGCCAAGAATGTAATATCAACAGCAAAAGTAGGGTCAATTATTGTATTTCATGATTCGCTGAAGGCTGAAAAAAACATGAAATACGGTTTAGAAAAATCGTTAGAACATTTTGCTGCAATGGAGTGGAAAATGGTAGCCATCACCTAAACTTAAGTACTTCCAATCCTTTGATAATTTCAATGTTATGCTCAGTACTGCATTAAAATATTTGCCCGGCCTGGGTGAAAAGCGTGCCAAATTGTTACAACAAGAACTACACATTGAAACATTTGAGGATTTACTCTACCATTTTCCCTACAGATATATTGACAGAACTGTTTTTCACTCAATACAACAAATATCGGAAGAGTTACCATACGTTCAAATCAAAGGACACATCACCGGATTACGGGTTGTTGAAAGTGGTACCAAAAGACTCATTGCTCATTTTTTTGACGGAAAACATAATATGGATTTGATTTGGTTTAAAGGATTGGCATACATCCAAAAAATCATTCAACTAAATCATGCTTATATCATTTTTGGTAAACCATCATTCTTCCAAAATACTCCAACCATTATTCATCCTGAAATAGAAAGCATAGAAAAAGAGAATGACCCGAAGTTCAAAAATATACAAGGAATTTATCCTGTTACAGAAAAATTAAAACAAGGGTATTTTACCCCAAGAGTATTTTCACAATACATTAAAACTGTCTTACAACAATGTGAACATCAAATTCAAGAAACATTACCACAGCATATTATTACGACCAATAACTTTTTACCTCTCAAAGACGCTTTACATCAAATCCATTTTCCAAATAATATGGAATTGCAAAAAAAAGCAATAGAAAGGCTAAAGTTTGATGAACTTTTCTTTTTAGAACTTCAAATTTTCAAGCAACATATCCATAATAATCCTACAGGAAAAGGAATTGTTTTCAGCCGTATTGGTGATTTCTTTAACGAATTTTACCATAACCTACCCTTTCCACTCACCAATGCTCAAAAAAACGTACTGCGACAGATACGGCACAATGTAGGAAACGGCAAGCAAATGAACAGATTGCTACAAGGCGATGTAGGAAGCGGCAAAACCATTGTTGCTTTAATGGCTGCACTGATGGCTGTTGATAATGGCTACCAAGCCTGCATTATGGCTCCTACCGAAATTCTTGCTCAACAGCATTATCAATCTGTCCTTAAATTAATGGGTACTCTTCCGGTGCAAATAGATTTATTGACCGGCTCTGTAAAAGCCTCACTGCGTAAGAAAATTTTACCCCAACTTGCCAATGGAAATACCCATTTGCTTATCGGTACCCATGCTCTTATTGAGGAACCTGTACAATTCAAAAATCTTGGCATGGTAATTATTGACGAGCAACATCGATTTGGCGTAGAACAGCGTGCCAAGTTAAGAAGTAAAAATACACCTCCTCCTCACGTATTGGTTATGACAGCCACACCCATACCAAGAACGTTATCTATGACACTTTATGGCGACTTAGATGTTTCTATTATTGATGAATTACCTGCCGGACGTACTCCGATTATCACAAAACACTATTATGAAGCACAAAGATTATTACTTTTCGGATTTCTTCGTGAACAAATCAAGTTAGGACGGCAAGTCTATATGGTCTATCCGTTAGTTTCTGAATCTGAAAATTTTGACTACTTGGATGTACAAAATGGGTACTTATCGATGGTGCAAGCATTTCCACCTCCCGAATTTACTACCGTCATGGTACACGGACAAATGAAGGCAGAAGAAAAAGAGTACGCCATGCGATTATTTAAAGAAGGAAAAGCCCATATTTTAGTTGCAACAACAGTGATTGAAGTTGGTGTAGATGTACCGAATGCTTCTGTTATGGTTATTGAAAATGCCGAAAAATTCGGACTCTCACAGTTGCATCAATTGCGGGGAAGAGTAGGCAGAGGTTCTTATCAATCCTATTGTATTTTAGTCAGCGGATACAAATTAACCTCAGATTCTAAAAAAAGATTATCTATTTTATGTCGTACCAACAATGGTTTTGAAATTGCCGAAGAAGACTTAAAAATGCGAGGTCCCGGAAGCATGGAAGGTACACAACAAAGCGGAATGGCGGTGAATTTAAAAATTGCAAATCTTTGTCAAGACGGAAGACTTATTGAACTTGCCAGACATTATGCACGTGAAATCACTTCACAAGATCCTCTACTGCAAAAAAGTGAACATAAAATATTAATAATACCGCTAATGCGTTATCAACAACACACCTCTCAAAACTTTTCCAAAATCGGATAATTTGTATTGTTGCATCAGGCATTTTGAGGATATGAGTGTCTATTGAAGACCTGCAAGTTTTTCGACCGACAGGGCGGAGTTTATATAACCCCCTACAAGGTAACTCCGACAGGGGTATAACGCAGTAAGGGGTAAGAGATAAAACTGTCCTACGTGCAGAAGGTACGCGATTTTTTGTTTATGATGTTTGGTAAGTTGTTGTCGCACCCCTTTCGTGGTGCCGGAGGATGGTGTTTGCGCTTCCCTGCACTGCGTTGTCCCT
>CAYVGO010000046.1:0-2306 GCA_964450725.1 uncultured Muribaculaceae bacterium
GCTGCTGCGAAGTACCGGATGGGGTCTGTCTGACACTTTCCTGCTGCTGCGAAGTGCCGGATGGGGTCTGTCTGACACTTTTCTGTGCTGCAAAATATTCTTTAGACCTCTCAGATGCTTCGTCGGAGCGAATGTATTTAATTTTACATTATAAATTCTACATTTTACATTACTACATTTTCTCTCTGTCGATTGACCTCATAACCCAAAATTCCCACAGAAACAGAAACATTCAGAGAATCATTTTGTCCGTACATCGGAATTTTAATGCGATAGTCAACATTGTCTAACCATAGTTGACTTAGTCCGTCATGTTCCGTACCAAATACTAAAGCTACCGAACCACAAAAATTAGAGGTATAATAAAGGTTCTCCGTTGAAACATCGGCGGCAAAAAGCGTAATCTTATGATTTTTACAAAACTCAATACATTGTGGAGAACTGCAAACCGCAACCGGGACACTAAATATCGTACCGACACTTGACCTGATAACATTGGGATTATAAATATCGCACAGCGGATCACAAATCAACAATCCGTCTGCACCCAAAGCATCGACAGTTCGGGCAATAGCCCCTAAGTTTCCGGGTTTTTCTACACTTTCCAAAACAATATAAAATGATGACGAAACAGGTTGTAATAATTCTAAGTCATGACTTTTGACACTAAACAATGCAATTATTCCGTCTGAGGTTTTACGATAAGCCAATTTTGCAAAAACGTGTTCTTCAATCGCAATATAATCGGGATATTGTTGAAGAAAAGTGTGGTCTGCAAGAGGTTCACACGCATAGAGTTTTTGTAGTTTATAGCCATACCGACAAGCAGTAGTTATCTCTTTCACTCCTTCTACAACAAACTGCTGATGTGCCTTGCGTTCTCGCTGCTTTTCCATCAATAACAACAAGTGTTTGATTTGTGTATTTTGTGTAGAAGTAATCATGAGCTTAATTTACAAGTTACGAGTTACACATTGTCAACCTCAACTTGTCAATCGTCAATTCGGTGTAATCTTTAATTACCCAATCTGTATGTGACAACTCTTCAGCAGTATGAAATGTAGTAATGCCTACGACTTTCATTTCGGCTCTGCGAGCGGCTATAATTCCATTTAAAGAATCTTCAATAACCAAACAGTCGTGAGGTTTTATACCTGCTATTTTTGCTGCAGTCAAAAAGATTTCCGGTGAAGGTTTAGCCTCTGTAACATCTTTTTCTCCGACAATGACCGAAAAATAATGTCGAAGGTTTAATGTATCTAAAATAAAGTCAATATTTTTTTGCGGAGCAGATGACCCAATGGCTAACGTAACGTTTTTTTCTGCCAGCAGAGAATCTAAAAGTGGCAGTAGTCCGTTGATTGTTTGAGCATGAGGAGCATAAATTTCTCTGTACATCTGTTCTTTTTCTTCGGAATAACATGCTGCTTGTTGAGCAGAAATATCTCCAAAAATCAATTTCATAATCTTTTCATTACTCATTCCATTAATTTTCACCAAAAACTCCTGAGTAACAGGAATGTTATACTTTTCGGCAAAAATGCGAAATGCTTGATGGTGGTAAGCCAAATTATCGACTAAAGTACCATCCATATCAAAAATAATCAGTTTGTTTTGCATTTATATATTGGTTTTTGAAACACAAGTTCAATTTTTATTCAGAACACACAAGTATAAAGAGGTAAATTCAAAGTTTAATCTTCATTTTAAAACAAAAACACAAGTTACACAAGAATAAACACCACAAGTAGCACAAAGTTTATTTGTTTTATCTCGCTTTAATTATTCCAGTGAACCATTAACAACACGCTTAACACCCAGCCCCATGTATTCTACATTAAAATTCATCAGAAGCCCCAATTTACAATTCGCCAATTTCAGATAGGTCAACAATTGAATCTTGTGAAGATTCGTGATTGCTTCTACTGCTTTTAATTCAACAATTACCTTCTTTTCAACCAACAAATCAATCCTATATCCAGTATTTAATTTAATTTCCTCATATATTAATGGCAATGACAATTGTTGCTCAACCAAGAGATTGCTCTTTTTTCTCAATTCATAAGCCAGACACTCTTCATAAGCACTCTCTAAAAGTCCGGGTCCAAGTACATGATGAACATTGACCCCAGCCTCGAATACAATCTTAGCAATTTCATTTTCGGTCATATATTTTTATTTTATTATTTTTCTTGTGTACCTTTTCATATTGCGTTAGCAATATCTTGTGTTACTTGTGTTGCCCCCAACCTGTGCTACTTGTGTTTCATTGCCTTTACAACTTGTGTACCTTTTCATATTGCGTT
>CAYVGO010000046.1:2406-18145 GCA_964450725.1 uncultured Muribaculaceae bacterium
GTACCTTTTCATATTGCGTTAGCCAATATCTTGTGTTACTTGTGTTGCCCCCAACTTGTGCTACTTGTGTTTCATTGCCTTTACAACTCTTGTGTTTCATTGCCTTTAAAACTAAATATAGTTTATAAAAACTATAACTTTTCCGTCGGTAAACTCAATGGTAAATCGAGAATCTTCAGCCTCATTCAAACTGCCTTCCCACAATTGTAACGATTGATTATAAATCGGATATTTTAATCCTTTGTAAGTTATTTTCGTATCCGGAATAAAAGAAAATACAGAAACTTGTCTTCCTTTTTCTACTTCAAACTCTGTTGTTTTAAGTATCGGGTAAAAAATTCCGGTATCTGTAACCATGGTAAGATGGTCAAACCACTCTATATACTGTATTAAGTGGCTAATGTTACCAAGCGTGTGGTCTTCGCGTAAGCCTGTAGCACCAAGAATCGTAATATTTTTTCTTCCTCGCTCTTTGCAAAGTAGTACTGCTTTAGTGAGGTCGGTACTATACTGAGATGGATTGTGTATGAATTGGGTTGTCGGAAATTGCTTTTGCCAATAATCTACCGGTTGGAGAGAATCAAAATCTCCGATAACAACAGAAGGAGTAATCTTTTCTTTAAACATGGACAACAATGCACCATCACAACAAATAATTTCTGAAGCATGAGATAGGATTTTTAACGGTAACGGGTGTTGAGGATACTGACCGTTGGCTAAAATGATGGTACTTGTTTCTATATCACTACATTTTATTGTACTCATAGTTACTTTCCCCAAAACGCTGTAAAATATTTGGGGTTAATACAACTCTTGTTCATTAGGAAATTTAGATGTTTTTACATCTTCTATATATTGTTCAAAAGCATTTTTCATCTGTTGATAAAGATTACCATAACGCCTTAAAAAGCGTGGTGAGAATTCATTAGTAATTCCCAGCATATCATGTGTAACCAAAACCTGACCGTCAACACCGTTACCCGCTCCAATACCGATAGCCGGAATAGAAAGAGACGAGGCTACTCTTTCTCCTAAGACTGCGGGTATTTTTTCCAATACAATCGCAAAACATCCGATTTTTTCTAACAGTAAAGCATCTTCCATCAATTTCTCAGCTTCCTGCTCTTCTCTGGCACGGACAGTGTATGTACCGAATTTGTTGATGGCTTGGGGAGTTAGTCCTAAATGTCCCATGACCGGAATACCTGCCGTCAAAATACGCTCTATAGATTCTGCAATCTCTTTTCCACCTTCAATTTTCACAGCATCTGCACTACTTTCTTTCATAATACGGATAGCCGACTGTAATGCTTGCTTTGAATCTCCCTGATAAGTTCCGAAAGGTAAATCTACAACGACCATTGCTTTCTTTACGGCTCTTGTAACACTTTGAGCGTGGTAAATCATGTGGTCTAATGTAATGGGTAATGTTGTTTCATATCCGGCAATAACATTAGCGGCAGAATCTCCGACTAATACAACATCTATACCTACGGAATCTAATATTTTACCCATTGAATAATCATAGCACGTAAGCATAGTGATTTTTTCTTTACGCATTTTTTTCTCACGCAATCTTTGGGTTGTAATATTACGTGTACGTCCTTCTGTTGACATTATTTATTGATTTACATTTTTACAAGTTACGATTCACCTTTAAAAACACTCTACGAAAGGTAAGTAACCATCATTCTAAGTGTGTTTTAATATGTGTTGGTGTTCAGCCCTATTTTCATGTTTATTCGACTTCCGTGGCTGTAACTTTTTTGAGTGGAAAATTTAATTCCTGGATAGCCTGTGTGGGGCATACAGAAACACATTTTCTACATAACGTACATTTTTTATCATCAATATAAGCCAAATAATTATTGATGGTTATGGCTTCAAACTTACACTCTTTCTGACATAAGGTACAGCCCGTACAAGCAACACTACACGCTTTTTTTGCCGTTCCTCCCTTATCTTCATTTCTACAGGAAACATAAATTCTTCGACTTTTCGGACCTTTCTTACGCAATTCCAATAAAAATTTCGGACATGCTTTTACACAAGCACCACATGCAGTACATTTATCTTCGTCAACCTCCGGTAATAATGTTACAGGATTCATGGCAATAGCATCAAAATCACAAACCACACAACAATCTCCAAATCCGTAACATCCAAAAGAACATCCTGTTTCTCCGGCATATAACCCGGCAGCAATTCTACAATTTTTGGCACCATCATAAACATTTATCCGTGGACGATGTTCACAACTTCCATTACAGCGCAATACGGCTATTTCAGGTGCTTTGGCGGTTGCGGTACGACCTAATACATTAGCTACTGATGTCATACAGTCATTTCCACCTACCGGACAAAAAAGATTATCCATATTATCAGCCTTTACACATGCTTCTGAAAAAGCCCTGCAACCTGCATACCCACATCCTCCGCAATTGGCTCCGGGTAAAACTTGCTCAACCTGACCAATACGAGGGTCTTCATAGACTTTAAATTTTTGGGCTACAATGTATAAAATTGTGGCTAACAAAGCACCCAAAAAAGTAACGATAAGAACAATAAATAAAATTGAAGTTACTGGCATGATGTTTTATGTTTTTTTATGAATTTGTATGGTAAACTGTTGGGAGATATTTTTTTTCATTAGCCATAATACAAAGTAGTAAACAACTAATGACAACAAAGCACTTACTCCCAATACAAAATCTGAATACTTTAATTGGTAAAGCAGTACTAATGTAGCAACAACAAGTAGAAAGGGGAGAATGTATCCGAAAAACAACGCCAAATATCCTTTTTGTACAGTGGTGTTTAATAGAACCTCTTCTCCGACAGCGTAATCTTGGCTATTCCTTACGGCAATTTTTATAGTATCTTGTGTACAGTCGGAAACCCCGCACATTTTCTTCATTGCACAACCGTTACATGCCGGCTTTTTATCCATAACGAGCATTACAAAACCATCTGCAATCTTAACTATTGTGGCTGTATGTACAATGAGTGATGACATTTAAGACAAAATGAGTTACAAAATTACATGATTATTTTTGAATAAACATATTTCACTACTAAATAAGTTTTGAACATTCACTGTTAACCTCTATTTCTTGGGAGAATACCGAGAAGATTGTAGAATTCCTGAAAAGTCATTGTTATTCATTAAGTCTGATAAAGTAATTTGCGGATTGTCTTTCATGTATTTTTCTACAATTTTAAAACCTGTCCAACATGTAGCTTTACCCGGCGCCTCGCGCGAAAATTCATTGGTAAAAGGTGCTTCTCCCGCAAATTTTTGAATCACCATAATACTGTTACTGTAAAGTAATTGATGTTCTACCAAGTAATTCCACATAAATTGTTCGTTATCTTTACAACTTTGAAGTTGTTGCGGCGTAAATCCAAAGTAGATGTGCTCTTCCAGATCCGGTAACAATTGCTTTGTAAAATAATATAATCGACCTTCTGCAATCATTTCTGAAAGTAAGTTTTGTGTTCCATTAGGATGTGAAAAATATTTTAACCCAAGTACCTTAAAAATATCTACCATCATTTTTTGTGGATACATATTGTTCACAATATATTGAGGTGTCCCCAATTGCTGGTACTTTTCGTAATCTACCCCCAAATACATATCCAAACCTACTCCAATATAGGTAGAATCAAGTATCAAAGCAGTGTTGAATCCTGAGTAATAGGTATAAATTACAGGAAATGGCAATGTATCAAAATAATATCGAAAATACTTAAATCCTGTAATTATTTGTTCTGCCAATGAATTAAAAAAGTCTTGATGATAAACTTTTCCCACCTCTGTCTTTGCCAATTGTACTACGTCATTTGACAAAAATAATTTCAAGTTACGCTTAAAATCTTTGTTTTCAGGAACTCCAACCCCGATAATATCGTGAAAATAACGGTGGAAAAATATTGAATTTTTCTGACGAAAGGATTGTAAAATTTCTTCAAAATTTTCATCGGTAACACTATCCATCGTTTCGTCAAATCTTTGAATGACTACAATTTCTTTCACTTTAGAAATATCGGGACGAAAATCACATGCCACCATATTTAACAACATAAATAGAAATACTGGATATCGAAAATACATGTTGATTGACTGTTTTACACTATTACTTATAAGGATAATTTTTGTACAAGCGGTTACAAAAGTATAAATTTTCCATGAGATTATCTTCTACTACAACACCTGAGAATCAAAAAAATGCAAGGGATTGTTTTTGGTAATTCAAAAAAAAGAAATTACCTTTGCCACTCTTTTGAAAAATCTAAGGCCTCGTAGCTCAACTGAATAGAGTACCTGACTACGGATCAGGCGGTTGAAGGTTTGAATCCTTCCGAGGTCACTTTTTCACAATGTCAGTTTTTATATTCATAGAGCCGGTGAATTAATACTTTATCAAGTTCACTTTAGTCTGTGATAGTTTCAAGGCCCCATAGCTCAACTGAATAGAGTATCTGACTTCGGATCAGACGGTTGAAGGTTTGAATCCTTCTGGGGTCACTTTTCTACAATTTCTTTTCATTCGCAAATAATTTAACAGTTGGTTATATAGAAAATACATGTCAAGACATCTCTCCTTTTTTAGTCTAAAACGACATAAGTATTCTGTTCTTAAAACATTCTTTGGTATTGCCTTTGCAAAACATACTATCTCTTTACAATTTTATTACTAACCTATAACAATTTTATGTACGACATTTCAACGCTTAACTCTCTCTCTATTGAGGAATTAAGGACTATTGCCGAAAACTTACACGTTAAAAAAGTGAAAACCTTAGACCAAGAAGCCTTAATTTACAAAATCTTAGACGAACAAGCGATACAAGCATCGAAAGGTGTTTTAAATACAACCGAAAAAAAAGATAACCCCGGAGAAAATTCAAAAAAAGACCGTAAACGTACTACGCGCGTTATTCAAAATTCAAATGACAGACCTAAAAATAAAGAGGTTCCTGTCCCTATAGAAAAACAAACAGAAAAAAAACAAGAAAATAATACTCCTGTGCCTCTGGTAGAAAATGCCGAATCATCGGTTAGTAATCATCAGGCTGATACACTACAAGAGTCATCAAAGATTCTCGACAATAAAAAACAAAAAAATAAAAAGGATAATAACCCAACAAACAATAGCCAACAAAGTTCCTCTACTGAAAACAACAATAACAAAGAGCGAGAAAAAGCAGAATTTATTGCAAACATAGAAGCTACCGGAGTTTTGGAGATTATTCCCGACGGCTATGGGTTTTTACGTTCTCCAGAATATAATTATTTTTCATCACCGGACGATATATACGTATCCCATTCACAAGTTAAACTCTTGGGTTTAAAAACCGGAGATACCGTAACAGGACAAATTCGTCCGCCGAGAGAAAATGAAAAATTTTTTCCCCTCATCAAAATTCTTGAAGTGAATGGTCGTAGCACGGATTATATTCGAGACAGGCAATCTTTTGATCACCTTACGCCTGTTTTTCCCGATGTTAAATTTGATTTAACAGGAAGTAATCACAACACTCTATCAATGCGAGTTGTGGATTTATTTTCACCTATAGGGAAAGGACAACGTGGACTGATTGTAGCACAGCCAAAAACGGGAAAAACCGTACTGTTAAAACAAGTTGCCAACGCCATTGCTGAAAATCATCCGGAGGTTTTTATGATTGTGTTATTGATTGACGAGCGTCCAGAAGAAGTTACGGATATGGCTCGAAGTGTAAAGGCGGAAGTCGTGGCCTCTACGTTTGACGAACCGGCTGAAAAACATGTAAAAGTAGCCAATATTGTATTAGAAAAGGCAAAACGATTGGTTGAGTGCGGACATGATGTAGTGATTTTGTTAGATTCCATTACCCGTTTGGCACGCGCCTACAACACAGTGCAACCAGCCTCAGGTAAAGTTTTAAGTGGAGGTGTTGATGCCAACGCATTACAGAAACCTAAAAGATTCTTTGGAGCTGCAAGAAATATTGAAAACGGCGGCTCACTGACTATACTGGCGACTGCATTAATTGATACAGGATCAAAAATGGACGAAGTTATTTTTGAAGAATTTAAGGGTACAGGAAATATGGAATTGCAGTTAGACCGAAGACTTGCCAACAAGCGTGTATTTCCTGCAGTTGACGTAACTTTAAGCAGCACAAGAAGGGACGATGCTTTACATACAAAAGATACACTATCTAAAATGTGGATATTGCGTAATTATTTAAGTGATATGAATGCTGTTGAAGCAATGGAATTTTTACAACAACGGATGCTAAGAACAGAAAACAATGATGAGTTTTTAGCCACAATGAATAAGTAGTTGACCTATGAATTATGAGGTATTAAGTAATAAATCTACGAATTTCTTTCTGATTGCGGGACCTTGTGTTATTGAAAGTGAACAACTATGTTTCGATGTGGCTTCTCACATTATAGAAATCACTACAAAACTCAATATTCCTTACATATTTAAGGCTTCATACCGTAAAGCGAACCGTTCCAGTAAGAATTCTTTTAAAGGGATTGGAGATGAAGCGGGATTAGCAGTTTTACAAAAAATCAAAGAAGATTTACATATCCCTATTATTACAGACATACATTTACCTGAGGAGGCTGCATTAGCCTCTTCTTATGGTATAGATATTTTACAAATTCCCGCTTTTTTATGCCGGCAAACTGATTTATTAGAAGCAGCTGCACAAACAGGTAAAATTGTGAATATCAAAAAAGGTCAGTTTTTATCGCCCGAAGTAATGAAATTTGTGGCAGAAAAAGTAGAAAGTTATGGTAATCAAAAAATTATATTGACGGAACGCGGAGTAAGTTTTGGGTATCATGATCTGTTAGTAGATTACAGGGGAATTCCTACAATGCAGCAATTTGGTTATCCTGTTGTACTTGATGTTACTCACTCATTACAACAACCCAACCAAATTGGCGGCGTTACGGGTGGTCGCCCGGACATGATAGCCACACTTTCCAAAGCCGCTATAGCTATTGGTACTGACGGATTGTTTATGGAAACTCACCCTGAACCAAGTACCGCCAAATCAGACGGTGCAAATATGCTTCCTCTGCATGAGTTAGAATCTCTACTAAACTCATTAGTAAAGATTCGGCAAGCCATTATATAAAGATGTTGACTTTAGTACCCTAAGGGTAGTGTAAGTATAATTTATCTGTAAATCCTAAATCTGTTTCGCTTGATGGGTTAATTCAAGAAAAATTTGCAAATTTGCAACATTAAACCAAAAATTATCCTTAAAAGATGAAAATTGTTTTATTTGAAAAGTTTTATCAACACTGCTTTAGAGTAATTTTGTGCGTATTTCTTGTAGTTTGTTGGAGTGTAGGATTTTCATCTACAAAACATGTTGAAAAGTTAACTTACAAACAGCGAAAAAAAATTGAATCCTTAGTCAAACAAGCCGAAACATCATACGCTCGTAAGGAACTCTCGAAGGCAATCACTCAATATAACGAGGCATTTTACATCAATCCCAATAATCCTCAGATTTGCTATCGATTAGGAAAATTATATTATGAAGCAAATCCCAAAAACCTTTACTCCAAAGTTTTTTTTGAGCGATGTTTAGCATTAGATCCGACAGGAGTGGAAGATGTTTTTTACTATTTAGGGCTATATTATTATACTGAATATAATTTTGAAAAAGCCAAGCAAATGTTTGAAAAACAATTGCTTTCCACGATAGACTCTTTGTATTTAAAGGATTTAAATTTAAAATTAAAGCAGTCTCTTACTGGAATACGTCTAATGAAAAATCCTGTGAATTGTATTGTTCGAAATTTGGGAACAACGGTCAATTCTGAATATGCTGATTATGCCCCGCTGATCACTGCCGATGGATTAACCTTACTTTTTACCTCACGAAGAGGTGTTCCAGGCGAGCCAAAAACTCATGACAATAAGTATTTTGAACATTTATATACTACTACAAGAGATTCATTGTGGTTGCCATGGAAAACTCCCTATTACGCTGACATCAATGAAAACGGAAAGCATACGGCAGCTGTAGGTATGTCTAACGACGGACAAAAAATAATTATTTATAACAGTCATCATTCCGGAGATTTATATGAAGCACAATTAGAGGGAATACGTTTTTCAACACCTCAAAAAATGTCGGACTCCATTAATAGCAACCATCATGACAATTCTGCTTCCTACAGTTATGACGGAAGAACACTTTTTTTTACTTCTGACAAATTGGGAGGTTTGGGTAAACATGACATTTATAAAATTACACAAAATGAAGACGGTACTTGGAACAGTCCCGAAATTTTAGATTCAACGGTCAATACTATTGGTGATGAAATGACAGTCTTTGCCCACCCAGATGGTAAAACCCTTTACTTTTCTTCTGACGGTCATGAGGGTATCGGAGGATTAGATATTTTCAAAACTGTTTATCAAGATGGAATGTGGAGTAAACCTGAAAATATTGGTTATCCTATCAATACTATTGAAGATGATGTTTTTTTTACCATAACTGCCGATAACAGGCAAGCATTTTATTCGGCCATACGTCCTGAAGGTTTAGGAGATTTGGATATTTATTCAATTTTCTTCACCGGCAATAAAAAACCATTACTGAACACTATACATGATGTTTTCATGGCAAGTTCTCCATTGGCAGAACGTACTTACCAATGGAAATCTCTTGGAGATGTAAAATCATCTTCTCCGTCATTAACGCTCTTCAAAGGAGTTGTATTGGACAGCGAAACCAATCTACCTTTAGGGGCAAAAATTACGATTTATGACAACAATAAAGACAGTTTAATCTCCTCTCTGACTTCAAATTCCGTCACCGGAAAATTCTTAGTCGCTTTACCCGCAGGACGTAATTATTCTCTCTTTGTACAACACCAAGATTACCTTTTCTATTCTCAAAATTTTAATCTGCCACCCAAAATAAGTTTTAGAGAAGAAAATAAAATCATCAAACTTCTCTCTGTCAATTTGGGAGAAACCATTGTACTGAACAATCTCTTTTTTGCGACCAATGAGTATCAGTTGCAAGAAAATTCTTTACCTGAATTAAATGTTATAAAACAGTTATTGACCGATTATCCTAATCTGAAAATTGAAATTACAGGACATACAGACAATACAGGAACAGAAAAAAATAATCTTATTCTTTCTGAAAAGCGAGCAGAAAGTGTAGCACAATGGTTAGTCAACCACTGTATTGACAACTCAAGGGTACTGACCAAAGGTTATGGTAGCCGTAAATCTCTTAACAATAACTCAACAGAACAATTGCGGCAACTTAACAGACGCATAGAACTTACAATCATCAATTACTAATACAAATTTCATCTTTATGACTCGAGAAAAATTCTCTACACGTATCGGTATTTTATTAGCCCTTGCCGGATCGGCTATAGGACTGGGAAATTTATGGAAATTTCCTTACGAAGTGGGTAGTAATGGTGGAGGTACATTTATTCTTTTCTACATCCTGATTATGATATTTTTGTGCATTCCTGTCATGATTGCCGAAATTGTTGTAGGACGATATACTCATAAAAATATTATCCACTCTTTTATTGAAATTTCGGGTAAAAGAAGTTGGGGATTTATCGGAGTTATCGGTTTTAGTGCAGCATTTACCATCATGGCATTTTACAGTGTTGTCGGCGGCTGGACAATAGAATATTTGTGGAATTCCATCATAGGAACATTCAACGGTTTTGATGTTCCGCAATTAGAACAATATTTTAACGAATTTCATAAAAATGCAGAAAGACCTGTCATTATGACTTTCTTCTTTATGGCAATTTCGACCTTAATTGTAATGTTAGGAATTGTAAAGGGTATTGAAAGGATGTCTAAAATATTTATGCCCTTATTGTTATTTTTCATCATTATCCTTGCCTGTGAATCTCTTTTTTCGTCAGGTGACAATGACGGATTAGAATTTCTTTTTACATTTAACCCCGATTATTTTAACTCCAAAACATTACTGGAAGCGTTGGGACAAGCCTTTTTTTCTTTAAGTTTGGGCATGGGAGTTTTGGTAACTTATGGTTCATATATGAAAAAAAGAGAAAATATTGTCAAAATGGCTTTTTCTGTTGCTGCTTTAGATCTATTTTTTGCATTAATGGCGGCCATAGCGATTATTCCTACATTGTTTAGTTTCGGCATTTCTCCTGAAGAAGGAAAAGGCATGGCGTTCATCGTTTTTCCTTCGGTGTTACAAAAAATCGGAGGAAGTCAATTCTTGATGATTATCTTTTTTTCTGTCTTTTTATTAGCCGCCATCACTTCCTCT
This sequence comes from uncultured Muribaculaceae bacterium, assembly GCA_964450725.1. Taxonomy (GTDB): domain Bacteria; phylum Bacteroidota; class Bacteroidia; order Bacteroidales; family UBA932; genus CAYVGO01. The sequence goes on from CAYVGO010000046.1 coordinate 12,721, forward strand.
ATTTCAATCTTAGAAGTAGTAGTTTCTTTTATTACCGATAAGTTTGCCATCAATCGTAAAAAAGCAACAGTAATCATTGTTTTGATTGCTTTTATGCTTTCCATTGTCTGCTCACTTTCATTCGGTAAGTTTTCTAACCTTACACTATTTGGAGAAAATATTTTTGGTATATTCGATTATATTGCTTCAAACATTTTATTACCTTTGGGTGGAATCTGTACTTCGCTTTTTGTCGGGTGGAGATTTAATAAAGAAGTCGTAAAGCAAGAACTCTCCAATGATAACTCTATTAAATTATATGGATTCAAGTTATTATTGTTTGCATTGCGTTACATAGCACCCATTGGAATTACTATAATTTTATTACAAAGTATCGGATTGTTTTAACTTTAAAATCAACTTTTATGTACATTGCCATCGCTGGAAATATCGGAAGCGGAAAAACAACCCTAACCCAACTTATTGCCGACAAAATGAACTGCCAAGCCGATTTTGACGACAGTAACAATAATCCTTATATTTATGATTTTTATGCCGATATGCAACGATGGGCATTCCATCTCCAAGTTTATTTTTTGAATCACCGTTTCAGACGTATTGTTACCTTGCGACAGCAATACAAAAATATAGTACAGGATAGAACTGTCTTTGAAGATGCTTATGTTTTTGCTAAAAATTTACATGGCATGCAGTTGCTCAATACTACAGATTATAATACCTACATTGAACTTTTTCAATTATTGACAGATTTAATTCCTCCACCAGACTTGGTAATCTATCTCAAGGCCCCTGTAGAAACCCTTTTACAACAAATTGAAGGAAGAGGAAGAGCATACGAAAAAGGAATCCGCATTGATTACTTGAATAGTCTCAACAATCATTACAACCACTGGTTTGAAAGTTATACAGGGGAAAAAATGGTCATTGAGGCCGGAAAATATAATTTTTCTGAGAACCCTAAAGACTGCGAAGAGATTATTAAAATAATCAAACATAGATTACTATAGATAAAGTAATTGCGATTTGACCTACAGACACCTACCGATCTCTGTATTTTAAGTTCAAATTTAATCGTTATGAAATCCTCTCTTCAAATAGTAAATTATTGAAAATAATTGGCTAACATTGCAACTTAAATTGTTATTTGCGAATTACTATGTTATTGAAAGATGTTATCGGGCAAGCGGACGTAAAAAAATTACTGCGGGACAATATTAATACCGGACGCATTAGTCATGCACAACTTTTTGAAGGCGCAGAAGGTACGGGAAATCTACCATTAGCCTTAGCCTATGTGCAATACTTATTCTGTAAAAATAAGACTGAAGATGATGCTTGCGGAACTTGTAACGACTGTCATAAAATACAAAAGTTGATACATCCTGATGTACATTTGGTATTTCCTGTCAATAGTACAAAAAAAGATGAGAAAAATCCTACGGCAGACACATTCATCAAAGATTTCAGAGATATTATTCTTCAAAATCCTTATATGACAGAATATCAGTGGTACTTACATTTAGGTATTGAAAATAAGCAGGGAAATATCAGTAAGTATGAAGCCGAAGAGATTATCAGAAAGATGAATATCAAACCCTTTGAAGCACAATACGGAGTAATAATTTTGTGGTTACCGGAAAGAATGAATGTACAAGCATCTAACATGTTGCTAAAACTTGTTGAAGAACCGCCGGAAAATAAACTCTTTATTATGGTTACGCAAAATGCCAACCAAATTATCGCTACCATAAGATCAAGGACTCAACGGATTAAAATACCCCGTATTGATGAAGCATCTTTAGCCAAAGCCATTACAGACAAGTTGCAATATACTCCCGAAAAAAGTTTGGAATTGGCACGTGTAGCACAAGGAAGTTACAGTGAAGTCCTCAATTTAGTGGAGATGAATGTCGAAAGGCAAGAGAATTTTGAGAACTTTAGAGATTTGATGAGATTAGCTGTACAACCTCGCGTAGAAGCGAAAATACAGATGTTGAAGTGGGCAGAAAAGATGGCAAAATATAACCGTGAGCAACAAAAATCATTCTGTGTGAATGCTCAACGAATGATCCGTGAGAACTTAATGCTACACCAAAACTTAGAACAAATTACCTATCTTGCCGGTGAAGAGTTAGAATTCAGTCGGAAGTTTTCACCTTATATACACTTCAGGAATTCTCCCATTCTTTGTCAACTTTTTAATGATGCTCACAGACACATTATCCAAAATGGTAACGGGCAAATTATCTTTACTGACTTGGTGCTTAAAATGGGTAAACTGATTTCCAAAGAGCAATGACAACGGAATACATACCCTTCCCGTCAGATTTTACCAAATTACTATCTCAAAAACTCCCGACAACGGAAGTGAACGCTTTGTTAGAAGCATTGCGTGAAAACCCTCAAGTTGCATTACGTTGTAATATCAATAAAAAACGACCCGATGACTTATTGGTCGATGCTTCTCCTGTTGCATGGTGTACTACAGGATACCAACTTCCCTACCGTCCCTGTTTTTCACACTTACCACTATGGCACAGCGGCAGTTTTTATGTTCAAGATGCTTCAACAATGCTCTTGGAGCAAGCCGTAAAAGAAATTCAAAAGCAAGAAAATCCGAAAACTGTGTTAGACCTTTGTGCTGCCCCCGGCGGAAAAACAACTCACTTGTTATCGCTTTTACCTCAGGATTGTTTGGTTGTTGCTAATGAAATACATCCGCAGCGTAACTTTTTGTTACAGGAGAATTGTTGCAAGTGGGGACAAAACAACATAATCATCACACGTTCTGCACCCGAAAGGTTTTCGTCGGTAAAGCACTTGTTCGACGTACTGCTGATTGATGCGCCATGTTCCGGTGAAGGTATGTTTAGAAAAGAAGAGCAGGCTATCAACCATTGGAGTTTAGAAAATGTAAGGCAATCTGCCGAAAGGCAACGGGAAATTATTACAGATGCCTGGCATAGCCTAAAAAGCGGTGGTTATTTAATATATTCTACCTGTACTTTCAATCGGCAGGAGAATGAAGACATGGTAGCATGGATTTGCCGAAACTTTGACGCGCAAACAGTAGAAATTCCCGTCAGTCCGTCTTGGAATATTGATGTTTCTGAATACGGTTATCAGTGTTATCCCCACAAAGTAAAAGGCGAAGGATTTTTCATGGCGCTGATACAAAAGACAGGAGGGAAACCTGTAACAATTCCGCAAAAGCATCAAAAAAGCAGAATATCTGTAGCCTCTTCTGATGTTATTGCAAAGTGGTTAACACAAAAGATGGACATCTATACATTAGAGAATCATTTCTTTGTCCTTTCTCCGCAATTCTCCAACTACGTTGCTCCCCTGTCAGTTTTAGATATTACGCAAATAGGAACACCAATAAGTTCGGAAGCCTTTAAAAAAGATATTATACCTCACACCGCCTTAAGTTTATCTGACATTATCAATATTGCAGCCTTCGAGACTTTGGAACTGTCCTTAGAGAAGTCTCTGGAATACCTTCATTTTCCTTCGCTGCAAAATCTGAAGTTAGGAACAGACAAATATGTCATTGCCACTTACCTTCAACAACCTTTGGGTTTCCTGAAAAATACAGGAAAATATTACAACTCTCTCTATCCCAAATACTGGCGATTGAGAGCAATGCCTAAAAGTAAATAGAGGAGAGATTGTTTCCTGTCTTTTCTTCTTCCTTTCTTCTTCCGTCAGTTAAAACTGACGGCAATAGTACTTGTTTCAATGCCTTTATTTGTTGCAATTCTTTGTCTCCGTTGCTTAAAAGCAACGGCAATAGTACCTGTTCCAGTTCCTTATATACCCGAATGTATTAGGTACTATTGCCGTCAGTTTTAACTGACGGATTAGAAAATGGATTTAAGAAAGCAATCTCTCTATCTCCGGGTTCGACTACGCTCACCCTCCGGTGGCCGTTCCCTGAGCGGAGCCGAAGGGAACACCTGAACTATCCGGTGATTGAGCGGAGCCGAAGGGAAGGGTTCGACTACGCTCACCCTCCGGTGTGTTATTGCTTCAACACTTTCCCACGATAACTACCCACCTTCACAATGTAAGTTCCCTGCGGAAGGGTAGAGATGTCGATAACTGCGGCGGCGGGGACTTGGAGTACCAATTTACCGGTAATGTCGAAAATCTCTACCGACTGGACATTTCGACTACGCTCAATGTCCGTAGTCGAAATGTCTGTAGCCGTAAGGTCGATGTTCAATATAGTGGTGGCAGGGTTAGGATAAAGTTTCAATGCTGTTACCTTCATGTCTAAAATACCGGTTACTACCTTGAACACAACCTCAATCGTAGTTTCTGCTGTAACAGTATAACTGCCGCTATGCTCTACGCCATTCACTTTCAAACTTTCTACACTGTAGCCCTCTGTCGGCGTAGCGGTAATAGTCAACACAGTGCCGTGAGATACGGCGGTGCCCGAAGTAAGTTCTACATCTCCGGCCTTCACCACCAAAGTACCATTGGTCGGCTGTGCAAAAGTTACTATATACGTATTCAGTGTCCACTTGGCATAGAGCGTCATATCACCGGTTACTACATCAGTATCAAAATCCCACACTTCGACAAACTCGGTGTTCTTATACCAGCCGTCGAAGGTGTAGCCCTCTTTGGTCGGGTCGGTGGGTTGGGTGGCGAGCGTGTTGTAATCAATGCTCTGCGAATCGACCAGAGATCCTTCGTCGGTGGCAAACGTTACGGTGTATCGATTGACAGTATATTCAAAGGTCAGCGTTTTGCCATAAGCATCAAGCGTAATGGTTTGCGAACTTGCACTTACCACTGTATAACCTATAATGGCGATTGCATCTTCGCTATAAGTTTCGTCAAAGGTTTTTGCCGTAACTGTTTTTGCAGTGGCTAACTCGGTAGCAGTCCCTTGTTGGATATAGTTTACGGTATAGGAAACATCGCTGTTGGCGGTGGCGTTTGCTTGGATAGTAGCAGCATCATTGGGCATCGTGTAGGTGGTGGTTGCGCTGGTTTCGCTGTCGAACGATCCACTTGCACCGTCTGTAACTGTCCAAGTAGAGAATGTATAACCTGTTGCGGCTGTTGCCGTAATTTCTACCTCTTCATTAGCCACTTGCAACCCTGTAGCAGGAGTGGTGGCTGCGATTCCAACACCCTGAACGACCGTTAGCAGATAGGGATGCGGATACACCCTGCCCACCGTGCCGCCTGTATGACTATAAACATCGGTTAATAGAGGATATGTAATGGCAGCATCGCTGTAATAGACCGAATACCCTTCGGGCGTTGCCGTGTTTTGCACTATACCGCCTGTAATTTCAAGCACAAAGGTAGTGGTAGTGAAAGTTGCTAAATGAATAGTGCCTTGATTTGAAGTTGCATTAGCACTTGTAACCAAAGCAGAACCGCTAATGGTGATTTTGCCCGT
>CAYVGO010000046.1:18245-18778 GCA_964450725.1 uncultured Muribaculaceae bacterium
GATGAAATTGTAGATTGCCTGACCTGATGATGCCGAAACCGTACCGCCGGAGATGGTAACATTGCCCGTGATGAAATTGTAGATTGCCTGACCTGATGATGCCGAAACCGTACCGCCGGAGATGCTAACATTGCCCGTGCTGAAATTGTAGATTGCAGTACCCGTTGTTGCCGAAACCGTGCCACCAGAGATGCTAACATTGCCCGTGTCGTCATTGTAGATTGCAGTACCCGTTGCTGTGTTTTGCACCGTGCCACCCGTAATGTCAAGCACTACTATTCCCACAGAACCACTTCGTAAATAAATAGTGCCCGTATTACTACTTGTATTGGCAGATGTAATCAGCGTGGTTTTACCTGCGGCTTGACCAATGGAGATTTTGCCCGTGCTGAAATTGTTGATTGCACGACCTGTTGTTGCCGATATCGTGCCGCCCGATATGGTAATATTGCCCGTGCCGTTATTGTCGATTGCGTAACCCGTTGCCGTGTTTTGCACCGTGCCACCCGATATGGTGATTTTGCCCGTGCTGT
>CAYVGO010000047.1:0-18330 GCA_964450725.1 uncultured Muribaculaceae bacterium
GCTGAGACTTTTTCAATAAAAAAACATTTAATATATAGTCTTGGAAATGAAACGGAACAATTCCTATATTTTCACTAACTTTGCGGACATTGTTTTATCTGAATCAGTTATAATTTTACCTCAATAACAAAGATTTACATTTCATCATAAAGAAAATATCTATACTTGCCGTGAAAAAAAAAATATGTATTAATAAAATATCGGGTACACTATCTCCACCAACCTCAAAAAGTGTAGCCCAAAGAGCCGTAATAGCTGCCATGCTTTGTCAAAATAACGTAGAATTACAAAACCTGACATTTTGTGACGATACATCGCATGCCCTTGGGTTAGCAGATTTTTTTAACAAAGAAGTCGTCCGTCTTCATGCTGCTGATGTTAATATAACTCACCAAAACCGCAGAATTGAGACTACAGCTTATTGTGGAGAGTCCGGATTATTATCTCGAATGATGTTAGCCATTGCCAATACGGTAAATCAACAAAGTACAATCAGCGGTTGTGGTTCTTTGTTACAACGTCCGTTTGATACATTTTTCAATACATTGCATCAGTTAGGTGTTACCGTAACTTCCAATAATGGAAAGTTGCCCATTACTTTGAATGGTAAACTTTGTAGCGGTAATATAACTGTTGACGGAAGTTTAAGTTCTCAATTTATTACAGGACTTTTGTTTGCTTTACCTTTGACAGAAGGTACATCAGAACTCACAGTGCAGTCTCTCAAAAGTACTTCGTACATTGATATTACCATTGATGTACTCAAAAGTTTCAATATTCAAATAGAGCGCCTTACATCTTCAACGTTTAGAATAGAAGGAGGACAGACTTATCGTAGAGAAAAACCCTATTCAGTAGAAGGAGATTGGAGTGGAGCCTCTTGTTTATTGGTTGCAGGGGCTGTTGGCGGTGAAATAACGTTGACCAACATGAATATCTCTTCGCTACAGGGAGACAGAGCCATACTTGATGTTTTACATCAAGCCGGAGTTAAAATGACTACTCGAAATCATGAAATTACGGTTTATCAAAGCCCCATACAGCCATTTTCTTATAATGCAACCGATACTCCCGACCTTTTTCCGGCATTAGCCGCACTTGCTTTTCACTGCAATCAAACATGTTCTATTGAAGGAATAGACAGATTAGTGCATAAAGAAAGTAATCGGGCAGAAATATTAAAAAAAATATTTACGACATTGGGGGCGAAAGTAGAACTGGTAAATAATCGGATGAATATTTGCGGAGGAAAGCAGTCTGCATCTCATCTGGTCATACCTTCTTATAACGACCATCGTATGGCCATGGCAGTGGCAACAGCCGTCATAAATACAGGCACAGAAGTAACCATTGAAGATGCCGAATGTGTCAATAAATCTTATCCCGATTTTTGGAACGACCTCCAAAGTATAACCATTGAATAGGACTTTTACTACATTGTCATTTCTACTTTTTGAAGAACATCTGCGTTAATCCATCAATTTATATTGATGTTCCAATCAAAAAAATAGCAGGTAATGTTTTGTCAAGAAAAGGGTGGGGTAGTTTTTGCCATTGACCGACAGTTTTTGTGAGAATAAACTCTTTTTCGGTTTGTAGAGCAACGGCTACAGACAGTAAAACCGAGGGCGACAAATGCTGTAGCAGAGATGAGAAGAGAGCCGCATTACGATATGGCGTTTCAATAAAGATTTGAGTCTGAGATTTTAATTTTATATCTCTTTCCAAACCTTTGATAGAGGCAGATAATTGTTCACTCTTTTGAGGTAAATAACCGTGGAACGCAAAACTTTGACCATTTAATCCGGAAGCCATTAGGGCTAACAAAATGGAAGAAGGCCCAACTAAAGGTTTTACGGCAATGTTATGTTGGTGGGCAAAGGCTACCACTAAAGCCCCCGGATCTGCAACTGCCGGAACTCCCGCTTCTGACAATAATCCTACGTCTTTATGTTTAAATAAAACATGACAAAAATCTTCAATAGACTTTCCTGAATGGTGTTTGTCAAGTTCTATAAACTCACTTTCATCTATAGGAAATTGCGGGTCAATTTTTCGTAAGAAACGTCTTGCCGAACGTATATTTTCTACAATAAAACAACGTAATACTTTGGTAATTGTTAGACTTTCCAAAGAGAGTTGATTCGTAGAACTACTTTCTCCAATAAATGTAGGGATTAAGTATAACATTAGAGTGGAATAGTGATTAATAAATTAACGGTTAATGATTCCTTTGCAGAGGATTTCATTAACCGTTAACTGTGAACCGTTCATTATTTATTTTTTTGCATTCTCTGGGCGAAGTTTGCGTACCGCTTTTCCGGCTTGCCACATTTCGCTATTTTCCAATGCTTTTAATTCGGCATTTAATTTTTCTCGATAGTCAGGCTTACTATTCATAGAAATTGTACGTTCTGCTTCTTTACCCGTAGCAACACTTTTGTATAACTCCTCAAAAACAGGTAATGTTGCAGCATAAAATTTATCTTTCCAATCTAATGCTCCGCGTTGTGCAGTTGTAGAACAGTTGGCATACATCCAATCCATTCCGTTTTCAGCAACTAAAGGCATTAAACTTTGAGTTAACTCTTCAATAGTTTCATTGAATGCTTCCGATGGAGTATGTCCGTTTTTACGTAAAACATCGTATTGAGCTTGGAAAACACCCTGTATACAACCCATCAACGTTCCTCTTTCACCGGTAAGGTCAGAATATACTTCTCGTTTAAAATCGGTTTCAAATAAATATCCGGAACCTACTCCGATAGCCACAGCAATCGTACGATTACGAGCATTTCCTGTAGCATCTTGAAAAACAGCATAACTTGAATTTAAACCGCGTCCTTCAACAAATAACCGACGTAAAGATGTTCCTGATCCTTTTGGGGCTACTAATATTACATCAATATCAGCAGGTGGAACAATATTGGTTTGTTCTTTATACGTAATTCCAAAACCATGAGAAAAACAAAGAGCCTTTCCTTTGGTAAGATAAGGTTTTATTGTGCTCCACATGGCAATTTGTCCGGCATCTGATAATAAGTTTAATATAATTGTACCTTTTTGACATGCTGTTTCAATATCAAAAAGAGTTTTACCTTCTACCCAACCGTCGGCAATGGCTTTATTCCAAGATTCAGAACCTTTACGTTGCCCTATAATGACATTAAAACCATTATCACGTAAGTTCATAGATTGTCCCGGACCTTGTACTCCGTAACCAATCACGGCAATAGTCTCTTTTTGTAAGACTTCTTTAGCTTTTGACATAGGAAATTCGTCGCGTGTTACCACTTCTTCAACTACGCCTCCAAAATTAATTTGTGCCATAAAATTTTTATTTTTATATGTAATAATTAGGCTGCAAAGATATAACTTACCCCTGAAATATAAAAATAATAATAGAAACGGTTATTACATTTTCAACCACTAAAAAATACTACCTTTGTCATTAACATCCAAAGATTCATGACTCAAAACGAACATAACTAACTCTTGTCGCATAATTTGTCATTCATTATTTACCTTCTATGATTACCTTAGCCTCACATTCAGACCTCAATGATATTGCACAACTTTGGAAAATCGTATTTGGAGATACGCAATCTTTTGTAGATTTCGTTACTACAGAGTTAATATCTCCACACAATACATTTATAGATAAACAAAACAATAGTTTAACGGGGATGACCATTATTTTTCCTGCAAACCTTTATCGTCAAAAAAAAATATACAGAGTATATTACATTTACGGTGTAGGAGTACATCCTCAATATAGAAACCAAAAGATTGCAGCCAAACTTTTGCAGCATATTGTTTGTTATGCCCAAAATAACAATATTGACGGATTAATACTTATGCCGGCTACAGAGTCATTATTTTCATACTATGAAAAACAAAACTTTCAAACTGCTTTTTCACTACAAAAAATAAACTTTCAAAGAGAAAATACTTTGCTATTGAAAAATTACGAACAACAGACTGTATCTATACCAATTATTACAAAATTACGAAATCAATTTTTGAAAAATTTCTCTAATATGGCAGTGTCATGGTCAGAAACCCAAATGCAGCAACGCTATAAAGCGGCATTATTAAATGAAGAAGAGTGGTTTGTTATTCAATCAAAAGGAGATGTAATATATATAATGGTTGAAAAAAAATCATCAAAGCACCTGTTGGTGAAAGAATGTACATGTATGGATAAAGATTTTGAAACAGCCAATCAATTTCTGTTTTCACAATTTCCGCTGGTGGAAAATATAGAATATTTAATACATCCTGCATTACACCAAAATGGACAAATCGTCAATAATGGCATGCTTTTACCGCTATCTTCACTCCTTCAGAATTCTACCACCGGTTATCTTAATTTGTGTTTAGACTAATAAAAACTATTGAATTATATTGTATTATCGTAATAAAAATGTACTTTTGCATACCTCAATAATTTTAAAAATCAGTTATTTCATGTTTTCAGGAATTGTAGAATCAATGGCGGAAGTTGTAGGTATTCAAAAAGAAGGTACTAATTGCCATATTACCCTATCTCGACCTTTTGAACAACAAGTTAAAATAGATCAAAGCATTGCCCATAACGGAGTATGTTTAACGGTGGTAAAATACGACGAAAAAACTTATACTGTAACTGCAATTGAAGAAACATTAAAAAAAAGTAATTTAGGATTACTCACTGTCGGGGACAAAGTTAATGTAGAACGGAGTATGAAGATTGACTCTTTGTTGGACGGACATTTAGTACAAGGGCATGTTGACCAAACAGCTAAATGTATTGAAGTTAAAGAAGTGGACGGAAGTTGGTTTTATACATTTGAATACAACTCAAAAAACGAAAATATTACAGTTGAAAAAGGTTCTATCAGTGTTAATGGAATCAGTTTAACGGTTGTTGATTCAAAAGATGGATGTTTTAGTGTCGCCATTATTCCATATACTTATCATAATACCAACTTTTGTAATATAACAAAAAATAGTATTGTCAATCTTGAATTTGATGTTATCGGTAAATATATTACTAAATTGACACAGCGCTATTTAGAAAAATTAAAGCCTTAATTCGTTGTAAATCATAGATGCGAAATATTATAAAATTATAGAACTTACAAAAAAAGATAGCGTGTTATATTGATTATCTAAAATAAATCTATTAACTTTGCTATCATTATTTCATTTAAATCTCCTTTTTAATTTTTTTATTATGAAAAAAACATTTGTACTATTATTCATTTTTACTCTTGTCGGATTATTTTCTATTCGCAGTATAGCCCAGGAACCAACTGCTCCGGCAGCAACAACTACAACTGCGGTAACTGAAAATACAGACCAAGCAACAACTCAAGGCAATACAGACGCTCAAGCAGAGGATGTACCGATTCATCAACAATTAAAAAAGCAATTTATTGATGGTGGTCCTAAATTTATGGCAGCTGTTTTAATTGTTCTTATTTTAGGTTTAGCATTTGCTTTAGAGCGTATAATTTACCTAGGATTAAGTACAACCAACACTAAAAGTTTCTTACGTAAGGTTGAAAAAGCACTAGATGAAGGTGGAATAGAAGCCGCTAAAGAAGTTTGTCGTAAAACCAGAGGTCCTGTTGCAAGTATATTCTATCAAGGCTTAGAGCGATATTCACAAGGTTTAGATTCTGTAGAAAAAGCCGTGATTTCTTATGGTGGAGTGCAAACGGGACAATTAGAAACTAATTTGAGTTGGATTTCCTTATTTATAGCATTAGCACCTATGTTAGGTTTCTTGGGAACCGTAATTGGTATGGTTGACGCATTTGACGCAATTGCTAAAGCTGGTGATATTTCTCCAAACATTGTAGCCGGTGGTATTAAAGTGGCTTTGATTACGACTATTGGAGGTCTTATTGTTGCCATTATTCTACAGTTATTTTACAACTATTTATTGTCCAAAATTGATAGTATTACCAATAAAATGGAAGATGCCTCAATATCTTTAATGGATATTTTGGTAAAATATGAACTTGTATCGAATAAAAAATAAAAAACTCAAAAATAATGAGAACCATTAGATTAATATCAAAAGTAACACTTATAGTGTCTTTGTTGATTACCGTAGGGTTGTTTGTGGTATCGTTTTGGGGAGATCAACTTGCGATTCTTGGAGAAAGTGCTACTTCAAAATATCCTCAATTGCAACGAGCGTTTTTGGAAAATGTAACAATAAACGGCTTATTTGGATATACTTATATAATAACTGCGATTGCACTTGTTGTTATTTTAGCATTTACATTTTATCACTTAATTACGAATGTTAAAGCATTGATTTACTTCTTGTCTGTGATTGTAGGTTTTGCCATTCTTGTATTGTGGAGTTATTATTTATCCGACAAAGCGGATAATCCTGAAGAGTTAATGAGCGATGTTGGGTTAATAACTACGTATCATGTGATGGGTATTACTATACTAACTATTGTTGTTACAGAAGTTTACAACGCTTTTAAATAATTATTTTTCATAGTAAAATTAACGATTATGGCAAAGCCGGTACAAGAAATTAATGCAGGTTCGATGGCTGATATTGCATTTTTGTTGTTGATATTTTTTTTGGTAACAACGACAATGGATACAGATTCTGGAATCATTCGTCGTTTACCTCCGATGCCCGAAAAGCAAAAGATTAAGGCTGAAAAAGTAAATAAACGAAATGCGTTGGATGTTAGGGTCAGTGCATGGAATGCATTAATGGTAAACGGAGAAATTATTGATATCTCGCAGTTGAGAGAGCGCACAAAAGAATTTATTGCTAATCCTAAAAATTTGGAAACTTTACCTGTAAAGAAAACAATTAATGTACCATTTTTCGGAAATTTTGATGTTCCAGAAGGTGTAATTTCAATGAAAAATGACCGTGGTACGAGTTATGATACGTATCTTACAGTTCAAAATGAATTGGTTGCGGCCTACAATGAATTACGTAATGAATTGTCTATGATAAAATTTGGACGACCATTTGGAAGTTTAACGGAAGATGAACAAGATGCCGTACGAAAGATATATCCTACGCGTATTTCAGAAGCAGAACCGGAAGCTATAGGGAATAATCAATAAAAATAAGTAATATGAAATTTGGACGTAAAGGTAAAAAAGGACTACCCGCAATATCTACAGCATCATTACCTGATGTTGTGTTTATGTTACTTTTCTTTTTTATGGTAACTACTGTTATGAGAAAAGGAGAAATTAAAGTAGAAATTATTCCTCCTAAAGCAACGGAATGGGCTAAATTAGAACGGAAGTCATTGGTTAGTTATATTTACATCGGTACACCTCGCAGCAAAAAGGATAAAGCTTCTTATGGAACTGGTTCACAAATTCAATTGAATGATAGTTTTGTGAAGTCTTTAGATGAGATAAAGAATTTTATTGCAGCAGAAAGAGAGGTCAGAAAAGAGAGTGACCGAGAAAAAATGACTACAGCGATTAAAGCTGATTCTAAAACTAGAATGGGAATTATTTCAGATGTAAAGCAAGAATTAAGAAAATCTAGTGCTTTGAAGATTATGTATTCTACTCGTAAAGAAGGTGAGGGAACTACAGGCACAAATGATTGATTCTGATAAAGTGATTGGACAAAGTCCCCTCTTTTTATATTTCATAAAAAGAGGGGACTTTGTTTTTCGAGTTTTTTTGTTCATTTTGCTAATTCTTTGACGGTTTAATTTTACTCAAATGTCCCCTCTTTGAAAATTAAAGTATTTGGCACATTTGTTGGAATAAAAGATGTCATGTGTAGCGAAATAATTTGTACAGGGTTTAGGATGAATAGGGAATTGTACAGTTTCAGACTATAATAGAAAAAAGTGATTTATTGTATGCCCAGAATATAACTAACAACATCTTCTATGGGTTATGTGATATTTAGGAGTCTCATAAAATTTTATTCAAATGCCCCAGCAGTGGGGGCTGTTGAATTCCTGATTTTACCAGTAATATCAGTAGAGTAAAGATAGTTCCATAAGTTATTACCTAATTGAATTGCCGGTGATGTGAGTTGTAGAGATAAATTAGTGGGAGGGGCTACAAATTGCGGATTTCCGTATTTTGAGTTACTGATATGTTCTACATTTTTTTCTATCCACGTTGTTGAAAGGTTATGTAAGGTGTAAAGAATGTTATAATTCATGGTTACTCCCGCTTTTGGTTTGATGTTGAATAGAGACTGCTTTTCATCATAGATAATACTGTTTTCAACTGTAAACTTTTCAACAGGAACATCAGTTTCAATATTATTTTCCGTTCTGGTATTACTAATGTTTAATAATGCAGCGGTATTACTTTTGAGTTTGACTAATGTAGAAAATAACAAGTGTGTTTTTCCGCCGACAGCAGCAATGGCAGAGAATTGAGGGTAAGAGATGACTGAATTTGCGATGAAACAACGTGAATTTTGGTTGTAAATTCCATTACTGCAATTGGACATAATGGACATGGTTATCGTATCATCTTCATTTCCAGTATTTTCATGCTTAAGATTCAGTGCGGTTTGTGCATTGTAGATTTTGGTATATTTGATAATATTACCTTGTTTTTTGAGAGTGATTCCTTTCCATTGTCCGTATAATTTTTTGTAAAAACTGTCATTAAATCGCAATTGTCTGAATAGAATAGGATTTTCAGACGTACCGGTACATAATAAATTTCCGTTGAAGGTCATTTCTGTATCGTAATAAAAATAAAACTGTGTACCTTCTTTTATCCTTATCGTTTCTGATGGCGGAAAATTGATTGATGTTTTGACAATATAAGCTTTTTCTAAAGATCCAAAAGTATAGTTAAGATCAGCAAAGTTGCTCATACTGTCAATGATTTTACAGGGTAAGGCATGACCGATAATCGGACAAAATAAAGGAGAGTCGTGAGAAAAGATTACTAAACTATCGGTTATTCTACCTTCAACATTATTTTTTATAGTAATAAAAATAGATAAACTATCTCCGGCGAAAAGTGTCAAATTTTCATTTTCGGAGGGTTTTCCATTGACATTGACAATGAATGGGGAAGATAAAGATTTGTGAAGTGAGATTTTAAGAATAGACAATGATTTTTTAGTCTTGTTGTGGATTGAATATCGTAAAACAGGATGGGGTATACCCATTAAAAATGTATCTATGTTCAACAATGTATCACGTAATGGTTTGTTGTGTAAAGATAGCATATCTCCTGTTACGAAGGTTTCTGTTTTTGTACAACCAAAAAGTAAGAAATAAAAAGTAAAAAATAAAAAGCAAAATGTAAAATACTTCATCAACATTTATTTATAAGTATTGATAATTTTACCAATCGTATTTTTACAAACTTCACAAAAACCATCGGCACTATTGGTTTTCATTCTACAATCTCTGGCTGGTCTATAAATTCCTTGAGGAACATATCCTCCACCTTCAAATACACCCAGTGTATCATTATATTTTTTTGTGTCCGGAGTTGGGATAGGAATATTTTTAGAGATAAGTTTTTTCCACTTTTTATCAAAGTCGGCAAGAGTTGTAATATTAGCTTCCCAAGGTTCAAGTTTTAAATTGTAAAATGATTCATAGGTTACAGCCGAAGTGTAGTATTCATCAGCTAGTCCGGCAAGTGTGTGACCAAGTTCGTGTACAAATACCTGCTTTAACTTCGGAATAGTTGAGGAACTTATTCCATAAAAGTTATAAATTCCACCGCCGCCATATTTTTGAGTATTAGTCAATATATATACGATATCACATGGGATACCCCAAGTTAATTGCATGATGGCTGTTTGGTCAGGACACATTAAATAACGGTCAATGCCTAAGGTGTTGAATGTAGAATGTACGACTGTTTGTTTATAAATATTTTGATTAGGGTCATCACTACCGGAATCTATAGAGACAGATTGCACTGCTCGAATATTAATAAGTTCTTTTTTCTCTCTAAAGGGTGATTGTGAAAATAAGTATTCTACGACCGTGTCTACAACAGCATTAAATTGAGATAATTGCTCCTGTTGATAGCCTTCGGCAATGAACAGAATATCTAATTTTTGGTGATGATGACCAGATTCTACGATTGTACGTACAGGAAAAGAATGTTGCTTTTCCTTGCAGACTTGTATTGCAGGAGAAAAATTAAAACTATTATTTTTGACCCATTGTCCATTTTCGTTAGAACGGTCATACAATTCAATCATAACGGCGCTTTTAGGATACGGAATCACCATGGAAAACAAAAATGATTGATGATCTTGTTTTGCAGATTCCGTCGTTTGCCACTCATGAAAAAGTGAGGAAAAACCTTTGGAAAAAATTATTTGTCCATTTTCTTTATCTATCACCCGAAGTTGATGTACTCCAAAGTCGTAAGTATCGGTCAACTGAGTGATAGAGCCGCTCCAGATAGGATCTTCAACAAACTGTCGGATACCATAGATTGAATTTTGGTTATTTCCGGTAACAGTAAAATCAATTCTCAGACCTTTGTCTTTAAAAAAGCGGTCAAAAGTATTTTGTGCATTTGCTGTGATGCACAACAAGGATAATAATATGAAGAAGTAGTACATAAAATAATGATTAATGAAAATAGGTCATTATATTTTTTAATGAAATATAGTAAGCGTAAATTACATTTCATTGGAACAAATGACTTAAATAGTATTCTATTATAGATTTATTGTGTTTTTAGTTTTGGATATAACTCAGTATTAATCCACCAAAAATCGGGGGCTATTTTCAGGGCTTTATCATAAAAAGATTTTGCCATATTGTTATTGTCCAAAGCCAAGTATGTTCTGCCGATACATGCCAATAAATTAAGATAATTCCAATCCCCTAAAAAATCAGTTTGATTTTTTTCCATCAATTGTAAAGCTTTAAGGTAGTTGGCAAGTGCTAAGGTTTTAGAACCTCCAAAACTTGACGGTTTGTAGTATTCTGTATGTCCGTATTGGATATAACACAACGGATTATTTTTATCAGCCTTGACGGCAGATTTTGCTGCATCGGTAATTTTCCCTGATAAAAGTGGAGCTTTATAATTACTAAATGATATTTCATATCCCCAAAATGCAGATTTGTAAAGATTTACAAATCCAGGTGCTACAGATTTATTTTCAAGAGATTTGACGTGGTTGTTCGCTTTTTCCAAACATAATTCCGCTTCCTCCATTTTCTTGACTTTGATACATCGACTAATATAGCCGTAATAATAGTTTAATAACTCTAAAACTATTGCATCTGTTTTAGGTTGCTGATTTTCAAGTTTATCAATGGTACTTTTCCAAAGAATTAAGTCGTTTGTTAAATAAGCTTTACAAACATCTGCTTTGTTGTCTGCATATACAAAGCAGGTACCGAAAATTAATAATGAAAATGTAAGAAAAACTTTTATTTGTTGGTTTAAAAAGAAAATAAGTGTCATAAAATTAAGAATTAAACAGGTGATAAAGTGACAACCGGAACCATCATTTCTTCCATAGAAATTCCCCCATGTTGAAATGTGTCTTTATAGTATTGTACGTAAGTATTATAGTTGTTTGGATAACATAAAAAATCATTATGACAGGCAAAAATATATTTTGCCGATATATTGGCTTTAGGTAGTAAAATAGTTTCCGGATTGTGGATTTCAACAACTTCTTTAGCATTATATGACAATGAGCGGCCGGTTTTGTATCGTAAATTTAAAGAAGTATTTTTATCCGCAATTACTTTAATGGGTTTATTGACTTGTATTGTTCCGTGGTCACTGGTGATAATGAGTTTATATCCTTTTTCCGATAATTTTTTGATGATTTGAAGCAAATCAGAATGCTGAAACCATGTTAAAGTCAACGAACGGTAAGCGGCAATATCTTTTGCTAAATTGCGAATGATTTCAGTATCTGTTCGGGCATGAGAAATAATGTCGACAAAATTATAGACAATAGCCACAAAGGATTTATTGACAAATTGAGAAAATTGCTGATGTACTTTTTTCCCGAAATCACTTCCCAAAATTTTGATAAAGTTGAATGACGTATCAATTCGTAATCGCTCTAAATGGCTTCTCAATAACTCTTCTTCAAATTGATTTTTTCCACCTTCATCGTCATCGTTTAACCAATATTGCGGATAATGTTTTTGAATATCTGAAGGCATCAATCCGGCAAATAAGGCATTACGGGCGTACTGCGTAGTACTTGGTAAAATGCTGCAAGCGATTTCTTCCTGTTCTATTTTGTAAAACGATTGAATAATTGGTGCTAAAATTCGCCACTGGTCATAGCGGCAATTGTCAATAACCAATAATGCTGTTTGTTCTTTTTTTCGTAAAGAAGGAACAACTTTTTCGCGAATCACCCGATGTGATAATAAAGGGATATTGTCGGGAGCATTTCGTGAAAACCACGATGGATAATGTTGATTGATAAACTTACAAAATTCACTGTTGGCAGTCGTAAATTGCAAATTGAGTAATTCCGATATTTCATTGTTGCCATTTTCTTGTAACTGCAAACTCCAGGATGTCAGTTTTTTATAGACTAATGTAAAATCATCAAAATGTTTGCAACTAAAAAGTTCTTGCTGAATGCGTTGAAATTCTGATTGAAAGTCAAACAGTGATTGCTCGGAAACAATTTCTTTTTTATGTAAGTTTTTCTTTAGAGAAAGTAAAATCTGGTTAGGATTAACCGGTTTTATTAAGTAATCGGCAATTTGCTTACCAATTGCCTTATTCATAATAGACTCTTCCTCGCTTTTGGTAATCATAATGATAGGAAGATCTGGTTTGAGCAATTTAATTTGCTGAAGAACTTCCAGCCCAGATAGACCAGGCATATGTTCATCTAAAAAAACAATGTCAAATTGTTCCGTAGCAATGAGTTCTAAAGCGTCTGTCCCATTATTAACGGTTTCTACTCTGTAATTTTTTGATTCTAAAAATAAAATATGAGGTTTGAGTAACTGAATTTCATCATCAACCCACAAAACTTTAGTCATTCAATATTGATTTATGTGTGGATACAAAAATAGAGCATAAATCTTAAACTGCAAAGAAATCAATAGATTATATTACATTATTTTGTACTTGATAAGTTATAGGCAAATTAGAGGGTTCGTGTGTTGATTTACAACTTTAAATTACTATTTTGATAAAAAAGTAATTCTACAAAATATGTAAATAGTATTAATTAGAATTTCTTTTTATTCTAAAAACACCATTTTATTGGCTAATTTTAATTGTAAATACATATTTTAATATCTATCTTTGTTGCTTTAAAATGTGAAAACTGATAGTTTTCTGTTAATTCTGTAAATATAATAAATTGCAAATACCTCAATTAATCTCAATTTAGAAATGAAATCATCACAAGAAAAAAAACTTTTGTACAAACAAAACATTTTCCGGACACATCTTTCCGGATTGTTTTTTATGTTATGTAATCTACTTTACATTTCGTCACAAGCTCAAGGTGTATCTGGTACTGTAACTGATGATAGCGGAGAAGCTGTCGTAGGAGTCTCGGTTGTAGTAAAAGGAAGTACCTATGGCGTAGTTACCGGGGCAGATGGATATTATAACATCAACGCTCAACAAGGAAGCACTTTGATGTTTACTTCTATTGGATATGCTTCCCAAGAAGTATTTGTAAATAATAATGTAATTGATGTTGTATTACACGAAGATGCTCAAAATGTAGATGAAGTGTTGATTGTTGCTTATGGCACAACGAAGAAAAATACTTTTACCGGTGCTTTGTCTGTTGTAGATAACAACAGATTAAATACTGCACAGGTTTCCAATGTTGGTTCTGCGCTACAGGGGACTGCCGCAGGAGTACAAGTCATATCAGAAACCGGACAACCGGGAAGTAATGCCACTATTCGCATTAGAGGTGTCGGTTCCATAAATTCATCCAATACACCCTTGTTTGTGGTTGACGGAGTTCCCTTTGATGGAGATTTGTCAAGCCTTAATCCTTCAGATATTGAATCTATGGTTGTTTTGAAAGATGCAGCATCTGCCGCTTTGTACGGCTCACGGGCTGGAAATGGAGTTGTATTGATAGCCACGAAAACCGGAGGTTATGACAGGTCTCCAAAAATTAATATAAGAGCCACAGCCGGTATTTCTCAAAGAGCCGTTAAACCGTTAAAATTACTCAATACAAATGATTGGATGGAGTTACGGTGGGAAACCTTAAGAAATGGATATTTAGATAACGGAGGATATGACGAAACTTCTGCAGCACAAAAAGCAACAAAAGAGTTGATTGCAGATATTGGTATTAATCCTTATGGAATCTATTTTCCTGAACCGGTAGGAGTTGATGGAAAATTGATAGATGACTTAAAACCTCTATGGAATGATGATTGGGATAAAGCCTTAATAGGAACAGGTGCCAGATATGAAGTAAATGCAAGTGTATCCGGAGGGAGTAAGTCAACACAATATTTTATTTCAACAGGTCATTTAAATGAAAAAGGAGTTACCTTAGGTTCAGGTTTTATAAGAACATCTGTAAGGTCTAATTTAACCAATCAAACAACCTCTTGGTTGAAGACCTTTTTGAATCTGAGTTATTCAAACAGTCAAACAAGTTTTAATGATTCTCAAGACAGTAATGTGGGTAATGCGTTAACTTATGGAATGAATATGCCGTCATTTTATCCGATTTACAAAAGAAATCCGGTTACAGGAGAATATATTAAAGATACCGGAGGAAATAAAATATATGACTTTGGTCCCTATAGAACAAGTTCTTATGCTACCAATAATCAAATTGCAAGTTTACCGATTTCAAAAAATCAAAGTAAAAGAGATTTGGTTTCTGTAAGAGGGTCTTTGGAATTTGACTTTTCAAAAATGGCGATTTCCTTATCAATATTAGAAGGCTTGAAATTTAAAACTTCATACAGTAGAGATTTAAGTATTCGTGGCAATCATACTTATTCACCAGCTTTTATCGAACAAAATGTTATAGGTCTGGATGGACACAAAGAAGTTGTACAAAACTTGGAAAATACATCGGCATCACGAAGTACTCTAAATGTAAGTAGTTATACTTTTAATAATATTCTTTCATATAATAAGGAATTTTACAAAGACCATCAAATTTCATTGATGATCGGGCAGGAAATTTATGAATATAACAGAGAATATAACGGCGGTACCCGTAAGACATTTCCATTGCCGGGCATTCAAGAACCCGATGCTGCTGCTATAGTGTCAGGATTTAACGGTTACTCAGACAAGGCAACCTTGGCTGGTTTTTTTGGTAGAGCAGAATACCACTATAAAAAGAAATATAATATTTCAGGCTCATATCGTAAAGATGGTTCTTCAAGGTTTCACAAAAATAATCGTTGGGGAGACTTTTGGTCAGTCGGGCTTGCTTGGAATATGGAGCAAGAGTTTTTTTTGAAAAATGTTAAGATGATAAATCTTTTGAAATTACGGGCAAGTTATGGAGCACAGGGGAATCAGGAAGTCTCAGGCTTTTATCCCTATCAATCAAACTATACATCGGGAAGCGTAGGACAAACACTTGGTCTTTATATTTCAACATTATCAAACCCTAATCTAACATGGGAGACAAATTTAAACCTGAACTTTGGAGTAGATTTTGCACTCTTTCATCATCGTTTACGAGGTAGCATAGAGTATTTTGAGCGGGCTTCAAAAGATTTAATTTATAATCTGGACTTGCCTCCATCTTCTGGTTATCCATCGGTCATCTCAAATGTTGGAGCTATGAAAAACAACGGAGTTGAAGCAGAATTAAAAGGAACGTTATATTCTAATAAGGATATAGCCGTTGATTTAGGAATGAATATAGCACATTACAGAAATAGAATTACCTCTTTTCCTGTAAAAGAGGGATTGCAGTCCGGTACAAAATTTATTGCCGAAGGTCGAGATTACTATGCTTTTCGATTGGTAGAGTGGGCCGGAAATACGACTGTCGGCGAACAACTTTATGATCGTCGTAACGGACAAATCGTAGAAACAGGAACTGCCAAAGGCGGAGAACCATCGTGGTATCTTTTTGACGATAAGGGTAAGCAATATAAAACAACGCAATATAATACCGCTTCACTTTCAGACAGAAGAGATTTTGGAAGTGCTTTACCTACCATTTACGGAGGTATTAATTTAGATGTAAAAATCTATGACTTCACTCTTTCTGCCTTATTTTCCTATAGTTTGGGAAATAAACTTTACGCAACCGACTTTTTAATGAATTACAGTTATGGAAATGCGAAAGGAAGACCCTTGGCACAAGAAATGATTAACCGATGGACTCCGGAAAATACTAAAACAGATTTACCTCGCCTCACAACCGCTACTATCAATAATAATTTTTCCTCCCAATCGTCCAGACACCTTTATGACGGTTCTTACGGAAGGCTAAAAAATGTAACGTTGACTTACAACCTTCCAACAAAAATAATTAATAAAGCAAAAATGTCCAATGCTTCTATTTTTGTACAGGGTGAAAATTTACTTACCTTTTTTGGAGTAGAAGGAGTTGACCCGGAAGCCGGAGGAATTGGAGGAACAACATCGTTTCGTTACCCGGCAGTAAAAACAACTTCCGTAGGTCTCAATATAACATTTTAATAATTAAAAATTATCACCATGAAAAAATACATATACATATTATTTTTTACACTTGGGTTATTCTCTTGTAATGACTTTTTAAGCGTAGATTCACCAACCAATTATACAACAGACTCAAACAGTCCTGAATTTGCAGACCAAATTTTAACCTCAACATATAACGGGGCTTTTTACACGTTAACAGACTGGTTTAACTCTTATTCTTATCCCGGATACAGAAGTACTCTTCTTGCTGTTGATGCTTTAGGTTATGATATGGTCGCAACCTCCGGTATATATGGCGGAGTTGTAACACAGTATGGTTTTCAAACCAACAATACATTAGGTTCAAATTTGTCGGTCATGTGGCGAAAATATTATAATTGTATTGACAATTGTAATAAAGCAATAATTTTCTATAAAACACTTAAAGACCCTTCACAAAAATCACAAATTGCATACTCTCAAATTTTGGCATTACGGTCATTGTGTTATTTGGATATTGTTAGACTATTTCAAAAACCTTATGAAATAGGAAAAGATTTACCTGTATGTCCTAAAATGACAGAAGATATTGATCTTGAAACGCTAAAAAAAGGGGTAAAACTTTCTACTGTTGCTGAGATTTATGAAATGGTAATTACAAATTTGTTAGAAGCGAAAGTAATTTTGAAAAATGAAAATTATACTAAAAGTACATTCGCAGAAATGGATGTTGATGTAGTGTCCATGTTATTGGCAAGAGCATATTTGACAAGAGGAACAAAAGCAGATGGCAGCGGCATTATCGAAGATATGAATGCCGCAGTGTTGCATGCTGCCGATATTAGAAATCGAAAAAAATACACACTAATGTCAACGACACAATACAAAGAGGGTTTTAATGAGGCTACCAATCCTGAATTTATGTGGGGATTACAACAGTTGTCCACCAATAGCAGTATGAGTTATGTGTTTCATTACTTGGATAATCGCTCGGAAGATACCAGAGCATACTACAAAAATGCTGTTCCTGACCCTTATTTTAAAAAATTGTTTGACTATGGAAGTGGTTATGATACCGGTGATGTACGGTTATCTTTATTCAATCATAGCGCAACCGGTTCTGCAAGAGTGAAGAATATTTTAACCTACAATAAATTTAAGTTCAGAGCATCTGAAGTTACCGCAGACATTGTTTATATGCGATGTGCAGAAGCTTGGTTGATTGAAGCAGAAGCAAAGTTAAGAGGTGGAACAGGTGGCACAACACAAACGGCTCAAGAAATTGTTACGGAATTGCGCAATGCCAGAGGGGCATCGATACAAAATGTTGATATTGACTTTTTATTACAAGAGAGGCGGCGAGAATTTTGGGGAGAAGGTGTTACCGGAATTTTTGACATAACAAGAACTCAGGCAACTTTAAAGAGGCAGAAACTGAATGATACGGATTTTCCCGAATATTCCAATATTATCGGAGGGCACTATGTTTTACAATTTCCGGACAAAACACAGTTTGTAGAAAATTCACCCTATTATTTCTTTCAAATTCCTGAGGTTGAAATCATCAATAATCCCGCAATTACAGAAAAATTACCCAGATAAATTTTATTTCACCGGACTGCAATAGTTCGAAATCGGATAATAAGCCATGGCTTTTTTGTACTTACAAGTCTGTACATAACTATAAGCCATGGCTTTTTTGTACTTTATACGGAATATGTGCAGGAGGTTTCCCCATGTTGGGAAAGTCTG
>CAYVGO010000048.1:0-4241 GCA_964450725.1 uncultured Muribaculaceae bacterium
CGCTACCTTGTCGCAAAACTGCGGGAAGCTTTCGGAAGTTTCCGCTGCCTTGTCGCAAAATTGTGGGAGACTTGCAGAAGTATCAGATTCCATAGCATTACTCTTTCCTACCCCTTTTTTTATTATCAACCGTATGAGTATTTTTAGAAATACGTCACTGAAACTTCCCGGAGATGCTTGTATTTGATGTAAATGTAAAGCGTGTAGTTTATCAGATACTTTTTCATAATGATGTTTCCCAAATATCTCTATCAAAAACATTTCTGTCAATGTTGCTTTATCAAGATATTCAGAACGATTGCGTTTTCTTATGACCCGTAACATTGCCAAATTAAGTTGTTGACGAAACTGACGTACATTACTGAAAAGCGGAATGCCGATATTGGGGTAAAGCGTCAGTAACCACTGATATAAAGAAGACCAATATTGCGACAAATCTATTTCTGCATGACTTCTGCTTTCTTCCCTTATCATTATCGACACTGATACATCATCTATTATTTCTGACAATACTTGTAATACTTGTTCGTTCTTGGTCTTACGGACTAACAACATCATGGCAACAGGGTTACTTTCTAATATCACGGTCATATACTGTTGCTTTTCGTATAACACCAAACCTGTATCGGTTAGCCAATTTTCTAATAAGTCTATCCATATCTCACCGTCAGATTGTAATACCAACCGCTTCAACATTACAGGATTATTCAAGCTTTGATGTACCAACTCTGCCATTTCTTTGGGATTTTCTCTGATACCGATTGTCAACTCGCGATTCAAATCAAATTCTTCGTTCTCCCAAGCAGTTTGTAAGAATCCGTGTAGCAGATAGAAATATATTATTTCCTTTCGAGATGTGTAAATGCAGTTGTTATTGGAGTTTTTTAACCGTAATGTCTCTAAAAACTGCCGTTCTAACTCTTCTTTCAGTCTTATGGGATATAGCCGATAGAAATCAGACTGAGGTATTTCTCCAAGATTAAGTTCCAACTTACCAATCTGCAATAATTCACCCTTGCGGTCATACTGCTTAAGTACTTTTTCAATCACTTCTTCTACTGCGTGATGAGAAAACTCATTCCAATCTGCATATAACCCTGAGACAAAAGATTCATCTTTAGCCGTAAAATCAAATAATATTTTAGTAATCTCAATCATAGGTAATTTATCGTCTCTGTTTGCAAGATTGTTGTGTCTCCCGTTTTACTTACTCTCTTCCCGCTTGCGGGCAACAGACAATATGGCCATCAATTGTGTCGAAACATCTTTGACGTCACCGTCGGGCAGCAGTTCAAATAACTTTCGGTAGTTTTCTTCAAAGTATTGCATTTCCATCGTATCTAACCAGTAAATATCGGCTTTCAGATGTACAGGTAATCGCTCTTGAATCAATTGTGTACAAATGGCTCTGAAGCGTGCTGACTTGAAGCGTGCCGTCCAACTCGGAAATACAAATGACAGTTTAAAATACTCTTTAAACGCCAGCAGATTGTGCTCTAATACGTAAACAACCTCACTCTGTTGATTGAGTTCTCTAAAATAGTTTCGGAGAATTCCGGCACACTGCTTCAGGTACTCTTTATCATTCATTCTTCCTAAACTCATCCATATTTTGTTTTCATTATCCCAAAAAGAGAGTAACCATTCTTGATGAGGGAGTTTTACTAATTTGTAATTATCTAAATGAACTCCATTACGAAACAATCCGCCGCTAATAAAGTTGGTGTTCAAGACGGGCAACACTTGTCTTAATCCTTCGTATTGTGCATTACGTTCTTTGTTTGTCATCTTTTCCCACTGTCTATCGGTTTCCGGTGTATCTTCTATCATCTCAATCTGACTGATATTAGCAGTATCCATTGGGTATTGGTCTATCAACTTGTAGTATAACCGTTGACGTAATGAATCATACTCTTGTAAATCTTCAATCAATATCAAATTATGAGCGGGCAGTACATTTCCGGCAGAGAATGTTTCATCAGTATTCAATCCCAGCAAATAAGAGAGGTAGGCTTTGATACCCGACATATTAAGATACGTTTTGCTGATGTCAGATGCTTGTGAGCGATTTTTAGTCAGTGTGGGTATGTTTTGTAGAAATGTCATTCGCCTTTTGAGTAAATCATCCTCTTTTTCCCCATAACAATAAAACTCTTTCATCCATGCTGGATTACTTTCTACTCCATATAGATTGTCGAGCATATCGAAATAACTGTTTTTTGTTTCATATACCTCTCTGTAGCGGTCATTCTCTTTTTTTGCAGCAGTCAGTACTTCTGCCTTTGCCGATGCTGTTTTTTGAACAGAGAGTAAGTCTCCTATTCCCTTCAATTCCGTCAATCCTCGTTGAATCAAAGAGTCAAACAAATGTAAGTATGAAGACATTTGTCGGGCTTGGATTCTCTGTTCTTCTGAAGCCGATAAGGGTAATTGTGATTCATGGGTGATATAATAAGACGGGAAATCTTTAGCTATAGTATGGTGAGTAAAGACATTGCGGTAAGTGCTTTGCGGAACGGTTCTGAAAATATCTCTTCCTGCTTTATCCCCTTGACAGTTTTGGTTGACTTGTGCAGATACCTTAGAGAAATAGAGTGCCTGAAGATTCTCTAAAAATCTCTTTTCGTCAATGGCCATTTCAGACTGTCCAATCCTCATGCGGACATAAAAATCTTTAGAATGTTGAGGAATGACAAGGTTGTATCCTTTTTTGAAATCTGTAATAATCTGTTCTTTTTCATCAACCAGATAACAAGTTCTGAGCGTTTTTATCTCTGTTATCTGAATGAGAATATAGTAGAGTTCATGTTCTGTATCTTCTTGCTGAGGAATGGTAACACGAATTTGGTCTGACGTACCCTCAAGCCACTCTTCGGGAGAGATACTGTCAAAATCTTCGGATTGTAAGTGCTTTATCACCACAGAGCCTGAAAGATAACGGAGAATGCGATAATAGACTTGTGCCAAAACATCAGTAGCATCAGCACCGGGTTTCAGTTCCATTTCTGTATGTAATGTCAAATGGTTGACTGCTTTTTTCAGTTCTACTTTACGCAAGTTCTCACATAAGTTGCGGTGTGCATGAAAACATTGGTAGATTTGTTTCTCTACATCAGCGGTAGTGTCAAACGGTGACTGTTGTACCTCTATGGTGTACTCTCCGGTTTTTGTATCACACATCACCCTGATGTTGTCTAAGGTTGGAAAACGGGCATAGAGTAGTTTTTTATAGTCGGCTAAAGTTACGGGCATTGTAGGATATACCTCTTTAGGAAAGTATAAGCCATATTGCTCGGGAGAGAACTTTCCCTGACTATCTGTCAAATAATCCTGTAAGTTGAACCCTAATTTGTAGTCAAGTTCTGTCAGAGCATAATTTGTAATGTCGGCTATTGTTACCCCCGGGTCGTGAGGGTTAAAGTCTGTCCAAACCTCACCCGAGAGCCGCTGAAACTCTTCCAGAGACTTTTTTTGTAATGCTGAAAACAAATCATTTTCTACATCATGTTGTTCTATGTATAAAAGATTCTTGTTCAAGAGTTGTGGATTTGAAGGTTTAAAGGTTTTGGCAGAATGCCTTTCTTCACCATTCACCGTTAATTACTAACTACTAATTTCCCATATTTTGATGATTTGATAACCAATGAGCCCGCCATGACTCTGTTTTCCCCGTATCTGTAAAAACAGGTCGTTGACTTGTTCTTTCCACCGCAGTTGGATAAGACCACTCCATCCATACCAATGCTTTTGGTGAGAATACAACTTTGGCACTCCGCCGCTGCAATACGTAATTTTAGCATCCATCATCTTTATAGGTCTTTTCCCTTCTAAGAGATAAACGGCAAAGAATTTATAGATAGTACTCTCTAATTGATTTATCCTCATTTCGGTTGTTAATGACACGTTATGCCAATCACCATCTGCAGGTGCATAAAAATATTCAGAGGTTTGTTTTTGTTCTACAGAATGATGTTCTAAAGTTAAGACTTCTTTCCCACCCTCATTTTGTACCTTCACAAAACCGTCATCTTCAATATTGGGTGTAGAATCTATCAAGTCTGCAAACTGCTCCTCTGTGGGAACTGCTCCTTTCCTGAAGTATGTTTTCAATGTTTCACGGTTACTCATAGATTATGTTTAATATTATATCAGACCACTATCGGTTATTGCGTGTTGTATCTTTTTGGTCATAGTACCTACTATAAAATGCATCTTGTCATCCTAACGTTAGACATCCGGCC
>CAYVGO010000048.1:4341-17773 GCA_964450725.1 uncultured Muribaculaceae bacterium
GTCTAACGTTAGACACCCTGCCTGTCTAACGTTAGACGTCCTGCCTGCCTAAATTTAAGGCGATATACTTTTTCTTTTATCTTTACACCTATACAAAATAGGGTTACACAAAAGTGTGCCGGAAATATTCACAGGTCGTAGAGAAGTATTACATCGGTCTATCTCTAACATGGGTGCAGGAAAACTTTCACAAATTATTTCCTGCGTAGGTTTTGTTAGTTTGATAGGCCATCTTTCCGGCCATGTAGTACGTTAAACCTTCCCTACATTATAACTCATACTTTTTTCCCTGTATTGTAAAATCCTTTTCTATAGCAGCATAGCCAATTCCTACTCCGGAGAGGATATGTATCTCAATGTCCGGCATAAAAATATACCAAGGTTTATCTCCTTTGATGTACAAGTCGTCGGCATCAACATCTACATTGCCAATACTTTTACCATTTACGGTTAATTTTGTAAGCCTTACAATATCTTCATCATTTGCCAATCGGGCATGTAATTCTTTATAGGAATACTGTACATCAAGTTCAGGAAGAATACCGTTATATAACCAACTGGCAAAATATTGATTGATACGGCGTGTCAATCGGCGTATAATTACTCCGTCATTCCTTACATGTTCTTTTTTAATAGCACAACACACAAACTTCATTATCTGCATCACAGGGTTAGATACTTCTAACTTGACCATCGGTGAAATATATCGTAACAAATAATTGCGTATCTCGGTTAATCTTGCTATAGCGGTTAGTGAATATACATTATTGACCAAACCCGAAATGACAATGACATGAGCGGTTGGCAGTTCATCATCCGGCTGAGTTGAAAAGCAATATACTTTTTCAATGTCATGAAATTGCTCAAGCACTGCCTGTTCGTAATCACGTCCGGTAACGGCTCTGTTTCTGTGAGCAATACGCGAACTTTGACGAATAAAAGTTTGCTTAGGCTTTTCTGCTACTCTTCCTCCAAAGCCCGACAGGGGTTGACTGATTTCTGCAACTCTGTCATCTTGTGTTTGCAGTGTCTGTATTGTTCCTGCGGCCAAAGGGTGTCCGTCGCCGTTTTTTGCAATAACAAGTAAACAGTTAATGTATATAGATTCTATTTTTGAAGATTGTGCACTGCATATTCGTAACCAAAATACTTTGTCGGCGTCTAAATACAGATTGTCTCCGGGAACTTCTATTTCTATATGACCATTAAACGTAAAACCTTGCGTAGTGTCTTGTATTATAGAACTTTCTGACAAGGTTATCCATTCTCCTTTTCCATGATAGTATTGCCAATGGGTGGGAGAATGTTTTACCGGATTATCTGTTAATTCTTCTCTTTTTAGGGGCTTTAACACTACATACATTCGTATGGTTTGCTCTTTTGTAACGTTTTGTAGTCCTAAGTAAAAGGCTTTATCTATGGCTACTGTATCAAAAAGCGGATATGCTTTGTTTTTGCCGGATGTAGAAAAGGTTATGGCTGTATGATCTGAAGGTCGTACTATAGGATAGAGATGTACTTTTGTATTTTCCTCAATGCCTCCGCTCTCTGCCTCCGCTTCATAGGTAAGAGATATGTCTGCCAACAAAGGAATAAGAGGGGCTGAAGGTACTTCTTTATGATGTTTTTCTTTGCGACGACTGTTGTACATCATAACCTCTGCAAACTGTTGACGGTAAGTTTCCATACCAAATCCCACCGAAGGAGCATCTAAAGTAACGCGGAAGAAATCTGTTTTACTTCTGTAATCGGTCTCTGTAGAAAAAGTCGTATTATCTTTATTGAATGTAATGACGACAGTCTCTTTGAGTTTACCTTGATCATCGGTTGTAAACAAAGACAACGGCGATTCTCTGCAAGTTTTCCATTGTTGATTGTGTTGCCACTCTGTTTTGACTTTGAATGATTGGTTGTTTATTGCCGACGAATACCACCGGTAAACCTCTGCATATCCGCCCGAAGTTTGGGGCAGTTTATTCCAAACACCTTCCAACTGAACAAGTTTCCATTGCTTTTTACTCAGTTCATCACATCCAAACATAAACCAAGACCCCCGTTCGGCTTGTGTACCAAAAGGATAGAACGGTTGCATGGTATCAAGTTGTCCTAATTCATTATATAAATCAAACCGGCGTAATCCCATTACCTTAACATGGATTTTTACAGCAGTAAAAAGCGTCCGTAAAATATCCGTATCTTCTTCTTCTTGCTGTTTCATTTGTATTCGTACTACAGGAAAAATGGTGGTGCACTGATGTATTTCAGGAATACAAGGTACCACTGCCGAATCATCTACATGTAAAGTCAAAGAAAAAGTCAATCTGTTCTCTTCTTTAGCATACACAGGGATTATATCTCGGGCTATCCATCCTTCTGCCGTACTGATTTGCAAAGTAAACAGGCTGGCTAATGTTCTGCTTAGCGTATCAGATAAAACTACTTTTTTATTCAGTTGAAAACTAATGTTGATTTCTCGTCTTCCCTCTGACAATAACAAAACAGAAGAGGCTAACATCCATCCTGTCTTCACACTGCCATATTCCGTTTGAGATATTTTTACAGGGGAAATATATTCGTCACGGAGATTATGATAGAATAATGGTTCTCCGGTTGCGGTGGTTCCTCCTTCAAATAATGTATCTTTAGGCAGTATAAATCCTTGTTGTTCATCTGAAGATAAGGTAATCACTACATATGTTTTATCCTGTACTACAGGTTTACTCTTTACTCCTAAAATTTGTTGATGATAAATATCCGGCAGAGAGGAAAACGTACGATTAAACTTTTCTACAATCCCACTGTAATGGCGAGTAAAAGTAAGCAGTAAGGACAATGACGCATCTATCTTTTTACTCTCTTCTATTTTTGCAATATAATAGTCGCAGTTTTTTTTAATGGAACTCACCGCTCCAAGCATAGAATAGTATGGAAAGTTTGCAATCTCAGAAGAATGGTTCTTTCCCGGTGATGTATTACAAGCCAGTGAATCTGCTAAGATGTGACGGATATTTTGTGCTACTGACAAAACCGAACTTTTTTGCAGATCAATCTCTACCTGTCCTTCACAACTCATAAAACAATCTATGCGTTCTATCCATGATTGTATTTTATGACGTAAATCTTTAGTATAGCAACTTTGAATGGCAGTTCCTCTTCCTTTGATAAAAAAGTCTTGATAATCCTCAACATCTTTCCGGACAATTTCAATCAGTATAATCAGAATGTGGTTTTTCCACCTTTCTCCTCCTTCTACAGACAATACCCACCTCAAAAGTTCTTTCCAATCACTTTCAAGAGGAGAAAAGTTTTCTAATCGGGCAATTCTTTTTTGATAATCTATTTTTGATAATCCTTGCCCGGGTTCTTGAATTGCAGTTCTCATCAATACAAATATCAGATGAATAAATCCGTACCTTCATTCAAATAAAACGGATAAACCATATTGGTACGTCGGTTAGTCCGGCGAATCGTATAATCTAAATGAATCTGCAATACTCCCTCTTTCTGTAACAAATCAAACCTCACTCCAATAATTTCTACACGCGGTTCAAAAAGTATAATTGCTTTCATAATTTCCTCTTTGAGTAAAGTTTGTGTTGTGGTGTCCATCAATTCAAAATTATATTTACGAAGAGGGCAACCATAATCATACCGATGTACTCTCTCTCCCGGTGAAGTACTCAGCAGTATCCATAAACTCTGACGAATATTTTCTTCGTCTGCCACCATTTCGGTAACATCTTTATTCTCTTGAAATATTGGGGGATAATTCCACCCATTGCCTAAAAATGTTTTTTGTTTCATAAGTCCACCTTTTCATTTATCCTCCGATTTGCACCGTAGGACAACCCATCACAATACTTCCCCCGTGAGCCGTTGTATCTCCCATACGAGCTGCCGGTTTTCCGCAAATCATTACTGTTGCCGAACCTTTAATAATTGTATCTGGCGGTCCTACACAAACTGCTGCATCTCCCATTACGGCAGCGGGCATTTTTCCTATTAATACCGTAGGTGTACCCGGTCCGACAATCGGGCCTCCCACATGAGGTATCGGCGGTATTCCCGGTGTCTGCATGGGGCATGTGTGCATATCTGTTATTCTTGCTGCGGGTGGCATATCTTTTATTTTTAATTAATCATTACCATAGCTCCTTTGACTGTTGTTTGACCGGAGGCAGATAATTCTGCCGTAGCACTTCCTTTAGCCGCCAATCCTATTTTAGCATTAAGTTTTACATTCATTCCTTCAATGGCTACATCCTGCTTGGCAGTAACATTTGCTTTCCCGGTGGCATCCAAAGTGATATTTCCCTTTGCCTTCAATTGAATATCTTTACTTGAAGTCAGCGAAATTCCGTTTTTATCCATTACAATCTCATTTTTATTGGGGTCGGTCAACGTAATAGATTTTGCATCATCATTAATTTCTATCTTACTTTTCTCCGGCGTATGCAAAGTGATGATTTTCTTCTCTTCATCAAAGGCTATTGTTAATTTCGAGCGAGTAACAATTCCTTTCTCATGATTTTCTGCTTTATATTCATAGGGAGATTTATGCTTACTACCGTATAATGAACCCAAAACTATAGGGTGGGCAGGATTGTGATTAATGAATCCTATCAAGACCTCATCTCCTTTTTCGGGTAAAAAGAAAACTCCTGCTTCACCGGTTGCATAAAACGTACTCAATCTTGCCCATAATTCTTTTTTCTCTCCTTCCATCCACGGTAATTCTATTTGAATCCGAAATTCCTTTTGCGGGTCTTGCTCTAATTGCTTGACTACTCCGATATGTAATCCTTCTAATCCGGGAATGAAGCCTGAAGCGGGTGGTGTAACTACATCGGGCTCATCGGTAATATTTGTGTTCTCAAGACCAATCCCGGCTTCTGTAATCCATTGATTGTTTTTGATGGTGTGAGTTACAGACCCTACAAATACATCTCCGCTAAACCGTTTACCCAACCCTTTTACTTCTATAATAGAACCGGGGAGAACTTTTGCAGAGCCATAAAAACTGCATTTTCCCTGATAACGTGCCAATCCTGCTTTTAAAGCCATGCTGTCTGCCCATTCTTTTAATACCTTATTATTCATCGGTGCATCTGTCTGTAAAAGCATACTTTTACCTCCGGCAATAGTTGTCGGCTGTATATCTCCCTGTTTATTGAGGGATGGAGGAGATGCCATTACTTTTACTTGCTTTTGTTGTAAAGAATCCCATGACACCGCTTCATATTTACCAAATAAATTATTGCTTGACAATCCGCAGTCGAAACTAATCATGTCTGCTCCATAAGTTACAGTCAATATTGGCGAAGCATTTACTTGCGGTTTTTCTATCCGAATTTCTTTCCCTTGTGTAAAGACAAGCAACCCGCAAGCATCAGCACGTGATAGAGCAAAATCCCAATCGGTACAATAATACTGTACCATCTCCGGGTGCTCATAACCCGTAGTATCTACTTTCACCGTACCATAGTCTGACAATACTTCATTTATTATGTCGGAATCTTTCTTTTTTTCAAAAATACGATTCTTGCGTCCTTGCGTTGCCGGATAGGCATTGTCACGACATTCTACTACCATTTGCGACCTAAAGCCTTTGTCGATTCGGATACCTACCTCTAAAATAATACCCTCAAACAGTGTCTTTTGATTATGAATATCTCCAACATCTAATCGAATTGTATGACCGGGTTGACAATCCGAAGAATCTGTTTCAGCAAAAGTTTGCTTGTCCATATTGCCAGCATTAAATTTCAGTGTCGCTTTTCCAATCCGATTGAAAGCAAAATGTACAAAAGCATAAGTTAATTCATATGAAGCATCTAACTGTTTTTCGTTACAGTAAACACTCCATGCCAAAACCTTGTCCATAGACTTTGAGGGAGAATCTGCCATAATCTAACTTTTTTTTAATGGAGGAAACAATATCTCCGTACCTGCAGGAATGTCACGAAATCCGTTAAGATTATTAAATCGTGCAACCTTATTGACCAATAGAGAATTTCCATATATTTGATGACAAAGTGCTGCCAATGTATCACTCTCCTTAAGGACAACCAATCTCGACATATCTGGAGATAACTTTGAATATCTCTTTTTATCTTCTTCACTACCTCTAAAACCAAGAAAACTTACACTTCCTTTTGCCCGTAACGGAATTCCTTTATGATTAAATAAAGAGTATTTAATACTCATAGAACTCAATTGTCCTTTGAACATTAACTCTCCAAATGCAATCACTGCGTATGACGGGCGATGTCCTTCACTGTTGTACAGATAGAGACTTTTTTCCATAATCTCAATCTTAGACTGAACCTTATCCCCTCTTTGTGTTCCTTCAATAACTCCCGTAGTATCAACAATAAAATCAAACGAAAATTTTTCCGGCTTATACTTCTCAAATACATTGGTCGCATTGGTCGTACCTTGTTGCTTGTCTTCTTGATATACAATACCCTTCTCAACTTTTAGTGATTCGGTATCAACACATAAAAGAATTACTTCTCCATATTGCATGGAATATTTTTCATCAGTATAACATTGTATTCTCAGTTGTTCCATTGTTGATTTATATTGACATAAAATATTTCAAAACGAGAAAATGTTCTGCAAGTCTGCGACAAAGTTCCCGTACTACGGGAAAGTGTCCTGCAAGTCTGCAACACGGTTTTACGAAGCGAGAAAACATTCAAATGATGAAAATTATCAGTCACAATATAGCATTATCTAACGTTCGTTCCTTCTTTTACTTGTTCCCGGCTCTAATACTTGCTGTTGTTGTAAAACTTCAGAGATTATTTCTGTTTTTAATGTTTGGTAAACACTGTCAGCAATATCTGTGCGTTGTATTATTTTTTTTTCTATCACTGTATTTACCTGCATTTCCTTGATTACAATTGCCATTACTTTGTACGCTCTAAAAGATTATAATTCATCGTCAGTGTTTCAATTACCAATTTATTTTCCATAGAATTTAATGTTCCTAAATCCCACTTGACAGGAATGACATGACTGCATGTCCAGCGGGCTAATGACTCTTGCCTTTCATCCATTAAACATACGGTAAGTACGCATGGCGAAATCCATCCGTCTATAGCGAACCTAAAGCATTCATTTACCCATTCTACAATTTTCTCATCTAACGGAGTAATTGGACGCTTCAGAATAATATTTCCGGGTTTGACTTCTTGAGGTAATTGTAATTTAATACCATCATTACCACTTTGAGGAAACTTATCCATCACAATCTCCTGTCCCAATCCGCTCACTTCCATAAAAGAGCCACTGACCCCCTGACCTTCCCAGTGAAATTGTACTTGAAAGTAAAATGCTACAGGAAGAGACCAATTCCCATTTACCAAAGACATAATTCACTTTGCTATGCCGGTGCTATTCCCTCATGAACTAGTATCAGGGTTTCCATAGCCACATTGTTTCCATCTGCCTTGAAACCTTCGACCGTTACCTTTTTAGGCCAAGCGTTGGTTAACTTCCAACTTTGAGCCGGTTTTCCTGCTTCGTCCAACAAACTGATAGTTACCGAACGACGTTTGATGGTATTCAATTTTATTTCACCAATCCATTCCCAGAACTTCTTATCAGAAACAAAAACACCTTTTTTCAACGTAACATCTCCGCTTTTTCGTAAGCCGGGCATTTTGATTTTAGTAAATTCAGGACTATCTCCTGCACGATATTCAATAACATCATGTTCAAGCTCCAAGCCTGACACTTCTTTAAATGATATATCTCCTATATCATCAACACTGACCTTGAAATAAAATTCGGGTAAAGGCCATACGCTATCTTGTTTTTCTCCTGCCATAATCAATATGTTTTTAGGTTATACATTAATTTTACATCAACTTTTCTGCATTTGCTGCTGAAATGTAATTTCTATAAATTCTGCCGGACGACTCACCGCTACCAATACAGTAACACGCATAATTCCTTCCAAAATATCTTCAGGAGTCATTGTATCACCAAGCCCTACATGTACTTCGTAAGCATCTTCGGGTGTACTTCCAGCAAGACCTCCACGTTTCCACACACTGCGTAAAAAGTTTTCAATCATACATTTCATATTCAACCACGTACCGGCATCATTAGGCTCAAATACATAAGCACGTGCCGCACTCTTTACCGATTGTTCCAAATAAATCATTGTACGACGAACATTGATATATCGCCAGTCTAAGGAGTTTCCATCTAATGTCCTTGCTCCCCACACTTTAATTCCCTCTCCTTGAAAAGCACGAATGGCATTGATGGCTTTTCCACTCATCGGAACATTCAATTCTTCTTGTTCTGCATGAGAAATATTCACAGATGGTTTGACCACATTATTGACAGATATGTTTGCCGGAGCTTTCCATACTCCGCGTGTATTGTCAACCATAGTATAAAGTCCTGCCATGGCAGATGAAGGCGGCAACAAATTCAGATTTTCTTTAATGGTTTTGATAATTAAAGAATAAGCAGGCCAATTTTGTAACAACGCCTGATGAATATTTTTCTTATGTTGTTCAACATTATTCCCTGCACTTATTTCGGCAAATTCTTTGGTGATAAATGAAGATAATGGCGTAGGCTTATCTTCGGCATCTTTCCAAGTAGCAACAATGGCTTGCAAACTTTCAGCATCTACATTATCAAATAAAATATCATTATCAGACAAAACAGATGTAAGCAGCCACGGATAGTAAGCAGCACCGTAATTCATTTGGTTAGAACCGATTTGTTCTCTGAAAGTCTCTACACAAGTACGGCTTTGATCAACATACTTATTACTGTGTACATCTAAAATCGCAAACCGACTTTGAGTATCAAGTCCACAATGTTTTAACATTGCCTGTTGTACTTTAATACAATCTTCTACTTTCAGATTAACTGCTTCCGGAATTACAAGCATTGTAGGTTCAGACTCTTTTAACAACGGAGTAATACCACCAAGAAGTTTATCGGCTTCCAATCCTGTTGCATAATCTCCCACCGACACAATATAGCACGGTCCACCACCGTTGGCAAAAAATAATAGCATATTATAATAGAGCGTGTAATTGCCCTCTTTCAATGTCAGGTTATACTTTTCTCCTAACGGCATCGTCAGTTTAATAACATTATCCGGAGACACTTCTTCTCCTTTCTTTTTGTCTTCAGGGGTTGGTGTTGCCGATTCCTTTGCCAAAGTAAAAACAGGCACGGGAGCACCGCCAAAATAATTTTGATATTCTGCCATCGAAGAAATTTTCCAAGGCTTGCCAGTTAGTAATTCTACTCCGTTAACTGCTTTCTCAGTATAACCGATAAATGCAGGAACGGCTGTCGGAACCTCCACAACCGAGTTGGGAAATGCGTTCTTTTCGACAATATAAACGCCGGGGGTTTTCATTGTTGCCATTTCTTAATATTTTAGTAAAACAATATTTTATCAATTTTCAATAATAACAAACTTGTCGTATGATATTGGAATCTTCCGTTATAAAATCACTTACTGATGAATATGGTAATTGCTTAACCAGTATTCTTTCCATCAGAGGATTTTCACGAACAATTTCTTTCAATCTGAAAATGTAATTATTTCCTTTATATAGGGGGACCTTTGATATACTTTTCACTTGATATACTAAACCGCCAAAGGCTTCCATATTTTGTTGAGAAATTTCACCAAAAACAACTTTATTACTCGTCTCTTCTACCTTCAAATGCCATACTTTTTCCCTATTTCGCGGTATGCATAAATATTCTATATATTTTTGTGCTGCATGAAAAACAAGTTTTTGCTCTACTGACTTTCCGTTTT
The DNA here is from genome assembly GCA_964450725.1 of uncultured Muribaculaceae bacterium. Lineage (GTDB taxonomy): Bacteria > Bacteroidota > Bacteroidia > Bacteroidales > UBA932 > CAYVGO01. The sequence continues at coordinate 14,156 of CAYVGO010000048.1, forward strand.
TTGCACGTTCAAACATTTTATTGGATAATCGAAGATAAATTGTAAAAAGGACATTGCCTTTTCGTTTTTCATCGATCCTCTTTATCCCTTCTATGGCTTCTATAACCAAATTATCGGTCGGTAAATCCAACTGATAACTTTTCACAGGATCGTAGCCTTTCCAATCAGTAAAATGTATAAATGCATTATCGGAAATTTTTACTTCTAATATTAGTACATCTGACAATTCATCAATACCGGCTCCGGAAAAATTACCAATAATACTCCATTTATTAATTTCTGTTTGTTTAAATACTAACTCTCTACGTTTCATCAACTCCAAAGAAATCGGACGTATTTCCATTCCGCTACACATATTTCCCATATAATATTCGTGTTCGACACAAAGAGTAAAAATGTTTCTATAATCCGCCATGATATATTTCACTACATTTTTATTTCTGGCTTATTTACTTCACCATACGACCGGAAAATTTCCCCGCTATCAATCGTAATTCTTCTGAGTTTACACAACACTGACGGATAATATTGTCCTCCTATATTTGTCCATATATTATATAATTCTTGAAAACTAAGAGGTACTACTTCAACTGTATATACTTCATTCCTATACTTAAAACTTGAAACAGATTGTATAAAATACAATGTTTTTGAAAATACAGATAAAGATTCAGTGTAACGCTTTTCATCATAAATAGCGGCAAGTACAATATATAAATTTAAGTATATCGGTGACGGACTTTGCAAAAATATGTTTTCTGAATTTTTACGTACGGGTGAAATTCCTCCTGCAGTTTCTCGCTCTATACTTAAAAGAGAAACTATCAGTTTGTTTTTTTTTTCTCCCGAATTACCAATAAATCCTATTTCAACAATCCCTTCTGGTTGATGAAAATCATTTTTCAAAAATTCTTCCAATTTTTCAGTATAATATTCCAATATTTGATTGATCATAGCATTATTAGAAACAATATTATCTCTTGTAAATCAGTAGTGGCTATAATTTTATATTTCACAACAAAGCGTCATACCTATTAAGTAGAACAAAGTTATTAAAAAATATTTGATTAGCAATCTTATTTATAATTTTTTTTGTCGTAGAAAGATTTATATTGAATATAATTAATATAATATATAATTTTAGTAACTTAATTTACATAATATAAATGTATGTTTTCTGTTAATATTTTACATAAATATTTTTAATTAAATTAGTTACATTTCGATTTTTAATTAAATCTTATTATAAAGTTGTTGATGTAAAAATCCATTTAAATCATAAAAAAAGGCTGTACAAAATTGTACAGCCTTTTTTGAAAATATTATTAACCTTATTTTAAGGTATTCAGAAATTGATTGATTTCTTTGGCAATTTCTATAGGATTGCCTTGAGGTGTAGAAGAATATTGATGATTTTCACGTACCCACCGATCTTCCATATCAAAGTAATCAATAGTTGGTATTTGTCCGGTAGTGTTTATTTGGTCAAAGAAATATTTCCATCGAAGATGGTAAAAATCTGCCAGCATACCATTCCACTCTCGATGTGAGTAATCTCTTAATCCGCCATTATTGGCAGCAAACTTATTTCCCCAGGTGGTTATCAAGCGGAGGGCAATTTCTTTGTAATAAGCATCCTCATTCTTATTACTGCTTATTTTCAAAGCATTTTCAACCCAAGTTCCTACCCTAAACTCTTTTCGGGTTCCGGTCAAGCGATCTTGAAGCAAGATTAAATGTAAAAAGTATTCTGAGAACCGTAAAAATTCTTGACTCTCTCCTTTTTCAAAAAGTTCTGCCATTTTTGGTAATAGTTGGTTGGCTTTATTAGCAACAACTTGTCTTGTAAAATCTACAAGATCGTATTGAAAGTTGTTTACATCTTTCAAAGAGTCTGATACAGAAAGCATGAGAGGAAGTATTTTTTCAAAAGTTGCAGCATCATAATACATTTTGGCCGTAGCCCAACTGGATACTTTATTAATTTTCAGTGCCGGTCTGGCGCATAAAACAGATTCGGTCGTTCCTTCTTGTGTTGACTCATAAGGAGCATTGTAGGCTGTATTGGCAAGTATTTTCCATACCTCTTCCATCGCTGTAGTTGTTTTACCATAGCGAGCCTTTACCCAATCTTTTACCCATTGATCTTTGGCAAATTTTTCAGGTCTCCAAGGAAGTTCATATAATAACTCGTACATTACCGGATTATTTTCAACTCCTTCTGCTGTAACTCCTACTCCTTTTAAATGTTTTGCTTGCGGAGATTGTAATGCAAGATAGTACCCGTCAATAACACGATTCATTTTTCCAAACAATCCGGTATTTCCTCCAAAGTTTAGTAACATACAATATACCCAATCATGTTGTTCAAATCCATTTTTTCTATACCATGTTGACTTAGTATCACCCCATTGCGGACGCGATTCACTGAATAAATCTAAAACTAAGATTTTACTTTGGGGCACTTCGTCAATCATGGCTTGATAAGGTGCTGCCTGCCAACTTTGTATTACCCAAACTGCTTCAGGATTTACTGCTTTCATAGCATTATAAATTGCTTTACCCGCAACCGGCAAATTGACTCCTGCGGTTGACCCCCCTTCATGAAACGGATCGATGGCATAATAATTGGCTACTCCATAGAGTTGAGTTAATTCGCGATAATATACTTTTGCAATTTCGGCAAAACGAGAATCTTCGGGCTGTAAGAATGCAGGACGAGGATAACTACCCCAAAATCCGGGATTTTGAACTTTTAATCCTAATTTTTCTCCCGCATTACGAGGAACCATACCGGCATATCCTGCAAAAACAGGTTCAATACCCCATTGTCGATATTGGTGAATAATTTGTTTGGCCAATTTTTCTTCATGAATAAAATATGATTCCGGAACAGGTACATCAGAACCCTCTAAATTATTCATTAACCACCAAGCTTGGTGAGCAGGACTTGCTACAAATGCCGTTGCTTCTTCTTTGGAATATCCTAAAGCCATCAGAGTATTTCTCCAAACCACACTTGTACCCGTTATCGCCAGTGGCAAGTTAATGCCGTGCATTGCCATAAAATCAATCTCTTGCTGCCATCGATTCCAATCCCAAAATGCCATAGTATAAGAAAATGTACAATAATTCAAATAATATCTTGTCATCATTGAAGTAGAACGGCGTTCCGGCTTTGGTACCTTCGGAAGGTTCTTCAATTCCTGCCGGGGATTATTCCATGTAATCTGAATGTTGGCGTAATATTTAAGATACCAGTTTAAACCGGTGGCAATACTGATATTGTTGTTTCCTTTAATCCAGATTTTTTTACCCTTCTGATCAATTTCAAAAAAATCTACATTGCCAGAAGATTTTATTACTTCAAAAAGAAATAACTTACTTGAACCGCTACTTATACGCTCTACAAGTTCATAAACAGGTTTTTGGGCAAATAAATAAGAGGCTTGACTAAACAAAAGAAGAAAAATGAAAGATTTGTACATGAGAAATGAAATAAAAATAGTTGTTACAAATGTATAAAAAGAATCAATGATTCTTTCCGGTTTTACACTCAAAGATATAGATTAAGTAAGATAATTAATAAATCTACTTATTTTTATTAATTATCTTGAT
>CAYVGO010000049.1:0-17646 GCA_964450725.1 uncultured Muribaculaceae bacterium
GCAGACTTGCAGGAGACTTTCCCGACTTGGGGAAACTTGTCGCAGACTTGCAGGAGACTTTCCCGTATATCATTTTGCATTCTACATTTTCAATTTTACATTTTAAACGCTTCTGTGCATGGTGTGTCCCTCTACGTAAATAGCACTGAATGGTCTTGCCGGACAGAGGTTTTCACATGCTCCGCAACCAATACAGCGTTCTGTGTTGACCATCGGAATTTTCTTTTCATCAAGACTGTCGGGCTCTTTTTCTATCATGGTAATTGCGGCTACAGGACAATGTCTGGCACAGTTTCCGCAATCTACATTATCTGTTAGCACTACACAGTTTTTTTCAATCCAGACCGCATGACCAATTTGTATTGAAGACTTATCTTCTACCGTAATAGGTAAAATAGCTCCGACAGGACATACTTCCGAACATTTCGTACATTCCGGGCGGCAATAACCACGCTCATAAGAGAGTTCGGGCTGCATGAAGGTTAGCAGATTTACGGACGGACGAAGTACCTGATTACTGCAAACATTTACGCATAACTGACATCCTGTACAATGTTTAAAGAAATGTCTCAGGCTTTGGGCTCCGGGAGGTAGAATCGGGGTTTGACGCTTTGGCTTTTTTTTATCTTCAATGAAGGCCAACCCTCCATCTACTTTTTTTGCTTGTGCTACAACGGTCGATGTAGCCGCCAATGTTCCGGCCATTGTCAAAGCACTGCGCAGCGAACTGTTTACTTCTGTTGTATTTTTCACCCTTTCTTCTTTTTTTATCCAACTTGCAGTATAGGTTATCGCCCCTTTGTTACATTTGTCAATACAGTTAAAGCAAGAAACACATCGACTGTAGTCAATAGTATGTTCTTTAGGGTTAATACATGATGATTTACAATTACGGGCACAGAGTCCGCAACTGTTACAATTTTGGAGGTTTATACGATGTTTATAGATTGACAGTTTTGATAACAGTCCGAGTACCGTACCTACCGGACATATCGCATTACAATAAATACGTCCGTTTTTCCATGCCAAGATAATGATGGCGATGAATGTAATGATAGCAATGGCCAATATTCCAATCCCTTTTATCCATACCTCTACTTCGTAGAAAGCATAACTGTTGATATTTTCAGCAGCCAATGCAAGCAAATTGTTTCCCCACAAATAAAGCGGAGACAGCAGATTAGCCGCCATACGACCAAATGCACTGTAAGGGTCAAGTAAAGCCACCAATGAACCGATATTAGCGATGAATCCAACAATCAACAATCCAAGAACAGCGTAGCGCAACCAAGTGAATGCCTTAGCAAATCTGAATTTGTTTTTCTTTCGGCGGAATCTTGATATGATGTCCTGAAAAATTCCAAGCGGACAGATGACCGAACAGTAGATGCGGCCAAAGATCAGTGTCAGTAAAATTAATCCTGCGATGATGACAACGTTTCCGGCTAACAGTGCCGGCAAAAACTGAACTTTTGCCAACCAGCCCAAATACAGATGTATTGTTCCTGTAAAGTCAAGAAACAATAATGTAATTAGTGTAATGAAAAGTGAAGCAAATGTAATTCTGAGTTTTTGTAGTAAGTTCATAGATAAATTATTTGACTGTGAAATTGTTATTCTTCAACCATTTTATGATACCGTTGCGAGACTGCGCCGCACTGTTACGAGAAATTGCGGGCATGCTGACAACTTTCGCTTTTTTCTCCAGATTGGCAATTGTTTGTACGGATTGAGAGAAGCCGCTGCCGCCGTGCGTACAGAAAGGTATTATGGTTTTACCGCTAAAGTCATATTCATTGAATAAGGTATAAATCACCATCGGCATATCGTACCACCAATTAGGAAAGCCCACAAAGATAGTATCATAATCATCGAAGTTCCTAATTTTTGAAGTCATTTTAGGATAAGTTTTTGTATCTGCCTCTTTTTTTGCATAATCAATTAATTCTTGATGGCTACGATTGGGATAGTTATGCACGGTCTTGACTTGAAACATATCTGCTCCGGTCAGTTCACCAATAACTTTGGCAACGTATTCTGTTGTGCCGTACATTTGTTTATCGACAATAATTCTGCTTGCACCGGTAGAAGCATCAACGCCGTCGGCTTCAGGAAATGTAAAATAGGTAACTAAAATTTTACTCTTCGCCGGCGTATCCTGAGGATTGACGGTGGCAGTAAATAGTAGTAAGAAAATCGTAGCCATGCTTAAAAGTGCTGTTGATGTGAAGATTGTTTTCATAGGTAAGTAATTTATGTAATTAAAAGTTTTGACAAAAGTAACGCTTTGCGAAGAAACAGTGATAACCCGATTTACGGATTGTTGAACATAAATTACAGATTAAAGATGCTCTATGAGAATTAGTCTCTAATCATTATTTTCATGTATCTTTGCAGGCAATTTTAAAACATATCCACAATGAATTATGTAACCGTCTATACTTTTGATTATCCTCAACAATACGCAGTGGTTCGTACGATTTTGGAAGAAGAAGAGATTGACCACTTTTTTACCAATGAGTTGACAGTGCAAGTACAGCCGATGTATTCCAACGCTGTGGGAGGTATTGACCTGAAGGTTAAAGAAGAAGATGTAGAGCGGACACTTGAGATTTTACGCGAGCAGGGTTATCCTGTAGATAAAAATACGACCTCTACCATTACTTATTTAGATAAACAGACCTCAAAAATAATATGGCTTGGAAAATTACCCTTACCTTTGCGTCTGATTTTACTTTTTGCGGTAGTGATGGTCATTGCAGGGGTTTTGTGGTGGTATTTTTATGGTTTTAGCGAACCGCCGGTAGAGGTGGAGCAGTATCATTTTATTCCATTTAGATAAAAACAACTCTTTTCAGTATGAAATTCTCTCAAAAAATCCAATCTTTTACACGTAACATTCAAAAAACCATTCGACAATATCCAATGGAAACCTTATTGTCAATCTTGGTGTTATCGGTCGGTTATTTTAAAGTACTAAGTGACAGTTCCCATAGATTCTTTGAAGAAGGATGCTTTCTCTACTTTCCGATTCTCTTTTTGTTGCTGAACATCATTAACTTTTACACACAGCAAAGAGCAAAGTTTTTGTACTACATTTTCGGTGCAATTTTTTGTGCCGCGTTGTTTCTTCCCTTTCCAGACAATGCTACATACTATGTTGTTGCCCTTGTTATCACCATTTTGCTTTACATTATCCATCAATGGCAATCCGACAACACTACTTTTGCCAAAAACTGCATGCAACTGTTTTTGTCGGCTTGTACCGCCGGGTTGATAGCACTCCTTACGTTTGTTTTGGTTGCAAGCATCTGTGCTTCCATCGCTTTTCTTTTTGATATTTACATTCCGGACAAAGTCTTTGGATTGGCCGCATTAACCTGTTTTCAATGTTTCATGCCCATTCTTTTCCTCAACTTCTACCGTTCATCAACGTTTGTCGAAAGTCGAAGTAAAGTTATCGAAATGATATTTAACTATCTTTTGACTCCCGCGTTGTTGATTTATACATTGATTTTGGCGACTTATGGTTTAAAAATCTTAATCCAATGGGAATTACCCGAAGGTAATGTAGCCTATTTAGTGCTGGGTTTTGTCAGTTTATTCTGTTTGTTGAAAATGCTCTACCCTCTTTTTGGTCAGCCGATTTATAAAGTGATATACAAGTATTTATTTCTGATTGTCGCCTTACCGCTATTGTTGTTTTGGGTAGGATTTCTTTATCGCATCCAGGAATACGGATTTACAGAAACTCGTATTTACTTAGGGCTCGGGGGTTTATTTCTAACCGTTTCGGCATTTTTATTATCGTGGCAAAAAGTCGGACGATTTACCTATCTCCTGATACTGGCTATCCTTTTGTTAGTAGCCTTTACTTACATTCCTCAAATATCTTCGACAAATATTGCCGTCAAATCTCAAACACAACGCTTTCTGCAATCTTCGCAGGCGTTAGGTTATCCCAAGTTAAATCCCGACCTGAGATTTCCGGCATTAGACAGCACGGCAGAAAATTATCACTTGTTAAAAACCTTGACCAACTCTTTTGAATACTTATCAAACCATACCGATACACTTTACAGAAAAGAAAAGTTGGGTATTATAAGAGAATGGGAACTCTGTCAGATTCTTACGTTACATAACAGAATGATTGTTGACCCCTATTATTATCAGTATTACCCAAACTGTGATAATGGTAGCGAAGCAGTTGCCAAAACAAAAGTAGTTCTATATAACGAAGACAGAGATGTTGACATCAGTGGTTACACTACACTACAACATATTGCCGATAGCAAACCCTCTAACAATATTCAATCTTTATGGTATGAAATTACAGAGGAAAAAATCAGTATTTATGATATTTCAAAACCGGGAGAAACACTTTTTTCTGCAGATATTGACTCTCTGATGCGTCTGCAAATCAGACAATCCGGCATAGATACGATGGATTTTATTAACGACACTTGGATTACCAATGCAGAAAAAGAGCGATTGATGACCATTGAGGTACAAAAGATGAGAATTTATCTTAAACGAATTGAACTTAATACCCATCCTATAAAAGTTATAGAGATTAATCCTTGTTTCTTATTGCGATAAATCATGTTGCAGCCTTCATCACCTCTCAAAATTGCCACTGTCTGTTACGCCAATTCACTGCCGTTTGTTCATGCTTTGCGTAACATTAAAGACAAGTCGGTACAAATGACCTTAGCCACTCCTTCAGAATGCGGAAGATTGTTACAACAGAAAGAAGTTGATGTAGCATTAATTCCATCGGCCGTTTTTGATATAGAAAAGATGACGACGGTTACCGATTTTTGTATTGGCAGTAATGGAAAAGTAAAGAGTGTTGTGTTATTTTTAGATGATCAGATTCAAAATGTAGAGACAATTTACTTAGATACGCACTCACAAACGTCGGCAACGTTGGTTAAAGTTTTGGCCAAAGAGCGATGGAACATTACTCCCCGGTATTTACCTTTAGATATATCTGACAAACCACAGAAACTGCAACCACATCAAGCCGTATTAATGATTGGCGACAAAGTATTTGACCACATCAACCATTATCGGTATGCCATTGACCTTTCTGAAGAGTGGAAATTACAGTATGATAAACCTTTTGTATTCGCTGTTTGGGCAATGTATGATTATATTCCTGAGGTTAATGATTTTTTAAATCAAATATTTACAGAAACTCTACGGCAAGACATTACTGCCATTGCGACAAAAGAACAACCCAACTATCCTCACATTGACCTGTTGACCTATTTGACCCAAGACATACAGTATCCTTTTACTTCGATTCAAAAAGCAGCATTCCAACTTTTCAAGCAAAAGCAAGCCGCCATATCATGATGTTTACCGCAGAAAATGTATCCATAGGTTATCCTGTCAGCCGTAAGAAAGTAAAAACAGTACAACAAAATCTCAGTTTTACATTACCAAAAAATCAGTTGACTTGCTTGTTAGGACGTAACGGTTCGGGAAAATCAACACTGCTAAAAACCCTTTGCGGCATCTTGCCTACACTGTCCGGAAGATTACTCCTGAATCAAAAGCCATTGCTCAACTATAAGAGAAAAGAACTGGCACAGAAAATCGGACTGGTATTAACGGATAAGATTGAAGTAACCCATTTAAAAGTTAATGATGTTGTTGCCTTGGGAAGATATATGCAGACCGACTTTTTTGGCACTATTCGTCATGCGGATAGAAAAATGATTGACGATGCTTTAGAAAAAGTCGGAATGTTATACAAGCAAAACTCTTTTTTTTCTGAACTCTCTGACGGAGAACGTCAAAAGATTATGATTGCCAAAGCGCTGGTACAGGAGTGTGAACTGTTAATCTTGGACGAACCTACGGCATTTTTAGACATTACAGGAAAAGTCGAACTGATGCGCTTACTCAAACTGTTAACCCGACAGGGAACTACCGTGTTAATGGCCACTCACGACTTACAACAAGCTTTACAAACTGCCGACACATTGTGGCTTGTATCAAAAAAATATCCAATGACGTGCGATACAGTAGAGAATGTAGTAAAAACTGACATGTTATCACAGTTTTTTGAAACAGAAGAGGTGGGAGTGTAGTCATGTGTCTCTACTAAGGTTAATAAGGTTGCTCTCTGTTTTATACAATCTCTTTTGTAAGAGGTTATAGACACTGTCTTTTTGTTTATGCAGTTTTGTATAGGGTCAGAAACAGTGTCTTTTTTGTCCATGCAGGTTTGCATGAGGTTAGAAACACTGTCTTTTTGTCCATGCAGTTTTGTATAGGGTTAGAAACAGTGTCTTTTTTGTCCATGCAGTTTTGTATGAAGTTAGAAACAGTGTCTTTTTTGTCCATGCAGGTTTGTATGAGGTTAGAAACAGTGTCTTTTTTGTCCATGCAGTTTTGTATGAGGTTAGAAACAGTGTCTTTTTGTCCATGCAGTTTTGTATGAGATTAGAAACAGTGTCTTTTTTGTCCATGCAGTTTTGAAACTGTATAAAAACATCAACAGGTTGCTTTCTCTGTTTCTATACAACCTGATTAAGTGATATTTAAGTACAACTTGATTCAGTTGGAGAGAATACCAACAAAAACCTCTAATTTTGCAACTCCAATAATAGTAATATGAAAAAAACAATCGCACTGCTTTGTACGCTCATCATTGTTTACGCATGTTCGCATGAGACTTTAGAAAGTATTCTCAAAAAGTATGAAGGCAAGCCGGGCATCAAAGAAATAGAAATGCTTTTGGCGCAAGGCATGAGTAAAACTCTCTCTGAAACAATCAAAATAGGAGATGATAGTTTTGAGCCGGGAGATAATGCTTTGACGATTTCTTTGTTTTTCGGATATAACGATTTATCCGAATCCTTGATAGAAAACAATATCAATATTTTTGCCGTAAATTCATACGGACAAAATGCTTTACACTATGCTGCCGCAGGAAGTAATAAAAAAATAATCAAGTTTCTATTGAAACAAGGCATTGATGTCAACGCCAAAAGTTATGACAATCAAACACCATTAACCTTTGCCGTATATAACAATAATGAAGAGGCAGCAAAAGTATTGGTTGACAACAAAGCCGATGTTAACCATACAGACAATCTGAAACAGAATTTAATCCATGCCGTAAGTTTTAGTGGCAATGTCAACATTCTCAATATGCTTATAGCAAAGGGAGCCATAGTTGATGATTCAAAAACCAATGAAGGGAGTACTCCTTTGACTATCGCAAGTTCATTTGGACATACGGAAGTTGTAAAAATATTGATCCAATATGCCGGCGATATAAATACGCTTGATACATTAGGCAGAAGTGCGTTTCTCCTTGCCGCTGCAAACGGTCATACCGAAGTGATGAAAGTCCTTTTTGAAAACAAAGCAAAGATTGACATTGTCGATAATCAGGGAGCACATCCGATAATTTATGCGTCATATAGCGGTGATATTGACGCTATAAAATTTTTGATAGACCATGGAGTTTCTCCCAATATAATAGGTAACGAACGTAATCAAACACCTCTTATGCTTGCCTGCCATAGAGGACATTATGACGCCGTCAAGTTGCTATTACAACACACCGACAATATCAATTTTAAAGACGGTAAAGGACAAAGTGCATTAACTTTTGCTGCGAGTGGCAAAGATAATGTCAACATTATAGACTTATTGATTAAAAGCGGAGCCAATATCAACTGTACGGATAATGACGGTAACACGCCGCTTATTTATGCAGTATATTTCAACAATTTTCAAGCCGCAGAATTTCTATTGAAACAGGGTGCTTCTAAAGATATAGAAAACAATGGAGGCTCAACAGCCGCTTCTTTGATTGCATACAGAAAAAACCTGACAAAAGAGGGAAAAAAAGTAAAACAAATATTGACCGGCGAAACGAATGAAGAAGATATTGAAAATACAAATGAATGAAGAATGTATTGGAATAGAAAGTCCGATTACATTTCCACACAAAACCAATTGATTTTCTACCCGGGTACTATACTAATGGAAACATGCCCGTAAATGCAGTAACGAGTAACGTTTCTGCAATGATGAGACTTCCCACTCCCAACCACAAATACATTCTTAAAGAGCATTTTCATAGACTTCTCCATCTTTATCAATTTGAAGGTTCACAATCCTATATTTGATGCAACATCACATTCAAATCGTTTTTTTTCGTTACCATACCCAGGTGAATATACTATCTTCTCACCCTCTGTATGGTCTAAAATTTACTGATATACTGAAGTTGTAAAGGTATTATATATTCAAAATCAATCCAAAACAGTATAAGACTCATATAAATATTTAAGGATAGAACTTGTCATATTGGATGATAATCTCAGTGGAAACATTTAACTTTGTACTCCAAGACAGAATGTTCGTACATCGTAAATTAATAATTATGAATAAATTTCTAAAAACCTTTTTCTCTATGCCTGTAGCTGTTGTGTTGCTGTGTATTCTCATGGTATTATTTAGCGTGGCTACATTTGTGGAGAATGATTTCGGGACAATGATTGCGAAGCATTATTTTTATTTGGCAGTATGGACAAAAGTAATTTGGGTATTACTGATTTTTAATCTCGTCGGCATTTTCTTTAAACACAAGTTATTTAGATTTCGTAAAATTCATGTTACTTGTTTTCATTCAGGATTCATTGTTCTTCTTATCGGAGCATTTATTACCCACATTTTCGGTTACGAAGGAACAATGATGATTGCCAACGGACAAACCGTTAATAGTATGATTACCCAACACCATGAATTTACGGCTACTCAAAAAACAAATAGAGATAGTACATCTTATAAAACCTTTTGGAATTTACATCAAGACAAGACAAAACCTGTTGTTACTTTCAATAACGCAGAACTCTATTTTAACTCGGTCAAAGAAAATATGGGTTTACAGTTTGTGTTCAAAAGGCCTCAACACATTCAAAACCTCCTACTCTCCCCTATCCAAGACAGCACAACCATGACCAACAAATTCTACGGAACATTAACTATTGAGGATACCACTTATACATTTTCCTATGCGCCACAACAAATTCCACTTCCTTTCAGCATTCGATTAGACAGTTTTAATATGGAGCGTTATCCGGGGTCACAAAGCCCTTCGTCTTTTTCAAGTTATGTTCATATTACTGAAGGTAAAAACAGTTATCCTTATCATATCTACATGAACAATATTTTATCTGTACAAGGTTATAGAATTTACCAGTCATCATATTTTAAGAATGAACAAGGTACAATACTGACTGTCAACAATGATTTTTGGGGAACTACAATCACTTATGCAGGTTACATGTTATTGCTCTTAGGGTTTCTGATGACCCTTTTCAATCGATACTCATACTTACGTAAAACGGTTATTCGCAAATCTATTTTATCCGTTGCTTTGTTTTTATGTATATTTTCTGTCAGAGCCCAATCTACAGACTCTATCCCCAGCATTGATTCAAAGCATGTTGAAAAATATGGACAGTTATACATTCAAAATTTTAAAGGACGCATACAAACCATTCACACATTCGGATTAGAAGTATTACGCAAAATCTCCCGCAAAGACCACCTTGATAAATTTTCTCCCGATGAGTTTATTCTTTCCGTAACCCTTTATCCTATGAAGTGGTGGGCAGTACCTGTAATTAAGGTCGATAATCCTCAACTCCAAAAAGTTTTACAGATAGAAGAAAACTACGCTGCTTTAAATCACTTTTTTGACATAGACCAAAATTACTCAATCAACAATTATATCTATGAAGCCCAAAATAAAAAGCCTGCGCTACGAACCAATTTTGACAAAGAGGTACTAAAGGTCAATGAGCGAGTGAATATCTTTTATCAACTTATCATGGGGAACGCCTTTAAAATTCTACCTTCACCCTATAAAGACAGTCCAAATTGGTTATCTCCCACAGAGTGTCAATTCTTCAATGATTCTACCCCTGATGTTAACTTTGTAAAACATATTTATCCCTATTATCTTTCGATGGTAGAGCAAGCCTCAGAAGGTCAAGAAACCTACAAAGAAAGTGCCGATTATCTTTTGAGTGGAATTGCCATGTATCAAGAAAAGATGAGTACTGTCGAATTACCGACCAAAACCTATGCACAAATAGAACTATGGTATCAAAAAATCGACATCTTCTGGAGACTCTTTCCTTTCTTTGCCACTTGCGGTATTGTTATGTTGTTTGTTATTATTTACGGTATTATTCGTAATCGCCCAACTTCGGTCATTTATCGGTGGTTACAGGGCTTGGTTATTGCAGGTTTTGTATTACAGACTTTCGGCTTGGCAATTCGCTGGTATTTGTCGGGACATCCGCCGATGAGTAATGCTTTTGAAACGTTGGTGTATGTTTCTTGGTGTATTATTTTGATAGGAATATTCTTTACACGTAAATCACCGTTAATTGCCGCTATTGCTACTTTCTGCGGAGCACTGCCTTTGTTAGTAGCACATCTTAACATGATGGACCCTGAAATTACGCCACTTGTTCCGGTATTGCAATCGACATGGCTGCTCATCCACGTTTCTGTCATTACAAGCAGTTACGGATTTTTTGCCATCATGGCACTCATTTCCATTGTATTTTTCACCCTGACTCTCTTTATTCATCAAAACAACCGCTTGCAAGTAGAAGAAGCAATTTACAAAATAACCATTATCAGTAATAAAGTCGCCATATTAGGATTAGGATTGTTGACCATCGGGACATTCATGGGAGCAGTTTGGGCAAATCAATCTTGGGGAAGATACTGGGGTTGGGATCCTAAAGAAACATGGTCATTAATCACCATGTTGTGTTATGCTGTTGTTGTACACAGTAGATTTATTAAGCCATTGAACTCCATATTTGTTTATCACACATTATCACTGTTCGCTTTTGCTTCAGTATTAATGACCTATTTCGGTGTAAATTTTTATCTCTCAGGCTTACACTCTTATGCCTCCGGCGACCCACTGACATTACCTTTTTATATTTACATCATCATAGCCGTCATATTATTGATGATTGTTGGTAGTTACTTGAAACTGAAAAAGCAAGGAAAAAAAGTGTTATGAAGTATGTTTTAAACTTTATGAGCAACTTGAATTCGGAAACACTGAAAAGATTATGGCGATTCTAAAAGCACACTTAGTCGGTATGATCATGCGACAAATCGATACGCAAAAGTATTACCAACAATTTACTCATCAAGCCTTATCGGCTCATCTATCCTTCAGCAGTCCATCAATTTCAACAGCGAGTAAAGAAATATTAACGAGTGGAAAGAAGAGATGGCAAAAAATAATTACTTGCCATTATAATAAGATTAACAGTTATGATAAAATTATTTTTTTTCTTCAGTTAACATTCTGTACCAAGTATATCTTTGCACTTTTGCTTCTGTGTTTTTTACCTGCTACTCTGTTGGCTCAAGATTTTACAATTAAAGGTCGTATTATCGACAGTAAAACCAAAGAGTCCATTGAGTATGCTACCATCGTTTTAAATATCAATGATACGGTAGTAGTTAAAGGAACCACTACTGACATTAACGGACATTTTGTATTCAAAAAGGTCAAGAAAAATTCCTATGTATTGAGAGTATCTATGGTGGGTTATGAGACAACAGAAATCAACCTTCCACAGTTTGCAAAAAATATTGATTTAGATACACTTATTCTCAATGAAGCCGCCGAAACGTTAGAAGGTGTTACGGTTACCGCATCAAACACCATCAACCGTGTTGACAAAAAACTCATTTATATAACCGCAAACCAAAAAAAAGCATCAACCAATGGTCTTGATATGATTCGACAACTTTCAATGCCAAAAGTAAGCTATAATGTATTAAACGATGAACTGAAAGCAACCGGAGATGGAGAACTGCAACTAAGAATCAACGGTATTCCCGCCAATATGCAAGACGTGAAGGCAATTCTCCCTGAAGATGTAATCCGTATAGAGTATCATGACAATCCATCGTTGCGTTATGGCAATGCGTCTGTAGTATTAGATTACATTGTAAAACGAAAAGAGTCGGGAGGAGATGTGAATGCTAACTTAAGACAATCGCCTTATAGAGGCTTTGGAGATCACATGTTGAGTGCTAAGGTAAATCATAAAAAAAGTGAGGTTTCTCTATCTTATTATTGGCATTACCGCAATTTTCATCAAATGTGGCGTGATAATCTCGAAACCTACAACTATGCTGACGGCTCAAGACTGCAACGTACAGAAGACGGACTACCCGGAGATTTGTATCAAAATGACCACGCTGTCAAAGTTTCGTATAATTATCAGTTTTCTAAAAACAGTACTTTCAATGCATCATTTCACTATAAATTTAATCAAACCCAACTAGACTTTCACAGTATGCTTTACAATGTCAAGACCCCTGAAAATAAAGTAGAGTTGTGGGATAAAAATGAAAATAAAGGAAATCGTCCTTGGCTTGACCTCTATTATGAACATAAACTCAAAAATGACCAATCTCTATTCCTTAATGTGGTAGGAACCTATAATCGAAGTCATTCTAACCGTAATTATATTGAATTATTTGATACACAATCTTTGACCGATATTGCGAGCAATATTCAAGTAGACAACTATTCTCTCATTGGTGAGGTTATTTATGAAAAACAGTTTAAAGTTGGGGTACTTAGTGCTGGATTAAAGCATGGACAGTCGTGGACAGAAAGTCAATTTACCGGTAATACGTTATACAACTCCAATATGCAGCAATCTGACAGTTACGCTTATACCGAATGGAGAGGAAAAGTAAAGAAGTTTAGTTACACAGGTGGCGTAGGCATTGCCAGAAACTGGTTTAAACAAGAACAGAACGAAGGATATGAGCGTTACTCATTTAGACCCACCCTCACGCTACAATACAATTTTACTGACACCCACAGTTTGAATTTGAAAGGTTCTGTTTGGAATAATTCACCTTCGCTTACCGAGTTAAGTAATGTGAATCAATTGATTGATTCGCTACAAAGTCAGCGGGGAAATCCGAATCTTAAACCTTATCTTACCTACCACACATCATTCAATTATGAAATCAAGAAAGGTTGGTTTAGTGGAACGTTAAGCGGAAGTTATACCTACAGTCCTGATGCAATTATGGACGAAAAGCAACTTGAAAATCGCATATTTGTGAAAACATTCAATAACCAACGCGATTTTCAAATATTAAACGGAGCAATGACCTTGCGAGCCTCACCATTCAATGGAAATTTGAATATTCAGTTTCAGCAAGGTATCAACCATTATATGAGTAATGGTAATCATTATGCACATCGCTATACACATTGGTATTATTCGGCTTCTGTATCCTATACTTTCAAGTGGTTTACGGCGTATGCCGAAATAATGGATAGTCCGAACTTCTTTCGTGGCGAAACCCTTTACGGTGGAGAAAATATCCATTTTTTAGGTTTAACCTATAAGCACGATAAATTTACAGTGGGGGCACATGTGGCAAATCTTTTTTTAGACAATTACAAGGTGTTGAATGAAAATTGGTCGCAATATGCTTCATACAAGCAGGCAATGTATATCAATGAGTCGTCGCGCCTCTTCTTCCTTACCTTCTCATATCGCTTTGAGTTCGGAAGAAAATATCAGAGTACCAATAAGAGACTCAACAATCAAGATAACAACACAGGGGTAGAAAGCGCCGGAAAATAAAAGAAAAATTATGAGCACAATACACACAGTGAAAAATCTTATCACCATGCCCCTACCCCATGTAAATTTCTATAGTCTTATTTATATTACACATCATTTATCAATAAATACATTAGTTAATAATTATGAATAACAAGCACAAAAAAAATAATAATAAATCCGGAAAACGCTCAAAACAACGTAACCCTTCTGACGAAGCACAAAAAATTATCACCGGCAAGATTGATCTTGTAGGTTCACATGCGTTTTTAATTCCCGACACCGGAGAAAAAGACCTTTTCGTAGCATTGCAAAACCTGCGTACGGCCTTACATGGAGACCTTGTCAGAGCTTCCGTAAGTAATCGTACCAAAAGACCGGAGGCAAAAGTAATAGAGGTTATCGAACGAAGTAAAACCAGATTTGTAGGAACCGTTGAATTGGGGAAAAACTTTGCATTCCTTGTGCCAGCCGATACCAAGCATGTACCCTATGACATATATATTCCTCAAGATATGACACTTCATGCACAGTCGGGAGAAAAAGCAGTCGTAGAAATCTTAGACTGGGGAACAGCAAAATCAAACCCCACAGGAAAAGTGATAGAAGTATTGGGTAAAGCAGGAGAAAATACGACCGAAATGCACGCTATTTTGGCCGAATTTGGGTTGCCCAACAAATTTCCTGAAGAAGTACTGCATGCAGCAACCCTTATTCCTTCTGACATTACGGCTTCTGAGATAAAAAAGCGGCGAGATTTCAGAGATACATTTACGATCACTATTGACCCTCAAGATGCCAAAGACTTTGACGACGCATTGTCTTTAAAATATCTTGACGATGATAAAATAGAAGTCGGAGTGCATATTGCCGACGTCTCCTTTTATGTAGAAGAAAATGACTTGATAGATAAGGAAGCACTATTGAGAGCTACATCAATTTATCTTGTGGACAGAACCATTCCAATGTTACCCGAAAAGTTGAGCAACGGACTCTGCTCTTTACGACCTGATGAAGAAAAGTTATGTTATTCTGCTGTCTTTACGATGGATAACAAGGGCAATGTATTAGATAAATGGTTCGGAAGAACTGTGATAAAAAGTAACCGGCGATATAATTATGATGAGGTACAAGTGATGATTGATACGCAAAGCGGAGAATTTATTCGGGAAGTATTAACATTACATCAGGCGGCACAAGAGTTGAGAAGTGTGAGAGTAAAGAAAGGGGCTATTTTGTTTGACCGCAGTGAACCTAAATTTATTCTTGATAAAAACGGGAAACCTTTAGGAGTAGTTTTTGCGCACGATTCTTCATCACATCAATTGATAGAAGAGTTTATGTTGCTTGCCAATCGCTCTGTTGCCGAACTGATAGGTAAACCGATGAAGAAAGGTGACAAGCCAAAAACTTTTGTTTACAGGATTCACGAACAGCCCAACGCCCAAAAGTTAACACACTTCGGACAGTTCATATCACGTTTTGGGTATAAGTTCCAACCCCAATCTGACAAAGAAATCCCCAGAGCCCTGAATTCCGTACTCAATGCTTTAGAGGGAAAAACCGAGAAAGAATTGATTGAAAGTTTAGCGCTCAAAGCAATGGCAAAAGCACAATATTCAACCCACAATGTTGGACATTACGGGCTTGCGTTTGATTTCTATACTCACTTTACTTCCCCCATAAGACGTTATCCCGATTTATTGGTACATCGATTGCTGACAAAATATTTTGACGGACAAAGCAGCGTCAATCAAAAAGAGTATGAAGATTTATGTACCCATTGTTCTAACAAAGAGCAGTTAGCCGTCAGTGCCGAACGGGCATCAATCAAGTATAAAACAGTAGAGTTTATGCAAGATAAGGTGGGAATGACTTTTGAAGGTGTTGTTTCTTCTGTTTCTGAGTGGGGATTGTATGTTGAATTAGATGAAACTAAAATAGAGGGTATGATTCCTTTGCGAACTATCAAAAGTGACTTTTTTTATTTTGATGAAGAGAATTACACTGTCGTAGGAAAACATTCCCAAGTAAGATATACCTTAGGAGACAGATTGAAAATTAAAGTAGTTTCTGCCAATATGGAGAAAAAGCAACTGACTTTTGAATTATTAGAAGAGTAATAACTGTCTATCGTATAACTTTGTTATATACTTTCAAGCAACATTAACAACCCGGAACTGTTAAATGAATAACTACATATTCAGACTTTGTACCGATACGTGGTCCGTAACCCCATTTACCGACACCCGATGAAGTATAAAAATGAGTTTGTTGATGTTGCTGATGTCCGTAAGCGTTATCGAAAAGAAAGAATACCAAAAAGTTGAATGGGAAAAACTGTCCGTTATGCGTATGTCCTGACAGTGATAGTAAAATATTTTGATTGACTGTTTCTTCGGTTTCAGAAGGTCGATGATCTAAAAGAATCACCGGATAATTTTCCGGAATCACTTGTCGTAATTCTTTTAAACTTTTACGCGGCTGGGCTTTGTCTCTTCTTCCTATAACTGCAAACGCAGAATCTACAATAACCGTTGAATCTAACAGTGATACTATTCCGCAGCGATTTAAATAATTGAGTAATGCGGTAGTGTCGGATTCAAAGTCATCATGATTTCCCCAAACTAAATACGTAGGTACTTTTTCTGTCAGTTGCCGCAATTCTTCCTCCATCTTTGCATCTACTAATGCTGCAAGGTCATTATCCACAAGATCTCCTCCTAAAAAAGCAAAATCGGGCTTTTCTGACAATGCCGCATTAATAAAATGTTGTAACTTTTCTTTATCGGTAGAAAATCCTAAATGTAAATCGGACATAAAGAGAATTTTATAGGACTTTGACTTACCCGTTGTATCTGCTGTAATGGTTAATTCTTGACGATGGTCAATATGTGGCCGTGTTTGATAGATAGCCATCGTAAAAATGAATAACATTGTAGCAACATAAACAGTCCGGTGCAACCACATTTTGGACAGAACCGTTTTTCTACCTATTACTAAAATCAATAAATGATAGAATATGGCGAACAATCCAAGATAAACGGCAATCTCTAACCAGATAGAACCGATAATCGAAAGAATGTCCGAATGAATATGAAATAATTTATTGAGAAATCTACCTAAAAAAAAAGAAAGCGACGCTATGGCTACGAAAAAGTAGTAAATCCGACGGGTAATTTTGAGAGTTACAGATTTTCCGGGAAAGAGAATTTTGCCGAATTTACCAATACGATAACATATATAGCAATAAACGGGAGAAAGTAATGCGAAAACTAAAATAAACATTGTTGATATTATTTATAATAAACCTGCTTCGTAAAGAACCACAATTTCGTGTAACATTCTATCACGTCCTTCAGGTTCATATTCATATTTTAAACTTGATTGAAAAATCACAGATATTGACTGCCAAAAAACTGCTGAAAAATCACCTTTTAATTCCTTTAAAATCGTGTAGGTTGTTTTTCCCGTATGTTTATCAATTAATTTAATCAACACCCTACCTTGAGAAAAAGTTAAGCCCATCAACGGTTTTTTAAACTCTTTGAATATCTCTTTTTCAAACTTTGACAAATATTCTTTCTTTTCTTTTGGGGTTGTCAAGGTGTTATAATGTTTATCCATTTCTTCTAATTTTCTTTTTGCCAATAAAGAATAGGGATAGACCTTTTTAACATTACGCACTAACTTGTAATATTCTTCCCAATACCTCACCTGTTCTCTTTTACTTTTAAACTTTGGCTTGGGAAAGCAATAAACTTCACGAATTTTTATAAGCGGTACAGTGTCTCCATTTTCTATAACAATACCGGTGGCTATCATCTTTGAAACATCGGCAGCAAAAATGGTTGTGGATATTGCAATAAAAAGAATGGTTATTGAACAAAGACATACAACCGCAAACTTTTTACTTTTCACTACCTTAGAATTAAAATGTATTGCTCAATCTCAAATATCGGGCAGCAAA
>CAYVGO010000050.1:0-17201 GCA_964450725.1 uncultured Muribaculaceae bacterium
GTCGGCTGATATAATTTGACCGCGGGAAGGGTTAGCCGAGGGGGTCAGAAATTGTAGAAAATCATTGACTATTCTGTATAAACGTCAATGGTTTAATCTAAATATTCATTGAATAAACAGCCTTATCAATAAAAAGATATTCTTTTTGTTAGATAATAATAAGGGTGATTTTATTAGCAACATAATGACTGCTGCAACAAAATAGTTTGCTGTCTGCTGTTCTATATACCGATTATTTTGCAAAAACTTTCGCTTCTTGCAAAATTTTACCGAACTTTGTACGCTCATTCTGTCAATAAGATTTATCCTTATGCACACCCCCGACCACGAAATATTAACCCAGTTTAAAGATAATCCGGAACAAGGCTTTAGTACTTTGGTCGCTACATACAATAAAAAACTCTATTTTTATATCCGTAGATATACTTTGTGTCATGAAGATACAGACGATGTATTGCAAAATACATTTCTCAAAATATGGCAACAACTCCATAAATTTAAAGGAGAATCATCGCTTTATACTTGGCTTTACAGAATTGCCACCAATGAAACACTGCAATTTATACGCAAAAGAAATAAAGAAATCTCCCGATTACAAATCAAGGGAGAAGAAATTGAGGCATTGTTACGCAGCGACAGCCATTTTAACGGCGATGACATACAAGTAGCCTTATATAAAGCAATAGATACATTGCCCAAGCAGCAAAAGTTGATATTTACTCTCCGTTATTTTGAAGAATTGCCACATCAAGACATTGCCGATATTCTCAAATTAAGTGTGGGTAGCGTGAAAGCAAGTTATCATATTGCGGTACAAAAAATTGAAAAAATACTTCAACCTCAAGAATAAATGACTATGGAAACTATTCGACAACAAAAGGTAGCCAAGCAACTTCAAAAAGATATTGCCGACATTTTTTTCAAACAGAATCTTACGGTCGTTGACGGTACTATGGTTACGGTAATGGACGCTGAAGTTTCTCCTGATTTGGGTGTTGCTAAAATTTACATCAGTGTATTTCCTTCTGCCAAAGGAGAGGAAATATTGAAGGTCATCCGGTCTAAAGACAAAGTGATTCGCCATGAAGTAGGGAAAAAAGTACGTCATCAATTACGTATTGTTCCTGAATTTATATACTATCTCGACCATACGTTAGACCGAGTAGAAGAGGTAGAAAAGGTTCTTAAAAATGTATAACTAATGATTATCTTTAAAATAGCCTTTCGCTACCTTTTATCCAAAAAGCAGTTTCATATCATCAACATTATATCTCTCATTACCGCCGTTGCCATGCTTTTGGCGACTGCGGCTTTGGTGATTGCACTTTCTGTCTTTGGGGGCATTGAATCTTTAGTAAAATCCATGTACACCACACTGACTCCGGATATGCAAATTACCGTAAAACAAGGTAAAACCTTTCAGGCAGACTCCTTGTTGATAGATACTTTAAAAAATATTGAAGGTATTGCGGAAGTCTTTACGGTTTTAGAGGAAAATATACTGGTAGAAAATGAAAAAAAACAGCATTTATGTATTCTCAAAGGGGTTGAAGAACATTACTATCAGCAATCCGCGCTACAGCAAGCCATTTACTTGGGAGACGGTAAATACAATACCGGCGATATTCCTTATGCCCTGATAGGGAAAGGGGTATCACAAACATTAGACAGTAAACCTTTTTATCTAACTCCGTTATGGATTTATGCACCTGTAACAGGAAAAAGAATTGACATTGCCAATCCTGCCGGAGCATTCAGAAAAGATTACATTTTTGTGTCCGGAGTTTTCTCTTTAGAATATGAAACTGATTCAAGATTAATTATAACTCCCCTTGCTTTTGCTCGTGAATTATTGAATCTCAACAATCAATTGACGGCAATAGAGATTACATTAGACAGTACAGCCCGTTACAAAACAATACTTCATGCAGTCGAAAAGCATTTTCCGGTATCTCAGTTTAGTATTAAAAGTAAATTGGAACAAAACGCTACTTTGTTTAAAGTATTTCAAAATGAAAAGTGGGCTATATTTTTTATTCTCTCCTTTATTTTACTGCTGGCAAGTTTCAACGCCGTATCTTCCATTGCCATGAATATTTTGACCAAAGCCAAAGAGATTGTTACCTTAAAAAGTATGGGCTTTTCGTTGCAAAATATCAAACGTATTTTCTTTTTACAAGGAGTATTTATCTCTCTTTTAGCTTCAACAACAGGAGTTCTTTTAGGGTTGTTTATTTGTTGGTTACAAATAAAGTTTGGATTTTTACAACTTGGCGGCAATTTTGTAGTAAGTGCTTATCCTGTATCTATTCGCTGGACAGACATTATCTTAATTTTCATTACAGTCAATGCTATCGGTTGGCTTACGACTTCTTTACCTGTACATGCTTTATTACGATCCAAAAAATATTACTTTTGAAACCTCTGTAAAACGTTAGCATCAGAGAATCTATATCTTCTAAAGAGCAGAATATCTTGTTACTAAAAATTATCAATCAATGAAGTATATTGTTATTCTTATATTGTCTGTTATTGTTGTCAACATTGTTGCCGACAAGTTATCTTACAGAATAGATATTACCGAAGACCAACGACATACATTATCCAATCAAACAACCCAACAGATAGAACGTACAGAAGGAAAGATTTTTGTTACTTTATTTTTTGAAGGAGAACTGCCTTTTACCTTATTACGGCTCAAACAAGTGGTCAAAGATATGTTGGCAGAAATGAAAAGAGTTGGCAATGGAAAAGTAGAAATAGAATATATCAATCCTCAGAAAATGGCAGAGAAAAGTTCTCCGCAAGAAGTTTACCGACACTTGCGAGAACAAGGAATACTGCCTTTTACCTATCAAGAACAAAATAAAGATGGCAGTATCAAGCAAAATGAAGTCTATCCGGCAGCCATTATTTCCTATAAAGAAAAACATATTGCCGTAAACTTTATGAAGGCACAAGGCTCTGCCACTCCGGAAGAAGAGATAAATTCTGCCATAGAAAAAGTAGAGTATGAACTATCGAATGCTTTATCCTATCTTTTGGCAACCCATAAAAAAAATATTGCCTTTGTTGGCGGTCATGGCGAACTTGACCAATTGCATGTTGCCGATATTGTCAAAGAACTCAGCCAGCATTATCAGGTTGTTAATCTCACTATCAACGGTAACGTACACGCTTTAGATACTTTTGATGTCGCCGTTATTGCCAAACCCACCAAAACTTGGAGTGAGTCAGACAAGTTTGTGCTTGACCAGTTTATTATGAAGGGAGGAAAAGTGGCTTTCTTTATTGATGCAGTACATGTACATGCAGACAGTTTAGCCTCCGGAAGTTCGACCTTCGGTTTCTTTAATTCTGTAAATTTAGAAGATATGTTGTTCAAATACGGTATCAGGATTACTCCTACGGTTATTCAAGATTTACAATGTGTTTTTGTCCCTGTAAACACTGCCCTACCGGGAGAGCGACCAAAATTCTCTCCCGTTCCTTGGACATATTATCCCTTACTTAATACAACAACACACCCGGCAGTGAAAGGAACAAATCTAATCAAGGCAGAATTTCCAAGTAAAATAGATACACTTTCTTATGTGAAAAATCGAAAATCAATCTTACTCACCTCTTCCGGACGTGCCAACATCAAAAAAGTACCTGCTTTTATTTCATTAAGAGAGATAGAACAAAAGATAGAACAGAAAAACTTTCAATTTTCTGACGTACCGGTGGGTGTACTGATTGAAGGTGAAATATCATCCGCTTTTCAAAACAGAAGTATTCATGAATATACCCAAAATCAAGAATTTACCTTTACCGCAACTTCTCCCAATGCCCGCATAGCCGTCATTGCCGATGGAGATATTATTGCCAATGACGTAAGAGCCGACGGTTCTGTCTACCCTTTAGGTTATGACAAGTATGCCAAGCAATTACTTTACGGCAATGGAGACTTTGTCAAAAACCTAATCAGTTACCTTGCAGACGAAGACGAAGTAAGAATCCTTCGGAACCGAGCATTTGTCTATCGTTTCTTTGATAAAGTAAAACTGCTCAAATACCAAACCACACTACAATGGTTAACCCTCCTTGTACCAATATTCTTCATTTTCTTTTTTCAAATTACCTATCGCTTTTACAGAATTAAAAAGTACGGAAGAAGGCAATAGTAATTTTATTATTACAACATTTGCGTTATTACTTCGTCGGAGAGGTATTCTAACATAAGTATTCAAAGAAATACATTAAACTTTCTGATATAAATAGAACTGTTGTACTGTCACTCACCCTGAAACATTCAACAATTTTGCACGAAACAACCCGACACTAATATCCTAAAGTTCTTACTAATTAAAACAATACAGTTACATTCAAAACTGTCAAGTTTTTTACATTAAGATTACGACTTAACCATATTTCACTATCTTTGCCGCTATATATTTTTTACAGAATCAATTATAGATACGGATGAAATACTTTTTAATTGCACTGTTTACTGCTTATTTCCCGTTCTTAAGCATAACACATGCCATAGAGTCGCCGGTAATGACTCAACACATAAGAGGTAAAACCTTTGACAGCCAGACACTTGAAATTATTGTCGGAAGTACGGTTGTTTTGACCAAAGAGAATGTAAAACTATACACCGTATCTGACCAAAAAGGAATGTTTGTGATAAACAATGTACCTATTGGTAAATGGAAAATAGAGGTAAGTTATCTTGGTTATCAACCCTATGTTGCCGATAATTTGTGGGTCAACACCGGAAATGAGATTGTTCTTGATGTAGGCATGGAGATATTGGCCGTGCAAATGGAAGAGGCTGAAGTTACGGCACGCATCGAAAAAGAAAATCCTGTAAACCAAATGGCATTATCAGGAGTAAGAATGTTGAGTTCCGAAGAGGCTAACAGATACGCCGGTTCTTGGGGAGACCCGGCACGTATGGTTTCAAACCTTGCGGGCATTGCTACGGTCAATGATAATCGTAATGATATTATTGTGAGAGGAAACTCTCCGGTAGGAATCTTGTGGGTATTAGACGGATTTGAGATTCCTAACCCGAATCACTTCGGTTCATTGGGAGGTACCGGCGGACCGATAGGAATGATTAATAACAACCAGTTGGCCAATTCAGATTTTTATACGGGAGCCTTTCCTGCTCAGTTTGGTAACGCTACCTCCGGAGTTTTTGATCTTAAATTACGTACGGGGAATTATAAAAAGCAACAGTTCTTGGCTTCTTTAGGATTTAATGGAGTAGAATTTGGAGCCGAAGGATATTTTTCAAAGAAATGTGATGCTTCTTACATGATAAACGGTCGTTATTCTTTTTTAGAGTTACTGTCATTTGCTGGAATTGATTTCGGAACGGGGACGGCCATTCCCAAATATCAAGACTTGTGTGCTAAAGTTAATATTCCGCTAAAAAGCGGCAGCCTGTCGATTGTTACATTATTGGGAGCAAGTACTATTCACATGAAAGATTACTCTGCAGATACCGCAGGGTTTTCCTATAAATATTTGGGCGACAATACTAAGATGGATAGTTACCAACTCTTTTTCGGTACGAATTATACCGTAAGATTTAGCAGTTCTACCAGAATGGAAAACAGAATATCTTACCTGCAATTTACCTCAACCCAGAGTATAGATCAAATTTATTTTACAGACAGTGTTACCCGTAACCCTTTTTACAGAGGGAAAACCAATGAAGGGCAGTTAACTTATGCGCCGTCTGTCTATCATCGGTTTAACGCAAGAAACTTTTTTAGCGGAGGAGTTAATGCTACGCTGTTTCTTAATAATCTTCATGATTACAGTTATGTTCAAGGCGATAAATATGTAATGCACGATGTAGATAAAACAAGTTTCTTTCTGAAAGGATTTGCTCATTGGAAGCATAAGTTTAATGACCAGCTTTCACTTGTTCCGGGAGTTTACGGACAATTCTATGCTTTAAACAATACATTTTCCATAGAGCCGAGATTAGCTTTAAAGTGGCAAATCTTACCCAAGTTCTCGTTGAATGCGGCGTCAGGTTTACATTCTCAACTTCAACCCCGCTTAGTCTATTTCTATTATAAAGAAGGAGCACTGCCCAACAAAAATCTTGACATGACGCGGAGCATGCAATATGTTGTCGGTGCAGACTGGATGCCCTTTAAGAAATTCAGGGTGAAAGCCGATTTATATTACCAATATCTTTTTGATGTACCCATAATACCGACAGTGCCTTATGAGTGGATGCTTAACTTTGGGGACGATTACTATGATGTGGTGGACTTTGTTTTTGAAAACGGAGGTACGGGAAAAAATTATGGAATAGAACTTACGGTTGAACGTTTCTTAGGCGACGGATATTATTTTTTGATTACCGGTTCGCTATATCAATCGAAGTATAAAGGATATGATAAAGTAGAACGTAATACTAAATTTGCAGGTAATTTTTCACTTAATATTTTGGGTGGATATGAATGGAAAATTAAGGAGACCATGTTTCTTTCTGTCAATGTAAAATTTGCATGGCTGGGAGGAAAGCGTTTTATTCCTTTAAAGGTATTGGACAACAGTGATGGTGATTATTTGGAGTATGGTTATGATTATGACAATGCTTACAGCAAACGTTATCCAGATTATTTACGGCTTGATGTTAATCTGAATATGAAAATTAATTATTCCAAATTTGCCTTAGAGTGGTTTATAGAGATTGATAATGTTACCAACAGAAAAAATATCTTTTCACGTGTATGGGACTGGAATGCCAGCGCTTACACAAGTTATTATCAAATGAGATTGTTCCCTATGGGAGGATGCAGGTTTTATTTTTAAGGAGAGAAAGTTTTACAGTGCTTTCTTTTTGCTGATGTCAAACAGAATGGTAATACCGCTGTAAAGTACTTGTGATACGGAGTTGTAACGTGTCAGTTCCTGTTTGAAAAGATAAGCAAAAGATGACATAAATCTCACATCCCACATAATCTGGAAACGGTTTATTTTTATATTGAGACCCAATCCGCCGCCGCCGCCGTATTCCCAATTTTTATTATTCGTATATTGAAAAGTTTCTGAGACGGCAATATCATTATAGGTGTAAGAAAGAACATTCTTCATATAGTATCCAACATACAAGCCGCCCATCACCGTCAGCTCTACATATTTACCCAAAGGAATACGCCCGTGCGCCAAAACCGGCAGTTCTATAAAACTTGAAAAATGCTTTTTGTCGA
This sequence comes from uncultured Muribaculaceae bacterium, assembly GCA_964450725.1. GTDB lineage: Bacteria > Bacteroidota > Bacteroidia > Bacteroidales > UBA932 > CAYVGO01. The sequence continues at coordinate 7,227 of CAYVGO010000050.1, forward strand.
TAGTATCTTTAAACGTAAATCCTTTTTGCATAAAGTTTAATTCGGCAGTAACACCCAGATAACGCTCCCAGCCGCTGACAAGTCCTCTGCTTTCAAGCGTTGGAAGATATTTGTAAACTACTCCGGCATGAATCGGCAAAAGAATTAACTCCTGATTTTGACCGGGAGTAAAATAAACCATAGAGATGCCGGCACCTCCGCGTAATCCTACATAATGATTTGCAGACAAGTAAAAAGTCTGTAAACAGGTTAGAAAAAAAAGTAGTACTTTTATGCGCACAAGCATTTGTAATGTCTAAATTTAGATTTGCAAAAGTACTATCTTTATTTTAAATTTCATTATTTTATATTGTTATGGATTATGATTATGTCTATCACGTTTTAGTCTCAGATCTTCAAAATTACTTACGTACTTCAAAGTTACAGTCTTTGGTCATTGGAGAGTCGGGAGGTATAGACTCTGCCTTGGTAACTGTTTTGGCAAGTGCAGCCTGTAAAGCGGAAAATATCCCTCTCATAGCACGCTATATTCACATTGAAACCAACAAACCTGACGAAAAAGAACGGGCTACAATGGCAGGAAAAGAATTTGCAGATGATTTTAAGAGTGTAGATTTAACCTCTCTCTACAAAACGCTTTTTATGACCATTGAAGAAAATCACAACCCCTTGACAACCCTTGATTATCGCATTCGGTTAGGAAATATGAAAGCCCGCATGAGAATGATTTACCTCTACAATTTAGCACAAAAACATCGCGGACTTGTTCTTTCGACAGATAATTGGACTGAATATCTGTTAGGTTTTTGGACTTTACATGGCGATGTAGGAGATTATGCTCCGATTCAAATGCTATGGAAAACGGAAGTTTACGAATTATCTAAATATTGTATTGAAAATGTATTGAAACGTAAGGAAGAAAAAATAGCATTACAGTTATGTATAGATGCTGTTCCAACCGACGGATTAGGTACAACATCTTCTGATTTGGAACAACTTGAGGCAGCAAGTTATCAAGAGGTAGATCAACTTTTAATCCGCTATACGGAAAATAACGAACGGAGTACAGACTTATTGGAACATCCTGTTATCAAGCGCCATCTTCAATCGTCGTATAAGCGTAAACTTCCCATTTGCGTACCAAGAAAGTTATATGAAGTCAAACAAAAATAGTACTTTTGCAAACTTAATTTCAAAACCTTATGATTTTTAAACTAAATTTACTGCAAAAATACTTGCTTACTTTGCTTGCCGCTTTACTGACGGCTTCATCCTGGTACATCTCCGGTATTATTCTTTTTGTGGGATTGGTACCGATACTGATTGTTGAAGCAAGTTGTCAAAAGTTCTGGAGTAAAATCGGATTTACATTACTCTTTGTTACTTTATGGACTTTGGGTATTACTTGGTGGGTAGGACAAGCGGCTATCATGGGAGTTGTTGCCACAGTTGTAGGGCATGTCCTTGTGTTTGGACTTATGTTTGTCATTTTTGTAGCCTCCAAAAAGAAATTCGGAGCAAAAATCGGGTACTGTTTACTTGTTTTACTTTGGCTATCGTGGGAATGGTGTCATTTTGATACAGAGTTTCAATTCCCATGGACAATTTTAGGGAATGCGTTTTATCAAGATATTGTACTGATACAATTCTATGAATACACCGGAGTATTAGGTGGAAGTTTATGGATATTTGCGGTTAATTTACTTATATTTTATATCCTTTATTTACGTTACAAAAATGGTTCGTGGGCAAATTTAGGAAAATTGTATATTTTGACCGGAGTATTGATTGGTGTTCCCATGTTAATTTCCTGTTATAAGTTTTACACCTATAAAGAGGTTGAAAATCCGTGCAAGGTAGGAATAATACAACCGAATATTGATCCTTATACCGATAAATTCTATGGTCTCTCAACCTCAGAGCAATTGGATATTATATTATCATTAGCCGACACTGTTGCTTCAAAAAATGTAGACTATATCATTACTCCTGAAACTGCCTTGACCGGATTTTTAGAAGAGAGATATGCAAGCGCTTCACTGAATGTTGAAACTATCCGTAATTTTTTGAGAGAAAAAGCACCACAAGCCACATTTATTATAGGAACATACTCTGTAAAATATTATCAACAAGGAGAATATTCTCCTACAATGCAACAAACCTTCTCAGGGGAATACTACGACACTTTTAATTCTGCATTATTTATTGATACTACTTGGAATATGCCAATTGCTCACAAATCTAAATTGGTCATCGGTTTAGAAATGTTTCCCTACCCTCAATATCTCCGGTTCTTACGGCATTTATTGGTAGACTTGGGTGAGCCTACCGGCGGATTAGGTACCGACAAAACAAGATTGGTTGTACCTAAAAGTCAATTCAGAGCCGCTACTGCCATTTGTTATGAATCCGTATTCGGAGAAAACTGGACTAAATTTGTAAAAAACGGAGCCAATGTCATGTTTTTAATCTCAAATGACGGATGGTGGAAAAATACCGTAGGATATTGGCAGCACTATAACTTTGCAAAACTACGAGCTATTGAGTCACGCAGAAGTGTAGCCAGAAGTGCCAACACAGGAATATCTGCTATTGTTAATCAAAAAGGAGAAATCGTACAAGAAACTAAATGGTGGACAAAAGATGCCATCATCGGTACACTCAATTTGAATAATCAATTAACATTTTATGTAAAGCATGGGGACTATATCGGAAAGCTTGCAGCATGGGCATTGGTGGTTATATATGCTTATCTATTCACTAAGTTATGGTTAAAAAGATCAAAGCGAGTAAAGGAAAATCCATCGCCTGCAAAAACAAAACAAAAAAAGAAAGGTAAGAATTCACCTCCTCAGACTAAATCCAAAGGAAACAAAAACCATTCTACAAAAAAGAATTAACCGTTATTCCTTTTGCATTTCCATAAAAATATATTACCTTTGCCCCGCATTAAAAATAGAATAATCATTTATATCATATTTTATGAAGAAAGATATCCATCCAACAAATTACCGCACGGTTGTATTTAAAGACATGTCCAATGAAACAGTTTTTATAACCAAAAGTACCGTAAATACTAAGGAAACAATTACTATTGACGGTGTTGAGTATCCGCTGTATAAAGTCGATATATCAAACACATCGCACCCATTCTACACAGGAAAAATGAAATTAGTTGATATTGCAGGACGTGTAGATAAGTTTAACAGCCGATACGGCAATCGAAAAAAAGAGTAGATTTATAAAAAGTCCTTACCTAAAGTAAGGATTTTTTGTTTCACGCAGTACAGATTGACTTTACACATTTCCATCATGCTTGCGTCCTTTCTAAACAATTATTTCACAGTAAATTTTCATAAAGAAATTAAACACTATAGCCAGATAAAACATTTTGTATTATTTGTTATAGTGTTTTTGTTTTCTTGTTATGCTGTGGCAAATACTGTCGAACGAACATTGTCTTGGACAAATCAAAGTTTTACGGAGGCTACTTTTGACAATTCTCCCCTACCCTTCTATGTAGAAGTTTTTGACATTGCTGATACTTCTGAAACTCCTACTCTCAAAGTTGAACAAACCAGTACATTACCTTACGATAACCCGTTTGTAACAATCCCTGTATCATCTGACTTTAGTTTCACCTTCACCAACGGTTTTGCTAATGGACAAACTAAAATGCGGATAAAGATTATTCCTTTGCGAAAAATCGGAAATACCGTAGAGCGATTAGAGCGATTTACATTGACGTTTTCCGGTCAAGAAAGTTCCTTTTCAACTCCTTCCCACCGACAAAATGTTACAAAAAGTACAACTACAAGTTCCGTATTATCCGGTGGCAAATGGTTGAGACTGAAAGTGAAACAAAGCGGAGTTTACAAACTTACTCAGCAACAAGTTCAATCTTTAGGTTTTTCAGACATTAGCCAAATATCTGTATGGTCTAACGGAGCCATACCGTTGCCTTTAGATAACAACATTGAACATCCGGATGATTTACACCAGTTGCCATCACAACTCAGCAATAATTATATTGCTTTTTATTGTCCGACAAAACTACAGATTACTTATCAAAGCGACGATGATCGTTTTAAAGTTATACCCAATCCATATTCTAATAGCAGTTATATTTATATTACCGACAGTAAACCGGTACAAAGAATTACTGACCTCCCTTATGACCATACTCCAGTAACCGTTATCAATAGTTATAATCACATAGTACATCATGAAAATGATGATATAAACCTCTTAAAATCGGGACGACACTGGTACGGCGAACGATTTGATGCCACACCTACCCGAAGTTTTCCTTTTCCGTTACCGCCATTAGCCGATAATGCGACCATTTCTTTTGAGGCTGTTGTAGCCACCCGCAGTACACAATCTTGTCAAATGTCTGTTTCATTTAACAGTACACCCGTTACAAGTTTTACACTCACTCCGATTTTATATGTTGACCAGTACGGAGATTTGGTGATGGTAGATACTTTGCGTCATCAATCTACACTTTCGTCTCAAAATCTGCTGTTTTCCATGACCTTTCAGAAGCAGGGCAATGCTACTAATACTTACGCTTACTTAGATTATTTGACTTTAGATGTGCGTTGTGCGTTAACTTTTCAAAAAGGAAAGTGGTTAGTTTTCAGAGACAATCAACATGACTTGACATTGCCGCAAGTGAGATATGAAATCAATAACAGTGTTAGCAATTTACAGGTTTGGGATATTACGGATATTCATCAAACCAAAGCCATGACGCTCAGCCATGTTAATAACAAAAGTTATCTTTCTTCCGAAGGTAGTCTTAAAACCTTCATTGCATTTACACCGGAAATGCTGCTATCTCCTGAAAATCCGGAAGAAATACCCAATCAAAATTTACATGGACTACAAAACTATAGCGATTACCTAATCATTACTCACCCCGATTTTCTACCACAAGCAGAACGTTTGGCTACCCTTCACCGAACAAAAAGCAATCTTTCGGTAGAGATTTTTACGACCTCACAAATCTATAATGAATATTCTTCGGGTATTCCCGATGTCAGCGCTATTCGTAATTTCATTCGACAATATCATCGGCGGGGAATTACTCCACAACATGTTTTGTTATTGGGAGACGGTTCATATCAAAATAAAGAAGGAGAGCGCGGCTATGCAAAAGTGCCAACCTATCAGTCTTTTAATTCTACAACTGTTTCAGACAGTTATCAGTCTGATGATTTTTTTGCATTCTTAGATGATGATGAAAACTTTGATACAGACGGTAGAATTACAGGATTTTTAGATGTCAATATCGGACGTTTACCGGTCAATGATGCTGACGAAGCCAATATTGTAATCCGAAAAATAGAACAGTACATGAATACGGCAGAAGGAGATTGGCAAAATACGGCTGTTTTTATTGCCGATGATGAAGACGGAAACATTCACGTATCACAAACCGAAACTATTGCCAACAACTATGCACAAGCCGTACCTTCGGCTGAAATCAAAAAAATATATTTTGACGCATACCCTAAAATCCGTAACGGAAACTCATATACCTACCCTCAGGTCAACAACGAAATTCAAACTGCGGTAAACAGCGGTGCGTTGTTGGTTTCATATACCGGTCATGCCAATAATTTATGGCTGGCTCATGAGAGTGTACTGACCATTCCTGAAATTGAACACTGGCAAAATAGAAATCGCTATCCTTTATTCATTACGGCCACCTGCGAGTTTTCAAGGTTTGACCTTTTCTACGAGCGTTCTGCCGGAGAATATGCTTTGCTTAATCCTAACGGTGGTATGGTAGGATTACTGTCCACCACTCGAGTGGTTTATGCGGGAGCAAATTTTACTTTAGCACAAAGTTTTTTTAATCATTTCGTCGCACGAAATACCGACGGTTCTGTACTCACTATCGGAGAAATTGTAAAGCGGGCAAAAAACAGTGTCAATACAGGGGTAAATCAACTTTGCTTTGCATTATTGGCAGACCCTGCATTAAAACTGCATCAGTCCACCCTACAAATTACCATGACGGCACCCGATACTTTGAAAGGATTAGACAAGGTTACACTACACGGAAACATTTCACTGCCGTCTGACAAGGATACGATGACCATTACGGTTTTTGATGCACCGCAGAATAAAACAACCTTAGGAAATATCGGAGAAACTGTCAACACTCCTTATACCTATAAAGTTTGGGATAAAAGACTTTTTAAAGGAAAAGTAACAACACAAAACAATCTGTTTACTTCAACATTTATTATTCCCAAGAATATAGGAGAAACTTTCAGAGAAAGTAAGATTACTGCCTTTGGAAAAATACAACAAGGGTTCATTGACGGCCATAACATCACCTCAAAAGTCGGAGGATTGGGAAACAACACACTCACAGACACACAAGGTCCGGAAATGTTGCTTTACATGAATGACGAACGTTTTGTCTCCGGAGGAATTACCAATAACAGTCCCATCTTTATTGCTAAATTGACCGACTCATCGGGTATCAACACCTTTGGCGGAGAAAATCAGGATATTCTTTTAGAAATTTCAAACGCAACCACACCTCACGTTTTGAACCGCTATTACAAAGCCGAAGTCAACTCTTTTACCAAAGGAAGTATTCAGTACCCTTTACCAACAATGCCCGAAGGACAATATACGGCAACACTATCTGCCAGCGACATTGCCGGCAACAGAAGTCAGGCAACGCTGCAATTTGTCATTGCCAAAGAAGAAAAATTTACCCTCTCTCACGTACTCAATTACCCTAATCCGTTTACCCAGAAAACGGCGTTCTTTTTCGAACACAATCGTCCTTACCAGTCTATGGAAGTAATGATACAGGTTTTCACCGTATCAGGAAAGTTAGTCAAAACCATTCGGCATTATACAATGGAGGGTTCGGCATCATTACGAAGTACTCCGATTGAGTGGGATGGTAGAGATGACTTCGGAGATAAAATAGGACGCGGTGTATATCTTTACAAACTGACCGTAAAAAACAGTAGTGATGAGGTAGCCTCACATATTGAAAAATTAGTCATTTTACAATAATGCTTATCTATCTCACCACTACAATTCAACAGCATCTGCTATTGAAAACTTATGCTATTTCTACCAACTCTTTGGCAAGTGCATTTAACGCCCCTTGAAATTCTGTATGTAATTCCTTAAAATACTTTTTAGTATTATTTTTAGGGTAGGCATTACATTTTATCCTCATGGAACTATTAACATTGATAATCTTATTCAACAATGCCTCCTGTTTTGCCAGCGCAGCGTCATCTTGGTTGATTACCTCTGAAGTACAGTGATAAACCATCACTGATGTAAAATATTCTACCTCTTTTTTAAATCTTCTGATTGTCATAATTACTATAATTTTATTGATAACTAAACTAAACTTTTCACCAGTTGTTCTCTGCTTCCCTGTAAATAATGAAATGGAGGAATTTCCGGCATAGTATAACAACCGGGTTGCTGACGTAAAACCGCACGGGCACAAGATACTAAAATTTGAGCCGTCAGTGCCGGATTATTGATGTGCATTCTAAATTCAAACAACTGATTTTGCGTAATGCCCGATACGCCTTTTCGTTCTATGTGTGTGGCATGTCCCATATCTTTCAAAGCATCAACAGACTCTACCTGAGTTACTACAGTTTCATCTTTAGCAAAATAAGCATCTGTTTTTATCTCTTTTTCTATGGTTTTAAAATCGGCATCAGCCTCTAACTCTACGTAAACCATTCGGCGATGTACACCGGTTCCTGTCGGAATGGTCATTGACAAAGCATCTTTTACCCCTTTTTTACTTTTTGCAGCAACAGAATGTCCCATGCTCATACCGGGACCAAAATTGGTATAAGTAATTCCTTTGGGGGCTAAAGCCAACAATAAAGAACGTACGACAGAATCACTACCCGGATCCCAGCCGGCACTGATAATGGAACGTGCTCCACTTTTTTTACAAGCACCATCAAGAGATGTACACAAATTCCACAAAGCATCTCCGTGAATATCGAAACTATCGACGGTGGCTATTCCTTTTTTGACAATCTCTAAAGCAGTTTCGGGAATTGTTCTGGTAGGGCCACACAAAATAGCGACATCAACCTTTCCTAAATCATCAATATTACTTACAATTTTCACTCCTTGCAGTTCTGCGGGAATACTACCGGCACTGCTTGCTCTGCGTACAACTCCCACCAACTCCATATCTTCTGCTGCCCGTAATGCCTCTACGGTGTAGCGTCCAATATTTCCATAACTTACAACGGCAACTTTAATTTTGTTCATAACGACTCTATTTTTAAATTTTATTTACATTAATTTGCCGCAAAAATACTACATTATTATGGTACATGCAAAAACTCTTGCTCTGTGAAATCAATTTTCAACCATACAACAAACAACGGTTATACACAAACTCGTAGAGAGTTTCTCCTCGCCTTACAGGTATTAAAAAGAATGGCTTAGTCATCTATTGACCGTTTACTGTCCACCCTTACTCTTGTTACAGACAAAAATTCAATGATCACAATAACCAGGTGCCACATTTGCAGATTCACTTTTTTGTAGTAGATTTGCGCAAATAAAATTAATATGATAGAAAGAACATTAAAAAACAGATTGTTGGAATTGACAGGAAAGTACCCGATTGTTACCCTTACGGGGCCTCGACAATCGGGTAAATCGACATTGCTCAAAACATCTTTTCCAACATATAAATATGTGTCTTTAGAAGATCCGGATATGAGACTCTTTGCAACAGAAGATCCGAGAGGTTTTTTGGCAACTTATCCGGATAAAACAATTATTGATGAGGTTCAAAGAGTACCATCACTCTTTTCGTACATCCAAACTCATACGGACACAGAAAACAAGGAGGGAATGTATTTGCTTGCAGGTTCTCACAATTTCCTCCTGATGGAAAGTGTTAATCAATCCCTTGCGGGACGAACAGCAATTCTTCGACTACTGCCTTTTTCTCATCATGAAATGAAAGAAAGCAATATACTTCCGCACACTGTTGATGAAGAAATTTTCAAAGGTGCATACCCCCGCCTCTACGATAAAAATATTACTCCCACCGATTATTACCCATTCTACATTCAGACATACGTTGAACGTGATGTACGGTTAATGCGAAATATCGGAGACCTGAGTAAATTCATTCGTTTCTTAAAATTGTGTGCAGGACGCATTGGACAGTTGCTCAATATCTCATCACTTGCCAATGAATGTGGAGTATCTGTTACAACGGCAACCTCTTGGATTTCTATTTTAGAGGCAAGTTATATTTGTTATTTGCTCAAGCCGGATCATAATAATTATGCAAAACGGTTGGTGAAAACTCCTAAACTCTATTTTTATGATACGGGATTAGCTTGCTCGCTACTTGATATAAGAAGTGCTGAGCAAATAACTACTCACTTTCTTCGTGGAGGTTTATTTGAAAACCTCGTGATTAATGAGGTGGTCAAGGAGACATACAATAAAGGTGAAAATACAAATCTATCTTTCTGGCGAGATAGCACGGGGAATGAAGTTGACTTGTTACGCACCATCGAAGGCAAGCAATATGCCTATGAAATTAAAGCAGGAGCAACATACTCTTCCGATTTTTTCAAGGGTATCTCCAAATGGGCAAAATTATCGGGTGCAACACCTGAGCAATGCTTTGCTATTTATAATGGGGACAGGGATATGAAAACTTCGCAAGGAGAAGTTGTCCAATGGCAGAACATTAAATAGAATTATTGCTGTCTGACAAAACATAGTAAATGTAAAAAAGAATGGCTCGACTACTGATATTCAGTGGTCGATTTTGTTTTTAACGTTTCTATATCCCTTAGTAAAACAAAAAGTTTTAGTACGTCATCTCAGATTCTTCCTTAAGGATGCTTTTCCTGTCTTTTTCCGGCTATGCGAAGACAATAAACCACTGTTTATTCTTACTTTCCAATCGGAATA
>CAYVGO010000051.1:0-17141 GCA_964450725.1 uncultured Muribaculaceae bacterium
GTTTTGTTGCTCTACAGCAAAAAGAGCATTGGGTAGTACTGCCCAAAGCAATACTGCCCAATAGCGAATATTATATAATCTTTTTAGTGAGTAAGTCGCATCTTTTCTCATATATTTCGTATGATTTATTACACAAAGTTACATCTTTAATAATGATGAGCCAAAACTTTGATATAATCACTATTCACAGAAATTCCTCCACATTTACAGAAACTCCTTCTGTACTAAGTGTGAGGCTAAATAGTTACAAATCTTCTAAAATGTCGTACTTTTGTACCATTGAAGTTAATACACTTTTACTTAAACGACCTTGAAGTCTAACAAATTCTTGATTATTGCCACAGTTTTCTTGTTCGTAACCGTTTCTCTGCAAGCCCAAGACAGCATAACGAATATAGGTGCAGCAGAAGTTTCTACGTCAAGAACTCAAACCGGTTTTTCTAACTTTTCAAATTCCGTAACCCAACGTTTTAGTACAACTTTAAGCGGTATAGAGTCTTTACTGAAAGTTTTACCCGGTGTACAGTCCGGCAATGAATTTTCTTCGCAATACTCTGTCCGCGGAGGAAGTTTTGATGAAAACTTAGTATATATCAATGGCATTGAGTTATATCGTCCGTTGTTAATTCGTAATGCTCAACAAGAAGGGTTATCTATTGTCAATGCTCAGTTAACAGAAAGGATAGAGTTCTCTACCGGTGGTTTTGGGGTTGAATTTGGAGATAAATTATCCTCTGTTTTAAACATTCACTACAAAGAACCGCAAAAAAACACTGCTATTGTTGAGGTTAACTTCTTGGGAGCACAGATAGCTGCCGACTTTTGTTCTGCCGACCGTAAGTTTTCATCAACCACCGGAGTAAGGTACAGAAATAATAACTATCTATTGAACACTTTGCAAGAGAGAGGAAGTTATAGTCCTAACTACATTGACCTGCAAAACAACATTAACCTTCAACTTACACCATACCTCAAATTAAATTTAGTAACCATTCTGAGTTTCAATAATTACTACTTTCAACCTACAGACCGTGAAACATCTTTTGGTACGGTCAATCGTCCGATTACGTTCAGGGTTTATTTTGAAGGAGATGAAAAAGATAATTACACACAGTGGTTACAAGGCGTACGCTTGTTGTGGAAACCTTTATCAGACTGGAGTATTGAATCAACAGTGGCCGTACAGGGAATTTATGAAAAAGAGCGATACGACATTTTAAGCCAATACTTTTTTAAGGATGCTGACGGCATGACCACTAAACCCGGTATTACGGAAACCAATTATGCTGTAGGCGGTTTATATGATTATGCCAGAAACCAATTGAATACCCATATTTACAGTGCAGATGTGAATGCCATTTGGCAACACCACAAATACGGTTCTCTCAAAATCGGAGCCAAAGTTCAGGTACATACCGTACAAGACCAAAATCAAAGTTACCGTTATTTAGATTCTGCCGGATTTTTTATTCCGCCACCCTCACCAACAGAGTTAACGGTTGATTACTATCGTAGCGGGCAGCATCAATTTTTATCACAGTCTTACACTCTTTTTGCCGAAGAGCGCTATTACCATCAATTTTCCAACTTATCTATACGGTTTAATGGAGGGCTTAGATTTACCTATACTCCTAACAATAATGAGTTTTTGATTTCTCCGCGGCTATCTTTACTCTTTTTCCCTCACCAATACAAACAACTTCAATATTACATTTCAGGCGGAATGTATCAACAGCCGCCATTTTATAAAGAGTTGCGGTACGACAACGGCAATATCAATCAACGGTTACGCAGTCAAAAATCGACCCATGCCATTGTCGGAGTAAGTTATTCTTTAAATAATGTTCACATTCCCTTGCGCCTTTCTGCCGAAGGATATTATAAATATTTATGGGATTTAGTGCCCTACTCACAAGAAAACGTAAGACTAACTTATGCTGCAGAAAACATAACAAAGGGTTATATTTATGGTATTGACATGAAGTTAAATGCCTTGTTGGTAGAAAGCGGTGAATCATGGATAAGCCTCTCGCTGATGCAAGCCCGACAAAAAATGACAGACAACACCTCGGGTTATTTTCCGATGACCAATGACCAACTACTCTCCGCTTCAGCATATATTGCCGATGAAATTCCCTACTTCTCGCGCCTGCAATTTCAAATGTTACTCTCTTATGGCACAGGGCTGCCGACCCATGTTTCTTATGAATCAGGATATGACAAAACCTTCAGAAGTCCGGGATATAAACGTATTGACATAGGGTTATCCTACATTTTTTTTGATGCTTCACGTCCCGTAAAGTGGATAAAATATATTGAAAGTCTAAAAATATCGGTCGATGTTCTGAATCTGTTTAAGTTTGACAATGTAGCATCATACACATGGTTGCGTACCCTATCCCAAATCGATATACAGGGCAGCCAGTATGCTGCAGTACCCAATTATTTGACCGGACGCAGAATCAACTTTAACATTACCTGTAAGTTTTAAAACAATCTCAACCCTTTTGATTACAGGAAGGAACTCCATTAGATAATCTCTACTTTTTTCTGAGTCAGACGTAAACCTTTGACAATCTCCCGCGCATGTAGAGAGGTTGCGTGCCACATCTCAGCCAAGAATGGCTGCAATATCTCTTGGCAATTCGGGTTTGAGACCTTGCACGCAACCTCTCTATATTAGACCTTTCTACCAAGATTTTAGGGTGATTTCTCTTCGACATTCTTAACTATTAACACTTCATTCTTTCTTATTCAAAAAATAAACATTACCTTTGTGGCCACTTGCAGACCTTTGTTCCTTCCCGTGCTGCAAAATGTCTTTATTGATTTTGGTTTCTTGTTGATTGGTTTTCTTGGTTGATTTATTGATAAATTAGAGTTCACGGTCTTTTTCTGCTTTTGTTGACTCAACAAAAGGCATTTGTAAGTGATACTTTTACGTCTTTTATACATTACATTTTTCACATTTTAATTTACCATGTTATGATTAAGTTACAGATTTCCGAAAATTCGCTCAGACCGGGTGAATACATGTTTACTCCAAGTACAGAAGAGAGTCTATCTATTGAAGAGATTTGTCTCCGTTCGGTAGAAAATGGCGGTAAGATAGACTATAACACTATGGTTTCTGCCGTAGCACAGTTTGAAAGGCAGGCACGTCGCGACATTTTAGACGGCAAAATGATTAACACCAGTCTTTATCACCTACAGGTAAGTGCCCATGGCTCTACTCGCAGCGGAAAACCCATTTGGGGAGACGACAAAAGCCATTACCTTGAACCCCGTTTTACTGCCCGTCCTGATTTTAAAGAAGAGTTGAACCGCCAACCGGTAGAAGTGATAGACATCAAACAAATAGGTCCGCAAATCTTTGACCTCTATGACTACTATACCAAAACCCATATCGGACAAGTTGACCCGCAAGGCGTTATACAAACCACCATTACCCCTCATCGCAACCTCCGCATAGAAGGCATGGCTATGCGAATCATGGGAGAAGAGGCACAGACCGACTGGGGTATATTCTTTATTCCTGTTGATGAAGCACAGCCCACCGTAAGAGTTGACGACATTGACCTTATTAAAAACGACCCCAAAGAACTGATTATCGTTATACCCGGTTTGCCACAGGGAGAATACCATGTAGAAATACGGACTTATAGCAATTCACAAGGAAGAAAAGCGGTTAAAGAATTACGTACAGTACGTTTCAAGCACGGTATAAGTGTCGAGTAGAAACAGTACGGCACGGACACTGCTTGTGTCTAACGTTAGACATAGGCAGTGTCTAACGTTAGACATAAGCAGTGTCCAACGTTAGACATAGGCAGTGTCCAACGTTAGACGGGTGAAGTGTCTATCGTTATGGCAGATGATAAATAAAAATAATGAATTGAAACAGACCAAAGTTAAAGCCGGCAATAGAGAAATTGGCTTCTGTAGCCAGTTGGATTTTAGTCAACAGACTTAAAGATAAATCTATTACTCAAATAGAAAGGGTTTTGTTTCCACCATTTTCCCTCTTTCCTTTTCAAAAAAGAATTTAGACTCTCCAAATGCAGGCTCTAACTGATTAAACCACGTTGCATTAGGATTATATTTGGCAAAAAAAGGTTTGTGTACCCATGTTGCATTACGCGCCTGAATGAATCGCAAAACAAATACTTTTTCTCCCGCAACCTCACTCACACCAAGCATTTGAATTTTTCCGGCATGGTCGCTCATGCTTGGACCTCTTACAGTACGGCATAATCCGCTTACTTCACGATAAGCTCTGCGGAAAATATTCCAGCATTTTTCTAAAGGCAACTCAAAATATTCTTTAGCACCGGTATCTCTGGCAACAAACATGTAATAAGGAATAAGTCCTAAATCCACTTGTTTACGCCACATTTTACTCCACAATTCGGCGTTGTCGTTAATGTGACGCAATACGGGAGATTGAGTACGAATCTGTGCTCCTGTCGCTCTGATATGTTGAATGGCTGTTTGCACTGCTTCCGTAGATAGTTCAACCGGATGGTTAAAGTGGGCTTGTATTGAGAGTGTTTTTCCTGAGTGAGTAACTTTTTTAAAAAGAGCAATGATATTTTCGCTATCTTCATCTTTAAAGTACCGATAAGGCCAGTAAGCCAATGATTTTGTACCAATACGAATGGTTTTGATGTGTTCTACTTCTAATATCGGAAGAATATAACTTTCTAAAAGCGAAGCACTCATTACCATAGGGTCTCCTCCGGTAAACAAGACATCGGAGACTTTTTTGTGTAAATGAAGATATTCTACCAAGAGGTTAATTTCTTTCGTGGCAAACTTTAATCCGCTCATGCCTGAAAATTGAGGCCATCGAAAGCAAAATGTACAGTAAGCATGACAGGTTTGTCCTTGGCTGGGAAAAAATAATACCGTTTCATTATATTTGTGCTGTACACCTTTTAGTTTTACATTCCCCAGCAAAGGGATGTTGTGCTCTTGTCCGGCAGGGTTAGGATTAAGAGTAAGTCTAATTTTTTGTACAGCCTGATGAATTACTTCTTCGGGGGCATTGTCAGCCATCAATTTAGCGATTTTGTTATAGTGTTGCTTACTGAGCATGTTTCGCCGAGGAAAATTCAAGGTAAATATCGGGTCTGTTTCAATATTATTCCAATCAATCAATTCATTAACAACATAATTGTTGGTTTTAAAAGGTAATACTCTTCCTACAATGTCAATATCTCTTTTGACTTCTTCGTCAACACCATTCATTTGCGGAATGGTACGGTAATTTTGTAATGTGTATAACTGAATTTTGTTCATAGGTATATGTATTTAAGTGTATATACTGGTTCTCTTTGGGATAATTACATGCTGACAATCAAATAGGTTGGAGGCGATAATCAGCCGGTCGAAATAGTAGAATGTATCAGTCGTAGATACTTACATTGTCTGATACGAAGTTTTCAAAAGTACCCTTTTTTTTCAGTAATCCCAAATAAAAGGTAGGTAAATGCCGTAATCTTTCAATCTAAATTACGGATTAGCAAATTATATTCAAACAAAATTAGATTTAATCACAGTACCTCTACCTAATTAATTTATGTTCTCATTTTTCTGATGTGTAACTTAGTGTCAAGTTCCGATAATCAAGCGAATCATTCACTTTATCTCGTTATAAAGCACTAAAATTGCTTAAAGTATTTAGAATTGTAATGATTTATAATTATTTTTGCTTCCAATTTTTAATCTCAAATCTTGTTTCTTATGAAGACTACCTCTTATTGCTCTACTTTTTTATGTGTAACCTTATTGCTATTCTTTAGTACAACGCTCTTTTCTCAATCTAAGCCTGAGTGGCAAACAGTTGATGTTGTTGCCGTTAACAAAGAAAAACCGCGTGCCTCTTTTATGAGTTATGCCACACAATCGCAAGCTGATAATAATCGTTATGAAGCCTCTCCGTATTACTATTCTTTAAATGGAACATGGAAATTTAACTATGTTGATGACTACAAGAAACGTCCAGAAAAGTTCTATGAACCTGCCTTTGATGTTTCTAAATGGAAAGATATCAAAGTTCCGGGTAATTGGGAAGTACAAGGTTTTGGAACAGCAATCTACGTTAACCATCCCTATGAATTTCAACCCCGTAACCCGCAGCCTCCAACACTGCCCGAAGAAAATCCTGTAGGTTCTTATCGTCGTAATTTTACATTACCTAAAGATTGGAATCCGGCCGAGCAACAAATATTTTTACAAATCGGCGGTATCAAGTCAGGAACTTATGTTTATATCAATGGTCAAAAAGTAGGATATAGTGAAGACTCTAAAAACCCTGCCGACTTCAATATTACCAAATATCTGGTAGAAGGAAATAATGTTTTGGCATTAGAAGTTTATCGCTGGAGTACCGGCTCTTATTTAGAGTGTCAAGACTTTTGGAGAATGAGCGGCATTGAAAGAGATGTATATTTATATGCACAGCCTAATGTACACATTGCCGATTTTAAAGTTACCTCTCCTTTAATCAATAATTATAAAGATGGTGTTTTTGGTTTAGAGTTGCAAATAAAGAATAATACTTCACAAACTTCACAGGCAACCGTTTCCTATGAATTGTTAGACAAAACCAAGCAACAAAAATCTTCAGGAAAACAAACTATTTCCATACCTTCTACTAATTTATCGACCGTCAATTTCACTGAAATTATTAAGAATGCACTGCCTTGGACAGATGAAACCCCTAATCTTTATTTATTAAGAATTAATGTTGAGCAAAATAACAAAATCACCGAATATACTTCTACACGCGTAGGCTTTAGAACCTATGAAATCGTAGGAACAAGTTTCTTGGTCAATGGTAAACCCGTACTTATCAAAGGTGTTAACGTTCATGAGCATAATGAAAATACGGGTCATTATGTTACTGAAAGTGATTTAATCAACGATTTTACATTGATGAAGCAAAATAATATTAATGCCGTAAGAAATTCTCACTATCCGCAACAGCGTCGTTACTATGAATTGTGTGACGAATTTGGAATTTATGTTTGCGATGAAGCCAATATAGAATCACATGGCATGGGTTATGATGAAAGAAGTTTGGCAAAAGATGCTAAATGGTTGACCCCACACATGGATAGAGTTGTAAATATGTATGAACGTAATAAAAATTATCCAAGCATTGCATTTTGGTCTTTAGGAAATGAAGCAGGGAATGGAATTAACTTTTATGAGACTTACAATTACTTGAAAAAAGTTGACGGAAGTCGTCCGGTACAAAGCGAACGTTCATTGTTAGATTGGAATACAGACATTTACGTGCCGCAATATCCAAGTGCCCGTAATTTTGAAGGACAAGTTGACAGACCTTATATAGCCTCAGAGTATGCTCATGCTATGGGAAACAGTACAGGTAATTTTAAAGACCAGTGGTTGGCAATTTATAACAATCCTGACGTACAAGGCGGATTTATCTGGGATTGGATTGACCAAGGTATTTTGGTAAAAGACAAAAAAGGGAAATCATATTGGGCTTATGGTGGAGATTTTGGAGTAGATATGCCTTCGGATGGAAACTTCTTGTGTAATGGAATTGTGAATCCGGACAGAACACCTCATCCGGCAATGGCAGAAATCAAAAAATGTTATCAATATGTCCACTTCAAGCCCGTAGATTTGAAAGGAGGTAAAGTGAGAATTGAAAACTGGCACTATTTTACAGATTTAAATCAATATGATATTACCTATAAAATATTTGCCAATCAAAAAGAGATTAAAACGGGAAATATCTCCACTTCTTTAGCACCCCATTCTTCGCTTCGGAATTGCAGTAAAAGTAAAAAAGACATTATTGTCCCCATAAGTGATATTGAGCCAAAAGCCGGTTGTGAATACTTTATAAACTTCTATGTCAGTACAAGAAATGCCACGATTGGCATTCCTCAAAACTTTGTAGTAGCAACAGAGCAATTCAAATTGCCCATTAGTACTAATGTAACCTCTTTGCCCGAAAATAAAAGCAGTGTGAAAATAACAAAAAAAGGCAATGTATATACAGCAACAGCCAAAGCAATGCAATTTGTATTTGATCAACAAAAAGGAATTGTTACCTCTTATAAAGCCAATGGAACAGAGTATGTTCAAAGCGGATTCGGACTACAACCTAATTTCTGGAGAGCACCGACAGACAACGATTATGGAAATGGAATGCCTAACAGATGTCAAGTTTGGAAACAAAACGGTAAAAACTTTAAGACAGAAGTGAATGCAGAAAATAATCGATTAACTGTTGATTATTTGTTGCACGACGGATTAAAATATATTGTAAGTTATGAATTCTTTGATAACGGTGAAGTCAAAGTTAATGCACAATATAAAGGTTTGGACAAAGGAGAGCGAATGGCTGAAATTCCAAGAATAGGAATGCGTTTTAGAGTTCCGGCGACTTTTGATAATCTGACTTATTTCGGACGAGGTCCGGAAGAAAACTACTGCGATAGAAATTGGGGTACCAATATTGGATTATATGCCGGTAAAGTTGCAGACCAATATTATCCTTATGTAAGACCACAGGAAAACGGATATAAAACCGATACTCGATGGTTTACCTTGACTGACAAAAATCAAAAAGGATTATTGATTATGACTACTAATGTTGATGCTCCAGTAAGTTTTAGTGCTTTGAACAATACGATTGAAGATTTTGATTCGGAAGAATCTAATCATCCGTACCAATGGCAGAACTTCTCTAAAACTGACAAAAAAGATCCTGCTGCAGCAAAAAACAATCTTCGTAAACATACTCACGTTAATGACATTACTCCTCGCAACTTTGTAGAAGTATGTGTTGATTACAAGCAACAAGGTTTAGCGGGTGACAACAGTTGGGGAGCACGTCCTTACAGACAATATCTTATTTCTCCAAAAGAATCTTTTACTTATGAATACTTAATTGTACCGGTAAAAAATAGTGCAGAAATTGCACAGAGAATAGAAAAGTAGTCGTAAAAGATATTAAGTTACTTACCATGCCGTCAAACTTTATCTTGAATAGAACACAGATGACACTGATTGAAAGTGTGCTGATTTTCTGTACAGCTCAATCAGTGTATAATGCAATATGTAAATAAATTCATGATAGACTTACAAAAAACCGCAAAGAATGTAACTTCTATAGTTGCCGAAGTAGGTAGTTTTATTCGCAACGAAAGAACCCAATTTGATATTACCAAAGTAGAGTTTAAAGGAGTACATGACTTAGTATCTTATGTTGATAAAACTGCCGAACAACAGTTAGTAAAACAATTGCAAATTATTTTACCGGAAGCAGGATTTATTACCGAAGAATCTACCATACAAAAAGATCTACAACGTGATTTTCAATGGGTGATAGACCCTTTAGACGGTACAACCAATTTTGTACATGGACTCTATCCTTATGCTATTAGTATAGCACTGATGCAAAAGGGTAAGGTTATTTTAGGGGTGGTTTATGAAATTGGAGCAGACGAAATGTTTATGGCAACAATCGGTAACGGAAGTTTTTGTAATGGTAAAAGATTACTGATTAGGAAACCTGTTGCCCTTGATAACGCACTTATTGCAACAGGATTTCCAACCACGCAATATGCTTATATTGATACTTATCTTCAAATACTCAAAACATTTATGGAACAAGCACAAGGTGTACGCCGTATGGGTTCTGCGGCTACAGACTTGGCTTACCTTGCGGCTGAAAGGTTTGATGGCTTTTTTGAATTTGGATTATCTCCCTGGGATGTCGCCGCAGGAAGTTTAATTGTTGCGGAAGCCGAAGGAAAAGTAACAGACATGGCAAAAGGAAACGATTACATCTTCGGCAAAAATATTATTGCGGCCAATCCTAAAATCATGGATGAAATGCAGCAGATTATTATCAACAATAAAAAGTAAAGATCACGTTAATCATTAATTACTACCTTAATCAAATTAAATTTATCGATGAAAAAAGTTGTATTGACTTGTTTGTGGTTGTTTGGTTTTTTTATCGTTTTAGCACAAAATAAAGATAGTATTTCACAAGACAGTACGTCTCAAAAAAAAGTTAAGAATTTACATTGGAGTCTTCTCGGAGGTCCGGGTTATACTCCGGACTTGGGGTTTTCTTTAGGAATAACCTCACTTTTCAGTTTCAGAACCAATCCCAAAGATACAGTATCTTTACCTACGGTGATTTCTACAATGGCAGCCATATTATTGGGTCGAGGTGGGGTAGGATTTAATGTATCTTCACGCCCTCAGTTCTTTTTTTCGGGAGATAATTTACGAATTTCAGGCTTGTTTTCCTATAAGCAAGTATATGATAATTATTATGGAGTGGGTTATTCTACTAACAAAAGCAGGGTGAGAAGTGACAGTACGACACTCTATTTATCCTCTCTTTTTGAAGCGTTTCCTATTGTGGTATTTCGAATTCCGAAAACAAACCTTTTTTTAGGGCCGATGATGGATATTGTTTGGGAAAAAGTTGCAAAGCCGGCAAAAGGAATTATTGAAGACCGTAATTACAAAGAATTAGGTGGAGATTCTACAAGGTTATCTATGTTTAATTTGGGAATTGGAGTAAGTGGTTCTTATGATACAAGAGATTTTCCGATCAACGCATATAAAGGATTATATTTTGATGTTAAATTAACCTACTACGAACCTTATTTGGGAAGTCGTTATCGATTTGCAACATTAAATGTTGATTATAGACAATACTATTCTTTTGCTTACAGAAAAGTATTAAGTTGGATGATTTCAGGCAAAAGTTCATTAGGAGAAGTTCCTTTTACACGGATGCCATTATCAGGTTCTCCGTTTGATTTAAGAGGATATTATGTAGGGCAATACCGAGACTTGTCAAGTTATCTTGCGATTATTGAATACAGGCAGATGTTTAATACAGACCGAAGTACAACGTGGAAAAAAATAGTCAATCGCTTGGGATTTGTAGCATGGGCGGGAACTGGATTGATTGGCCCCTACTTATTTAAAATAGAAGGTACTTTACCTAATATAGGATTGGGAGTACGTTTTGAAGTGCAGCCAAGAATTAATTTCAGGGTGGATTTCGGGTATAATCCGATAGAGAAAAAAACATTACTTTATTTTAATATGGCAGAAGCATTTTAGAAAGACAGGTTTCCTTAATAAACTTAAAGGTGTTTTTTATCCAAACTTCAGATTATGGGTTATTTTCGTTGAATATCCAAGATATTCTGTAGCCTTATTGATAAATCGCCATAGCCACGCTCAATAAATTCAATTCCTCGAATAACAGATTTACCTTTTGCAATTGCCGCAGCAATAACATAAGCTAATCCAGCCCTGAGGTCTGGAACGTCTAAAATTCCTTTAGCCGTTAAAGGGGTTGCTCCTGTAATAATTGCACTGTGATAATAACCTTTATCTTTAAATCGGCATGCTTCGCCGAGACAATAGGTAGAGACACGAGTGTCTGCTCCCAAGGAGTTTAACAGTTCTAAATACCCGAATCGATTTTCATAAACTGTTTCATGAATAATAGAAACACCTTGTGCTTGTGTTAGCAAAATAGCAAACGGTTGCTGCCAGTCTGTAGAAAATCCCGGATATACATCGGTTTGTATCATGGTAGATTTTAGTGAAGATTTTCTGAAAAACCGCAATGTTTCATAACCTGTAAGTTCTACTCCTCCTCCAATTTGCATAAAATAAGACAAGAAATTTCCCATCGTGTCAGGCTTTATTCCTTTGACAGTAATGTCTCCGTCCGTAGCACATGCCAAACAAGCCCATGAAGCGGCCTCAATTCTGTCTCCCAAAATCCGCATCGTACAACCCGACAATTCATTGACCCCTTCGATTTTAATAGTTCTGCCGGGTGTTGTAAAAATAATAGCACCCATGGCCCTTAGCATGGTAATAAGGTCAATAATTTCAGGTTCTAATGCCGCATTGTTGATAACTGTAGTACCTTTTGCCAAAACACTCAGATAAAGGCAGGTTTCTGTAGCACCGACACTCGGGTAGGGTAGAGTAAAATGTGTAGCTTTTAGTTTTTCTTTACTTTTTGCAGTGTAGCCTTTTGTGCTGATTTCTAAGGTTGCTCCAAATTCTTCGATTGCTTGCAGGTGAAAATCTACATTTCGAGCGCCGATTTTACAACCTCCCAAAACAGGTACTTTGGCTTCACCAAAGCGATGTAAGAGTGGTGTAAGTAATAAAATAGGGATACGATTACTACCGGAATGAGGCATGGTAATCGCATTGGAGGTCATGTTGGATGGGTCAATTTCTAAAATATGATTTTTACGGTCAAAGGTTGTTTTTACTCCAATATTATTGACCATATCTAACGTAATATCAATATCTCCGATGTCGGGAACATTTGTTAATACAGTTTTTTCGGTCGTTAGCAGTGATGCAACAATGGCTTTGGTTGCAAAGTTTTTAGCTCCAAAACATTCAATTTCTCCTTTTGTAGGCTGTCCTCCGGCAATTTCGTAGATGGGGTTCATAGGCATTGGATTTGAATTACAAAAGTATAAAAAAAACGAGAGAAAGTTACCTTTCTCCCGCTTTCAATGTTTTCACAACGGAATAATCCTTATTGTGAATTGCTTCAAAATTGTGATGCAAAGATAAAATATATTTTTTAATTTTACAAAAATATTTTCTATTTTTGTCATAAATATTTCAAAATAGTATTGCAAAACAAATGATGAGTTACAACATTTAATCTTAAATATAAGTTTCTTATATGTCAAGTAAGGGTGATTTATTGTATTTAGTAATTAATAAATATTGGCAGGTGAAGTTTTAATAAGGTATTAGTTTAAACAATTTATTTTTATGAAAAAGATTTTAGGGCTTGATTTAGGAACCAATAGCATTGGTTGGGCAGTGGTTTCGGTAATAGAAACCGAAGGTGGTAAATTGAAACCGCAAAAAATTGATGATATGGGAAGTCGGATAATACCGATGGATGCCGATGAGATGGGTAAGTTTAATAGTGGCACTTCTGTTTCTAAAACTAAAGGGAGAACTGATGCGAGAGGTGTTCGCCGTTTGCGTGAGCGATGTTTATTGCGTCGTGAGCGATTACACCGAGTGTTGAATGTATTAGGTTTCTTGCCGGAACACTATGCTAACAAAATAGGTTGGGATAGAAATGAGCAAAAATGGTTTGGAAAGTTTTTAGAAAATCAAGAACTGAAATTGGCATGGCAAGAAATAAATGGTAAAAACCAATTTTTATTTATGGATTCTTTCCAAGAAATGTTAGTTGATTTTGCCGAAAATCAACCTGATTTAGTTGCTAATGATAAGAAAGTTCCGTTAGATTGGACTATTTATTATTTGCGTAAAAAAGCATTAACGCAGAAAATCACCAAAGAAGAATTGGCTTGGTTGTTATTGAATTTCAATCAAAAGCGCGGTTATTATCAATTGCGTGGTGAAGATGAGGAGGAAGGAATAAAAACAGCAAAAACACGTAAATACTTTGATAAAAAAGTAATCAGGGATATTATTGATACTGGAAAAGAGTATAAAGGATTGAAAATTTTATTAGTTGAATTAGAGGATGGAAATAAGGGTAAGATTTTCAAAAAAGAAATACCGCAATGGATTGGTTTAGAAAAAAATATTATTGCCACAGTAAATATTGATTCCGATGGAAATGATAAAAAAGATGATGATGGTTTAATAAGTCAGCGTTTTGCAATTCCAACAGATGCCGAATGGGAAACAGAATGGAAACTGATTAAGTTGAAAACAGAAAAAGACTTACAGGATTCTCAAAAAACAGTAGGAACATTTATCTATGATTCTCTCTTGCGAAATCCATCTCAAAAAGTTCGTGGTAAATTAGTGAGAACTATAGAAAGAAAATTTTACAGAGAGGAATTGGAGCAAATCTTACAAAAACAATCCGAATTTCATGTAGAATTAAAAGATAAATCATTGTTTCAAAAGTGTATAAAAGAATTATATGCAAACAATGAGAGTCACCGAAACAATATTGCAAATTATTCTATTAGAGATTTGTTTATCAAAGATATTCTGTTTTATCAACGTCCATTAAAAAGCAAAAAATCGTTGATAAGTGATTGTCCGTTTGAAGTAAGATATTTTAAAGGAAAGGATAAAAATGAAGTTGAAACAATTATTAAACAGCCTTTAAAGTGTATTGCAAAATCAAATCCTTTGTTTCAAGAGTTCCGGTTATGGAAATTTATTGCCAATCTAAAAATCTATGAACGTGAAAAAAGTATTGATATAAAGAAATATCAACCGAGTTTATTTGATAATGAGCCAATAAAAGTGAAAACAAAATTACAAACCGATGTTGATGTAACTTCTGAATTTTTGAAAAATGAAGAGGATTATGTGGCTCTTTTTGAATGGCTAAACGACAGAAAAGAAGTTGAACAAAAAACATTCTTAAAATATCCTGCTTTTGGCTTAAAGAAAAATGCAGAAAATTACCGTTGGAATTATGTAGAAGATAAAACCTATCCGTGTAATGAAACTCGAAATTTAATTCTGAATAAACTTGAAAAAGCAAATATTTCTGCTGATTTTCTCACAAAAGAAATAGAGCAATACCTTTGGCATATTTTATATTCAGTAGAAGATAAATTTGAAATTGAAAAAGCATTATCTTCTTTTGCTTCAAAATATCAATTAAATGCAGAATTTGTAGATAGTTTCAAAAATTGTAAACCTTTCAAAAAGGACTACGGTTCTTTTTCAGAAAAAGCAATAAAAAAACTGCTTCCACTTATGCGAATGGGAAAATACTGGAGCGAAGATGCACTTGACGCTAAAACTAAAGAACGAATTGAGAAAATTATTACGGGCGAGTTTGATGAGAAGATTAAAAATCGTGTAAGAGAAAATACCATTTCATTAACAGCCATTTCGCATTTTAAAGCGTTGCCTGAATGGTTGGCTTCATATATTGTATATGATAGATTTTCAGAAGTTAAGGAGATTACAAAATGGGGAAATGTGGAGGATTTAGAACAATATATTAAGAATTTCAAGCAGCATTCTTTACGAAATCCGATTGTGGAACAAGTAATATTGGAAACCTTGCGTACGGTACGTGATATTTGGGAAAACATTCAGAGAAATGGGGGGCAAATTGCTGAAATTCATGTAGAGTTAGGGCGTGAAATGAAAAATCCGGCCGATAAGCGAAAACAGATGACTTCTCAAATTACCGAAAATGAAAACACTAACCTGCGTATCAAGGCAATGTTGATGGAGTTTGAAAAACCTGAATATAATATTGACAATGTACGTCCTTACTCTCCAACGCAACAAGATATTCTACGAATTTATGAAGAATATGCTCTTGGAAATTTAAACAAAGATGATGTTGACTTTGACTTTGTTTCTAAGATGGCAAAAAATGCCCAACCTACAAAAATAGAAATAACAAAGTATAAACTTTGGTTGGAACAAAAGTATCGCTCGCCTTATACAAATGAAATGATTCCATTGGCAAAACTGTTTACACCTGCTTACGAAATTGAACATATTATTCCCAAATCACGTTTTTTTGACGATTCATTTAGCAATAAAGTGATTTGTGAAGCAGAGGTCAATAAATTAAAAGATAATCAATTGGGTTATGAATTTATTTCAAATCATCATGGCGAAAAAGTACAAATCGGCACTAAAACAGTTACTGTTTTATCTGTTGAAGGCTACGAGAAGTTTGTAAAAGATAATTATGCCAATCTCAAAGGCAAAATGAAAAAATTATTGATGAGCGATATTGAAGACAAATTTATTGAACGACAATTAAATGATACTCGCTATATTAGTAAAGAAATTAAAAGGTTGTTATCAAATATTGTTCGCGAGAAGGTAGAAAATGGGGAGTATGAACAAGAGCCTACTTCTAAAAATGTAATTCCTGTAACGGGAGCCATTACAAGTATTTTAAAACAAGATTGGGGCATCAATGAACAATGGAATAAATTAGTTTTGCCGCGTTTTGAGCGATTGAACGAATTAACCCATTCGACTGATTTTACCTCAATAAGTAGAGAAGGGCATGTGATTCCAACGGTGCCATTTGAATTGAAAAAAGGATTTACAACAAAACGCATCGACCATCGTCATCATGCGATGGATGCGGTTGTAATTGCATGTACAACAAGAGAGCATGTACAATACTTGAACAATGAAAATGCAAAATCTCAAAAATTTGAAATACAGCGAGGATTAGCAAAATTATTACGCCGATTTGAAGAAATTGAAGTAACTAAAAAAGTAAAAAACAGTGATGATGTTTGGGTTGACAGTTCTGAAAAAATAAAAAAGCAAGTTCCCAAAGAGTATTTTAAACCTTGGGATACCTTTCCGCAAGATGTAAAAAGTGCCTTAGACGAAATCATTGTAAGTTTCAAGAAAAACTTGCGAGTCATTAATAAATCCGTCAATCAGTATCAAAAGTTTGACGAAAAGGGCAAAAAACAACAAGTAAAACAAACTAAAGGAGACAGTTGGGCAATTCGTAAATCAATGCACAAAGACACTGTTTTTGGAGAGGTAAATTTGCGAAAGATAAAAGAAGTTTCTTTGAATATCGCCCTTGAAAACCCAAAATCAATAGTAGAGAAAGAGTTTAAAGAAAAAATCATTGAATTAAAAAACAATGGTTTAGATGTCAAGAAAATCAAGAAATATTTTGACGATAATAAAGATGTTTGGAGTGATGTAAACCTCTCAAAAATAAAGGTTTATTATTTTACAAAAGAAACCAAAGAACGATTCTTTGCTACACGAAAACCTTTAGATACGAGTTTTGACAAAACGAAAATCATGGACAGCATTACTGATACGGGTATTCAAAAGATTTTATTGAAACATTTAGAACAAAAAGATAATGACCCTGAACTGGCATTTTCTCCCGAAGGTATTGAAGAAATGAATCGCAATATCAAAGCATTGAACAATGGTAAAAGTCATCAGCCTATTTTAAAAGTGCGTTGGTATGAAAAAGCTGATAAGTTTGCAGTAGGACAAACTCGTCATAAGCAAGATAAATTTGTTGAAGCCGCCAAAGGCACAAATCTTTTCTTTGCTGTTTATCAAAAAGAAACCTGCAACAAAGCAGAAGATAAAACCGAAAT